>NZ_JAAFYZ010000054.1 GCF_018274385.1 Catenulispora pinistramenti | reverse complement strand
GGCCTACGACCCCGAACCCGAGCGCATGCCGCTCATCGCCCGCGTCCTGCTCGGCGATCTGGCCGTGGCGGTCATCGCGCTGGTCGTGCTGTTCGTCATAGAGGTCCAGCGCTTCGGCGACGCCAGCCTCGGCCTGCGCCGCCGGGCCTGGCAGGAGGACCTGGTCGTGCTGTTCGTCGTGACGGCCGTCTTCGCTGTGATCACGTACCTGCTGATCCGGGCCCGGCACACCCGCGTGTTCCTCGTGCAGGCGGTCGTGACGGCACTCGTGCTGGCCGCCGCCGTCACCTCGGCCACCACCGGCGATCCGAAGCCCTCGCCCGCCGATGCCCCGATCACCAGCACTCCGGGACATCCCGGATAGCTGATCGGCCTGGATAGCTCACTGGCGGCGGAGTGACTACTCCGCCGCCTTCGCGTTCGGCACGACCCGCGCCAGCAGATCCCGCAACGTCTCCCGCTCCGCGCCGCTGAGCCCGGCCAACGGCTCCGCCGCGAACGTCAGCCCGCCCCACACCGCGTCGAACGAGGCCCGGCCGACTTCGGTGGCTGTGATTCTCTTCACCCGCCGGTCCTCCGGATCCGGTTCGCGCGTCACCAGCCCGCGCGCCTCCATCCGGTCCACCAGACCGGTGATGTTCGACGGCTCGCACTTCAGGTGCTCGGCCAGGAACCGCATCGGCTTCGGCCCGGACATGAGGTTGGCCAGCACGAACGCCTGCATGCGGGTCAGATCGTGGCGGGCCGCGGCCTCGTCGTAGTTGTCGTAGAAGGCCTGGGACGCCGCCCAGAACAGCTCCAGCACCTGGGCGGTCACGGGGTCGCGGCGGTTATCCAGAACGGCGTGGTGTTCGGAGCTGGTCACGGAGCAACCGTATGCGGGCGCCGTCCCGCGCTCAACATCCGGCCCGGCCGTGGTTAAATACTTCATGACGTTAACTGTAGACCAGTGAAACTATGGAGCGCACCATGTCCCACCAGGCGCGGCGATCGCGGGGAGTACTGCCCGCGCTCGTGTTGTCCGTACTGGCTTTCTCCCTCGTCCAGACCTCCGTGGTCCCGATCCTGCCGACGCTGCAGAAGAACCTGAATGTGGCCGGCAGCGGCATCACCTGGCTGATGACCGCCAACCTGCTCTCCGCCGCGGTGCTCACCCCGCTGCTGGCGCGCATCGGCGACCTGCGCGGCCGCAAGCCGATGCTGGTGGTGGCGATCGGTGGCGTGCTCGTCGGCGGCGTGCTGGGCGGGATCGGCGGGTCCTTCGGGATGCTGCTGATAGCCCGCATCGTCGCCGGCACGGGCGGTGCGATCCTGCCGCTGGCGGTGGCCGTGGTGCGCGACGAACTGCCGCGCCGGAAGGTCACCGGCGGCGTGGCGATGGTCTCCGCGGCGCTCGGCGTCGGCTCGGGCCTGGGCCTGGTCGCCACCGGCGTGGTGATGGAGCACTTCAGCTACGAGTCGGTGTTCTGGATGGGCGCGGTCCTGGCGGCCGTCGCCTTCGCCCTGGTGCTGTGGCTGGTCCCGCACGACCCGATCAAGGCCGAGGGCAAGGCCGACCCGCTGGGCGCGCTGCTGCTGGCCGGCTGGCTCTCGGCGCTGCTGATCGCGGTCAGCCAGGGCAACGACTGGGGCTGGGGCTCCACCCGCACACTCGGCCTGTTCGTGGTCGCCGCGGTGGTCCTGGTGCTGTGGGTGGTGGTCGAGCGCCGGGTGGCATCGCCGCTGGTGGACATCGCGATGCTGGCCAAGCCGGCCGTCGCGGTCACCAACACCGCCGGCGTCCTGGTCGGTTTCGCGATGTACGGGTCGTTCCTGCTGATGAGCGACTTCACGCAGACCCCGAAGGCGGTCGGCTACGGTTTCGGCGCCTCGGTCCTGGCCTCCGGCTGGATGCTCTTCCCGTCCGCGGTCGGCTCCTTCGCCGCCGCCCCGGTCGGCGCCGCGCTGATCAAGCGCGGCGGCCCGCGCCTGCCCCTGGTGCTCGGCGGCGCGTTCACGGCCGTGGGCCTGGGTCTGCTGATCTTCGCGCACAGCTCGTCGTGGCACGTCGTGGTCGCCTCCGGCGTGATGGGCGTCGGCGTGGGCATGGCCTACGCGGCGATGCCGGCGTACATCAACGCCTCGGTGCCGGTGCAGCAGTCGGGGATCGCCAACGGCATGAACGCGGTGCTAAGGACGGTCGGCGGCGCCGTCGGCACGGCGGTGATCGGCGCGGTGCTGACCGGCAACATGAAGCAGGTCGCGCCGGGCGTGAAGCTGCCGGCGATCGACGCCTACACCCACGCGTTCCTGATCGCCTCGGTGCTGGCGCTGGTGGCCGCGGTGGTGCCGTTCCTGGTGAAGGCGCCTCGGATGTCGGCGATGACGACGCCGGACACGAACGATGCGGCGGAGGGTATGGAGCCGAAGGCTATGGCGGGGGCGAACGCCTGACGGTCAGAGTGATTGCCTGAATGACATCAAAGGGCTGAGGAGCCGCGGTCGGTATGAATCCGATTGCGGCTCCTCAGTCTTCCCTGCTTACTCGCACCGCTTCCGCTTCCGCTTCCGCTTCCGCCGCTACTCCCACTGGAAAGACCACAGGGTCCCGCCGCTCTGGAACAGGACACCGGGGCAGTAACCGGTCTGCTCCAGCGCCACGGCCTTGATTCCTTCGGGCGTGGCCGGCGGTCGTGGCACGTGCAGCTCGATCCGATCGCCGGTGAGCGTCATCAGTTCCGCACCGAACCGGCGGCGCCAGTCGGCCAGGACCGCGGTGTGTTCGATCCCTGATGTTCCTAGCGCGCCGTCCCAGTCGAGCAGACCGGGGACCTCCACGCCGCCGTACTCGGCCGGGACCAGGCCGATGGTCGTGGCCCGGACCGCGGACGAGACCTGGTCGGCGCGAGGCGATGGGAATGGGGCCTTGTCAGCGGAACCGCGGGCATCCGTGGTCGCGAGGGTCTCAGCAGTCGCGAAGAACTCGGCAATCGCGAAAATCTCAGCGGCGCCGCGATGCCGTTCCTTCTCCTGCACCGGGCGTGGCAGCTTGTCCAGGATCGTCGGCGTCCGTGGATCGACGAGGAACGGCCACAGCCCGGTCGAGGCGTGCGCCGCGCGCAGCGTCCGCCACGCGTCCGGCGCCGTCCCCGCCTCCACGCTCACCGCCAGCACCTCGGTGCCGTCCGCGAGAGTGCCTTTCACCACCGCCGTGTCCATCAGGTCCATGATGGGCACGATAGAGCGTCTGTCCCACGGGCCGTACCGGTGGGGTCGGTGGGGTCGTCACCCCACCTCACCTGACCTCAGCTCACCACGGCACGACGCCGTCGGCGTCGAACAGCCCGCCGCGGGGCCCGTCGTCGGGCAGCGTCGCCAACTGGATGGCGGCCTTCGCGCCTTCCTCGGGGGTGCTGGTGCCCTGGAATCCGTTCAGGTCGGTGGCCACGTAGCCGGGGCAGGCCAGGTTGATCAGGACGTTGGTGTCGGCCAGTTCCTTGGCGTACTGGATGGTGACGGCGTTCAGATACGTCTTCGTCGGCGTGTATCCGCCGCTGATCCCGCCCCGGTTGAGGTCGGGGTTGGTCTGGAAGGTGAGGGAGGCGACGTGGCTGGACTGGTTGACGATGCGCGGGTGCGCCGAACGGCGCAGCAACGGCAGCAGCGCGTTGGTGACCCGGATGACGCCGATCACGTTGATGTCCACCAGCCGCAGCACGACCTCCGGGTCCAGCGCGGTCGGGTTGTCCGGCCAGCCTTCCGCGCTGCCGGCGTTGTTGACCAACACGTCGAGGCGTCCGGCCCGCTGCTCGATCAGCCGTGCCGCGGCCCGCACGCTGGCCTCGTCGGTCACGTCCAGGGGCACCCCGAACGCGTCCACGCCGGCGGCGCGCAGCTTCGCCACGGCCTCTTCCCGCCGCTGCTCGTCCCTGGCCCCGACGCCGACGCTCCAGCCCAGCGCGCCCAGGCCGGCCGCGATCTCGTACCCGATGCCCTTGTTCGCGCCTGTGACCAGCGCGATCGTCTTCTCACCTGTGCTCTGCTCGCTCATGATGGCAAGTCTGGTCGCCGGTGGTGGCGCAGACCAACAGCAACCGGGCACCGCAGCGATGTCGGAACGGCATCGTTCGACGTCGATGGGCGTTACCGTGGAGTCATGGAGACCCGCGAGTTGCAGTACTTCGTCGCCGTCGCTGAGGAGCTGCACTTCTCGAAGGCCGCCGAGCGCCTGCAGATCGCACAGCCCGCGCTTTCCCGGACGATAGCCCAGCTCGAACGGCGGCTCGGGGTCACGTTGCTGGAACGGACCAGCCGCAAGGTCACGCTCACCAACGCCGGGGCCGTGCTCTTGGCCGAGGCGCGCTCGATCCTGGCCGCGGTGGCCACGGCGGAGCGCCGCACTCGGGAGACGGGGCGAGAGCGTTCGCGGATCATCCTCGCGGTCAAGACCGGGACGGCCGGCGACTTGCTGGCGAAGGTGCTCGACGCTTATCGGGCCGAGCCGGGCGCCGCCGACGTCGAGCTGCTGCTCTGCGAGGCGCATCAGCACCAGAGGTTGCTGTTGAGCGGCAAGGCCGACGTCGCGCTGCTGCACCTGCCCTTCGACCCCGCTGAAGGACTCGAGACCGAGGCGCTGTTCACTGAGCAGCAGGTGGCCATCTTGCCGAGGTCGCACCCGCTGGCCGGGCGCGCGCGGATCCGGGCGGTCGAGCTGACCGCGCTGCCGGATCCGCCGATGGCGCGGTGGTGCAGGCCGGACGGGAGCTACCCGGAAGGACCGGGGCCTGAGGTGCACAGCCTGACGCAGGTCTACCAGTTGGTGGCGCTGGGGCGGGCGATGGTGATCGTGCCCGAGTCCGCCGCCGTGGATCTGCGGCGGGACTTGGTGGCGGTGCCGGTGTCGGACGCGGCGCCGGTGACGACGGTCATCGCTTGGCCGGACGGGAGCCGGGGGCGGGCGGTGGCGGATCTGGTGCGGGTGGCTACGCGGTTGTGAGGGTGTTGTTCCGGCTGCGGGTGCGGGTGCGGGTGTGGGTGTCGTAGTCGGCGGCATCGGTGCGGGCCGGGGTGATGCTCGTGGCCTTGGGAGACGGCCCTAGAGTTCTCAAGCCGCAGTCCCTACTCTGCGCGCCATGACCGGACGCTGGAACACCTCCGTGGCCGAGCTCCTCATCGCTCGCGCCGGCGACCAGGCCACGGCGCTGATGTGGGTTGTCGATGATGGCCATGGTGGCGATGGCACCGTGCAGCGGATCTCCTGGGACGAGCACGTCCAGCGCAGCGCGGCACGGGCCGCATGGCTGGCCGAGCGGTTGCCGGCGGCGGGGGAGGGGCCGCGGCATGTCGGGGTGCTGATGGAGAACGTGCCGGAGTTCTCGTTCCTGCTCGGGGCGGCGGCGCTGGGCCGGTTCACGCTGGTCGGGCTGAATCCGACGCGCGGCGCCGCAGAAGTGGTGCGGGATGCGCGGCACACCGACTGCGCGCTGATCGTCACCGAGACGCGCTTCCTGGACATGGTCGGTGATTGCGGCGTTCCGGTGGTGGACATCGACGCGGCCGAAAACTGGATCGGCGCGCCGCGTAAGGGTTTCAGCGCTTGTCTTGAACTCCAGGATGAGGGCTGGGATAGAAGCCGGGATGAAGACTCGGACGACGGCCGGGACGAAGACCGGGAGGACGGCCGGGACGAAGACCGAGCGGAGGACCGGGAGGACATCTCCGAGCTCCCGTTCATGCTCATCCTGACCTCCGGCACGACCTCCGCCCCGAAGGCCGTGGTCTGCACCCAGGGCAAGCTCGCGAGTCAAGGCTCCACGCTCGCCCGGCAGCGTGGCCTCACCGACGCCGATGTGCTCTACTGCGCGATGCCGCTGTTCCACAGCAATGCTGTCATCGCCAGTTGGATCCCGGCTGTGGCGACCGGCGCCACGCTCGCGCTGCGCCGCCGGTTCTCGGCGTCGGGTTTCCTGCCGGACGTCCGCCGGTTCGGCGCCACGTACGCGAACTACGTCGGCAAGCCGCTGGCCTACATCCTGGCCACCCCTGAGCAGCCCGATGACGCCGCCAATCCCCTGAGGCAGGTCTTCGGCAACGAGGCGGCGCCGGCGGACGTCGAGCGGTTCGGGAAGCGCTTCGGGTGTCTGGTGACCGAGGCCTTCGGTTCGACAGAGGGCGGGATCTCCTTCTACCGCCTGCCGTCCACGCCCGCCGGCGCGCTCGGCGTGCCGGTCGGGGACGTGCGGATCGTCGATCCGGACAGCGGGGCGCAGTGTCCGGTCGGCGAGGTCGGGGAGATGGTGAACTTCGCCGGCGCCGGGGCGTTCGAGGGTTACTACAAGCACCACGAGGCTGATGCGGCCAAGCTGCGGGACGGGCGGTTCTGGTCCGGTGATCTGGGATACCGGGACGCCGACGGCAACTTCTTCTTCGCCGGCCGGTCCGCGGACTGGATCCGGGTCGGCGGGGAGAACTTCGCCTCCGGGCCGATCGCGCGGGCCGTCGAGGAGTGGCAGGGGGCGGTCGCGGCGGCGGCGTACGGGGTGCCGGATGTCGCGGCGGGGGACCAGGTGATGGTCGCCGTGGAACTGACCGACGAATTCGTCGAGAAATTCGACCCTATTGCGTTCGGTGCTTATTTGGGGTCCCGTTCGGACTTCGTAAAATTGTGGTGGCCCCGATATGTGCGCCTTGTCGCCTCGATGCCGAGGACGGCCACGAACAAGGTGGTGGTCCGCGGGTTGGTCGAACAGGCCTGGTACACGGCGGATCCGGTGTTCGTCCGAACCCCTTCGGGCTATCGTCCGATGACCGGGGACGACCGTGCCGAGCTGGCCCGGGAGTTCGCCCGTCATGGCCGGAGGCCGCCCCGCGGATGGTAGATCATTGTTACTCTGCTTCCTTTCGGGCCCGGGGAATAGCGGAGGAGCAGGTGATTCGCGCTCATGAGCGCTGAAGGCAGCACCAAGGCGGTTATGGCGGCGCTCGCCGCCAACATGGGGATCGCCGTCTCGAAGTTCGTGGCCTATACCTTCACCGGCTCGGCGTCGATGCTCGCCGAGGGCGTGCACTCGGTCGCCGACTCCGGCAACCAGGTGCTGCTGCTGATCGGCGGTAAGCAGGCGCGCAAGAAGGCCGACACCGAGCACCCGTTCGGCTACGGCCGCGAGCGGTTCGTGTACGCGTTCATCGTCTCCGTGGTGCTGTTCAGCGTCGGCGGCTTGTTCGCGCTGTACGAGGGCTGGCACAAGGTCATGCACCCGGAGAAGGTCGACAGCTGGTACTGGGCCGTCGGGGTGCTGCTGTTCGCGATCGTGATGGAGGGCATGTCCTTCCGCACGGCCGTGCGCGAGTCCAACCACCTGCGCGAGGGCAGCAGCTGGTTCGGCTTCATCCGCCGCGCCACCACGCCGGAGCTGCCGGTGGTGCTTCTGGAGGACTCCGGCGCGCTGCTGGGCCTGTGCTTCGCGCTGTTCGGCGTCGGCATGGCGGTGGCCACCGGCAACGGCCGCTGGGACGGCGTCGGCACCCTGGCGATCGGCGTGCTGCTGGTCTGCATCGCGGTCCTGCTGGCCGTGGAGATGAAGAGCCTGCTGGTCGGCGAGGGCGCGGGCAAGCACGACGTGGCCGCCATCCGCGCCGCCGCGGTCGACGGGGACACCGTCACCGACGTCATCCACCTGCGCACGATGTACCTGGGGCCGGAGGAGCTGCTGGTCGCGATGAAGATCGCGGTGCAGCACGACGACAGCGCGTCGGAGGTGGCCGAGGCCATCGACGCCGCCGAGGCGCGGATCCGCGAGGCGGTGCCGGAGGCGCGGATGATTTATCTGGAGCCTGATGTGCGGCGGCCCGGGCCGCTGCCGGCGCCTACGACTGGGTGAGCTGGGACTAGGTGAGCTGGGACTGGGTGAGCTGGGACTAGGAGACGGCTCCTGAGTTATAGCTCGGGGCATGGCCGGCCGTGGTGGCCGGTCTCGCGTCACCGGCGAGGCGGGCGCGGCGGTCGCTGCTTGAACCGGCGTCCGCCCGCCCGCAAGAGGGGCTCTAAACCGCCGCCCCTAAACCGCTGCGACCGAAAGCCACCGTCCCCTAAACCGCCGACAAAGCCGCAACGCCCCGGTCGTACCCCACCAACAACCGTCCGTCCCGCAGCGCCGCCAGGGCCTGCACCTGCGCCGGGAACGTCAGCTCCGGACCGGTCTGGCGGCCGCCGGCCAGGTCCCACACCCGCACCGTCTGGTCCCAGCTGCCCGACATCGCGACCGGTCGGCCGGCCAGCACTGTCGTGGTCACCGTCTCCACTCCCGCGCCGTGGCCGGTGAGGGGTTCGCCGAGGGGTCGGCCGGCGGTGAGGTCCCATACCCGCAGGGTGCTGTCGTCGCTGCTGGTCACCGCGATGGGGCGGCCGTCCAGGTGAGTGGTGGCCACCGCCCAGATCGCGTCGGTGTGGCCGGTCAGCGGGGCGCCGAGCTGGCGGTGGCTCGTCAGGTCCCAGATGCGGACCGTGGCGTCGTGGCCGGCGGTCACGGCGACCGGGCGGCCGTCCAGCACCGTCGTGCTGACCGCGCAGACCGCGTCGGTGTGGCCGACCAGGGGTGGGCCGATCGGGGCGCGGGTGGTCAGGTCCCAGACCCGGACCGAGGGGTCGGCCAGGCCCAGGGCGCTGCCGGTGCCGGTGACGGCGACCGGCCGGCCCTGGACGGCCGTGGTGGCTATCGCCTCCACCTTGTCCTCGAAGCCGGTGAGCGGCTCGCCGGACGGCTTGCCGGCGGCCAGGTCCCAGACCCGGACCGTCATGTCGGTGCCGCTGGTCAGGGCGACCGGGCGGCCGTCCAGGGTGGTGGTCGCCAGGGCCGTGCCCCAGTGGCCGGCGACCGGCTCGCCGAGGGCGTCCCCGGTGGCGGCGTCCCACATCCGCACCGCCTGGTCCGACCCCCCGCTGAGCACGACGAGGCGGCCGTCCACCTCGGCCGTCGCCATGGCCACGACCCAGTCCCAGTGCCCTGAGGGCGACTCGCCGTCGGTGGACCAGTCCGTCCGCCACCCCGTCGGCGCGTCGAGAAGATCATGAAGCATGTGCGCACGCTATCGGGGCCGGGGGGCCGGACTGCCCGACTTTACTCAAACAGAAGTATCAAATTACGTACTTTTACGCAGGCCGGCGAGATCGGCGCCGTCGCGACTGGACTGGAGACCTTCAGCGCGGTGCGGCGTCGGCCTATTCGGCCGGGTCCTGCCCGGTGAGCAGTTCGAGCAGGCCCTCGGGGGTGTCGTCGCCGAAGATGAGCTGGTGGTTCCTGGCGGATTCGGCGGCGAATTCCGCGCTGCGGGGGAACAGGGCCCGCTCGTATTCGGCGAGTGCGGCTTCGGTGTCGTCGGGGTGGGCGGCGATGGCCCGGGCGAGTTCGGAGCCGTCGAACATGGCGAGGTTGGCGCCTTCTCCGGCGAACGGCGACATCAGGTGGGCGGCGTCGCCGAGCAGGGTGACGCCCGCGACGCGGTCCCAGCGGTGGCCGATCGGCAGCGCGTTGATGGTGCGGGGGACGGGGGCGGTGTCGCTCTCGGTGATGAGCGCGGTGAGCTCCGGTGCCCAGCCGTCGAACTCCGCCGCGACGCGGGCGGTCGTGGCGGCGGCGTCGGTGAAGTCGATCCCGGTGCTCCAGTCCTGGGGCTTGGCGAGCGCGACGTAGGTGTGCAGGACGCCTGCGGGCTCTCGGTGTCCGAGGATTCCCTTGCCGGGCGCGACGGCGAACAGCGCGCCGTGGCCGAGTGCCTTGGCCGCGGCGGGGTGCCGCTTGTCGGCGTCGTGCAGGTAGGTCTCGATGAACGTGATGCCGACGTACTCCGGGGTGGCGTCGGACAGCAGCGGCCTGATTCTCGACCAGGCGCCGTCGGCGCCGACGAGGAGGTCGGTGGTCACGGCCGGCCCGTCGGCGAAGGTCACCTCGTGTCGGCCAGCGCCCAGGGGCCGCACGCCGGTGACCTTGCGGTTCCATTGGATCGTCTCGGCGGGCAGGGAGTCGAGCAGGATCCGGCGCAGGTCTGGGCGCAGTACCTCGGGGCGGCCGCCGGTGCCGTCGTCGGGCTCGTCGAGCAGTACCGTGCCGTGCTGGTCCAGGACGTGCGTGGCCTCGCCGCCGGCGTGGATGATCGCGTGGAACTCGTCGGTGAGGCCCGCGGCCTGCAGGGCGAGTTGGCCGTTGTACTCGTGGATGTCGAGCTGGCCGCCCTGCGTGCGGGCCGCCGCCGAGGGCTCGGCCTCGTAGATCGTGGCGGGGATGCCGTGCACGTGCAGGACGCGGGCCAGGGTCAGGCCGCCGAGCCCGGCGCCGATGATCGTGACGTGGGTGGTCATGGTGGTTCCTCTCGGGTCGGGGCCGCCCGGCCGGTGGCCGGCTGGCGCGTCATCTCTGGTACAGCGTACCAGTCGTTTTGGTACGGCGTACCAACCGTGTCACGATGGGGTATGGCGAAAACGACGCGGAGTTCGGAGCGGAGTTCGCAGCGGCGGGTGGACGCGCTCACCCGCGAGCGGATCGTCGAGGCGGCGATCGACCTGCTGGACTCCCAGGGGGAGGGCGGACTTACCTTCCGTGCGTTGGCTGCGCGGCTGGAGACCGGGCACGGCGCCATCCAATGGCACATAGCGAACAAGAACGAGCTGCTCCAGGCCGCGGCCGACGCGGTCATCTCCAGTGCCGTGACCGGCGTGGCCGATGGTGTGACGCCGCCGGAGAGGATCCGCGGCATCGCCCTGGCGGTGTTCGACGCGATCGACGCACATCCCTGGGTGGGCACCGAGCTTTCCCGCGAGCCGTGGCAGCCGGCGGTGCTGCGGATCTTCGAGGGCGTCGGCGGACAGCTCCACGCGCTCGGCGTCCCTCAAGGGGCCCGGTTCGACGCCGCGTCCACGCTCTTGAACTTCATCCTCGGTCTGGCCGGACAGTACGCCGCAGGTGCCCGCCTCATCGGGCACGCGACGGATCGGCAGGCCTTCCTCGCGGACCTCGCCGCACGGTGGTCGGACCTGGACCCCGCGCGGTACCCGTTCGCGCATCAGGTGGCGCCGCAGCTGCGCGACCACGATGACCGCGAGCAGTTCCTGGCCGGCGTCGATCTCATCCTCGCCGGCATGACGGCGCCTGGTTACCCTGGCGGCGGCGTCCCATGTCCGATCCGCCCGGCGGAGGGCACGACGAAGACGCCGGACGCCTCGGCGGTCAACACCCCGTCGGCATAGCAGCGCCCCCAGCCGTGGATCTTGCGGCCTTCGCGGTGCGAGAACCCGGCCTCGTACGTGATCTTCGTGTACAGCGGCGTGGCCCGGCGCAGCGTGATCGTCAGGGTCCCCGTATAGCCGAACGCCCCCGACGCTCCCTGCGCGCAGCCCAGGAGCTCGTCGAAGCACGCTGCCACCCACGCGCCGTGCACCCGCCCGGCCGGTCCCTCGTACGGCGCGGTGAAGTACGCCTCGCCGCGGATCACGTCGCCGTCGGCCCACATCCGTACCGGCGGCGCCAGCGGGTTGCCGCGGCCGTTGATGGTCGAGCGTTCCACCAGAAGGGTGTCGTGGCGGCGGGCCAGACTGGTGTCGACGCCGTCGACCTCGGCGCGGGGGATGCGGGGCAGCTCGCCGATGCGGTGGGCCAGTGCCTCGGCCTCGGCGGCCAGGGCCATGAACTCCGCGGCGCGGTCGGTGTCGGTCGCGCCGGACAGTCCGGCGTCCTCCCAGGCCGGCGCCCCGTCCCGGCGAGGACCGTAGTCGGCGTCCCCGGTGTCCAGCTGGAACGTCGCGTCCACCAACCGCCGCACCTGCTCCACCAGTCGGTGCTTGGCGATCCGCGCCGCCGACAGATTCGCCTCGTCCTCGTCCAGCCAGGCGCGCCTGACGTCGCCTTTCGGTGCCGCTTCGGTCATGCGAGGTGTCTCCCCGTCGTCGGTGGGCAGTGGCCATTGCATCCGACAGTAACGTGTTCTAGTTTGCCGACAACAGTGATGTTCGATCAGCGGAATCCGACCAGCCCGCACCACCGAAGGGACCGGCGCCCATGCCCATCGACCCCGACAAGGCCCTGGCCGCCCCGGCCACCAGCGTCGAGCTGGCCTGGAGCCCCAAGGACGTCCAGCTCTACCACCTGGGCCTGGGCGCGGGCGTCCCGGCGACCGACCCGGCGGAGCTGGCCTACGTCTACGAGAAGGACCTGTCGGTCCTGCCGACGTTCGCGGTGGTGGCCGGCGGCGCGCTCGGCTTCTCGCTGTTCGAGAACCCGGGCATCGACATCCAGTTGGTCAACATCCTGCACGGCGGCCAGTCGATCACCGTGCACCGCGCCATCCCGGCCACCGGCCAGGCCACGGCGACCGCGCGCGTCACCGACATCTGGGACAAGGGCAAGGCCGCGGTGATCCGGACCGAGAGCGTGATCGCCGACGCCGACGGGCCGATCTGGACCAACCACTCACAGATCTTCGTGCGCGGCGAGGGCGGGTTCGGCGGCGAGCGCGGGCCCTCGGCCGTGGACAGCACCCCCGACCGCGAGCCCGATCACGTAGTAGAGGTCAAGACGCTGGAACAGCTGGCGCTCATCTACCGGCTCTCCGGCGACTGGAACCCGCTGCACGCCGACCCGGAGTTCGCGGCGATGGCCGGCTTCGACCGCCCGATCCTGCACGGTCTGTGCTCCTACGGCATCACCTGCAAGGCCGTGGTGGACACGGTCCTCGGCGGTGACGTCACCCGGGTGACGGAGTACTCGACACGCTTCGCAGGGGTCTTCTTCCCCGGCGAGACGATGCGGGTGAAGATGTGGGACGACGGCGCCGGGCGGGTGGACGTGGTCTCCACCTCGGCCGAACGTGACGATGCCGTGGTGCTGGCGAACACCGTGCTGACCTACAAGGTCTAGTCCCACCTCCAGAGGTCGGGACAGGCCGAAAAAGCTAGACAGACAAAGACAGGGATCCCCTCATGCGCGCAGCAGTCCTGTTCGACACCGGCAACCCGACCCTGGAAGTCCGCGACGACGTCACGCTCGCCGATCCGGGCCCGGGCGAGGTGCGGATCCGCATCCACGCCACCGGCGTGTGCCACTCGGACCTGTCGGCGATGACCGGAGTGCTGCCGCAGCCGATCCCCTTCGTCCCGGGCCACGAGGGCGCGGGCGAGGTGGTCGCGGTCGGCGAGGGCGTCGACAAGGTGGCGGTCGGGGACCACGTCATCGTGTGCTGGAACCCGCCGTGCGGCGACTGCTCCCACTGCCGCGGCGGCCAGGGCAACCTGTGCGTGAACATCTTCTTCGGCATGACGATGACGCCGCACTTCAAGGTCGACGGTGCCGACGTCTACGGCTTCGCCGGCAACGGCACCTTCGCCGAGGAGATGGTGGTGCCGTGGCAGTGTGCTGTGAAGATCCCGGACGATGTGCCGTATGAGATCGCCGCGCTGATCGGCTGCGGCGTCACCACCGGTGTCGGCGCGGTCGTCAACACCGCACAGGTGCAGCCGGGCTCCTCGGTCGCGGTGATCGGCGCCGGCGGCGTCGGGATCAGCGTGATCCAGGGCGCGCGGATCGCCGGGGCGGCCGAGATCGTCGCCATCGACCCGGTGGAGAGCAAGCACGAGGCCGCGCTCCGCTTCGGCGCCACCAGGGCCGTCAAGCCCGAGGACGCCGACGCGGCCAAGGCCGAGGTGACCGGTAAAGCAGGGTTCGACTACGTCTTCGAGGTGGTCGGCCGCTCGGCGTTGGTGAAGCAGGCCTACGGCCTGACCCGCCGGGGCGGCACCGTCACGGTCGTCGGCGCGGGCAAGAACGACGACAGCGTCGACTTCAACATGTTCCAGCTCTTCTTCGACAACAAGAAGATCCTCGGCTCCTACTACGGCGGCGCCGACCCGCGCCAGGAGTACGGCCGGCTGATCGCGCTGTGGCGGGCCGGGCGGCTGGACCTGGAGGGCATGATCACCGCGCGGCTCAAGCTCGACGACATCAACCAAGCCCTGGAACTGCTGCGCACCGGCGCGGCGATCCGGACGATCATCGAGGTCTGATCTGACATGGAGAGAAATCAGCCATCCCTGACCGGCCGCGCCGCGATCGTCACCGGCGCGGGCCGCGGACTCGGCCGCGCCGAAGCGCTGGAACTGGCCCGGCACGGCGCCGCGGTCGTGGTGAACGACTTCGACCCGGCCGGCGCCGAACAGAGCGCCGCCGACATCGTGAAAGACGGCGGCCAGGCCGTCGCCTCCAGCGGCGACGTCTCAGACTTCTTGTATGCGGAGTCGCTGACGAAGCTGGCGATCGACACCTTCGGCGCGCTGGACATCCTGGTCAACAACGCCGGGATCCTGCGCGACCGCATGGTGTTCTCCATGACCGAGCAGGAGTGGGACGACGTGCTGCGGGTGCACGCCAAGGGCCACTTCGCGCTGACCCGGCACGCCACGGCGCACTGGCGCGAGCAGTCGAAGGCGTCGGGCGGACCGGTCTACGGACGCATCGTCAACACCTCCTCGGAGGCGTTCCTCGCCGGGGCCGCCGGGCAGGCCAACTACGCGGCGGCCAAGGCGGCGATCGTCGGGCTGACCACGGCCACGGCCAACGGCTGCGCGCGTTACGGCGTGCGGGCCAACGCGATCTGCCCCCGCGCGCGGACGAAGATGACCGAGGACGTGTTCGCCGGCTTCGAGGCGCCGGCCGAGGGCATGGACCCGCTGGCCGTCGAGCACGTCGCCCCGCTGGTCGCCTACCTCGTCTCCCCGGCCGCTGACAAGGTGAACGGACAGGTCTTCGTCGTGCACGGCGGCATGGTGATTCTGATGCGGCGCCCGGTGGTCGAGGAACGCTGGGACTCTGAGCAGGAGACATTCACCGTCGCCGAGCTCGAAACGGCCCTCGGACCCTACTTCGACGCCAAGATCCCCCATGAAAATTTCAGCGCCACGGACGTGTTGTCGATGCGTCGGCCGTGACCTTTATCCTGACCCCCTAGGCCAATATCACTTGGGGGTTCGGGCAATGGCCGAGACAGACACGCTGTGGTTCAGCAACAACCACCGCGACTTCTCCAACCAGTACGGCAACGATGCCGGATTCGAGTTCGAGTTCTACTGCCAGCGTTGTAACGACACCTGGCGCAGCGGCTTCGAGCCGTACAAGGCCGCGCGCGCCGCGGGCTGGATCCGGCGCGCCGCCAACATGGCGCACGGGGCCACGTCCTCGATCGGCTGGGACGTCGCCAACGGCGTCGACGGGCTGGTCGAGAGCGGCTGGCACAAGGCGCGCGACGCGTCGTTCAAGGAGGCGATCGTCTCCGCCGAGAAGCACTTCAACCGCTGCGGACGCTGCTCGTCCTACGTCTGCGTGCGCTGCTACAGCCCCGAGCGCGGGCTGTGCACGAACTGCGCGCCGGACCTCGCCGCCGAAGTCGAGTCCGCACGCACCCACGGCCTGGTCGACGCCGCCACGATGCGCGCCCGCGACGTCGGCGCCACGATGGCCGCCGAGGTGGACGTGACCACGCAGAAGCAGCTGGTCTGCCTGGCCTGCGGGCACGAGACGCACGGCGCGAAGTTCTGCCCGGAGTGCGGCGCGAAGCAGAGCCCCGAGGACCGGGCGTGCGGCGGTTGCGGGTCGACGGTGCCGGCCGGGTCGAAGTTCTGCCCGGAGTGCGGGCACGTGCAGTAGTAGGCGGTACCGGTAGCAGTGCCGGTAGCGGTAGTGGTTGGTAGTAGCGGTTGGTGGCGGCGCTGAGCGGAGGACTCGGTGCCGTCACACGCTACGAAGGCGCGTCGGCCGAGACGATCGGGAAGTTCGGCAGACCCTGTGGGGGTCGGTCTCAGGGCTTCACAATCGTCTTCCCCCGAGCCCCGCCCCCGGCGACCCGAGCCACCGCTCCCGCCGCCTCCGCCAGCGGCACCTCCGCCTCCACGAACACCCGCAGCGATCCGCCGTCCACCTCCTTGGCCAGCGCCGTCAGCAGTTCGGCGGACGGCCGCACGACGAACGCCAGCTCCTCGACCCCCGATTGCACCTTGCCGTGCTCGCGCGTCGCGCCGCGAGTGCTGACCGCCACGCCGCCGTCGTGGACCATGCTCTTGTTGGCCTCGAAGGCTTCCGGGTCGGCCGAGACCAGGTCCACGAGTACGTCCACGCCCTGCGGATACTGCTCGTCCCGGACCTGGCGGGCGACGTCCTGGGTCGTGGCGTCGACGGTCACCGCCGCGCCGAACAGGCCCAGGCGCACGCGTTCGTCGCCGCGGGTCACGGCGAGTACACGGGCGTCGCGGGCCGCGGCCAGCTGGGTGAGGAAGGTGCCGACGCCGCCGGCGGCGCCGATCAGCAGCAGGCTCTCGCCGCCGCGGACCTCGGCGGCGTCCAGGATGCCCAGGGCGGTCATGCCGGCGGTGGGCAGGGCGGCCGCGGTCTTGAGTTCCACGGCGTCCGGGGCCGCGACCACCGGGCCGGTCTCGTCGACGACCACGTACTCGGCGTAGGTGCCGGCGGCGCGGCCGAAGACCGGGTCGCCGGGGGAGTAGCGGGTGACGCCGGAGCCGACGTTCTCGACCCGGCCGGCGAAGTCGACGCCCAGGATCAGCGGCAGCGGCGGGCGGCCGAAGGCGCCGGCGGCGATGGCCAGGTCCACCGGGTTCACGCCGGCGGCCTCGACGCGGACCAGCACCTGTCCCGGGCCGGCGGCGGGCTTGGGCAGGTCCAGTAGTTCGGGCGTGGCCCCGTAGTCCTTCACACCGACCGCGCGCATCTGTGCCTCCCAGGTCCTTCGCCGCGTCACACCCTTGAGACGAATCTGCGGCCGGAGGCGCCCGGGCGCGAGCCGGGTCGGTCAAACGGGGACGGCCGGCGCGGGCCGGTAGCCTACTGGGCATGCCACAGTCCGACGCCGCGCCCGCCGCAGCCGCTCCCGCGCCGACCCTGCGCGACGTCGTCGCGATCCTGGAGCGGGTCTACGACCCCACCTGGGCCGAGCCGTGGGACGCGGTCGGGCTGGTCTGCGGCGACCCGGACGCGCCGGTCCGCACCGTCGGCTTCGCCGTCGACCCGGTCGCGGCCGTGATCGAGGAGGCCCTGGACCGCGGCGCCGACCTGCTGGTCACCCACCACCCGCTGTTCCTGCGCGGCGTCCACGGCGTCCCGGCGACCACCTTCAAGGGCCGCCTGGTCCACCAGCTGATCCGCGGCGGCACCGCGCTGTTCACCGCGCACACCAACGCCGATTCCGCCGACCCCGGCGTGTCGGACGCCCTGGCCCGGGCGCTGGACCTGCACGACCTGCGGCCCCTGGAAGCCCGGGCCGGCAACCCGGAACTGGGCATCGGCCGGGTCGGTGAGCTGGCCGAGGCCGAGCCGCTGGCCCGGTTCGCCGCGCGGGTCGCCGCCGCGCTGCCGGCGACCGCCGGCGGGCTGCGGATCGCCGGGCACGCCGAGACGCCGGTGCGGCGGGTCGCGGTCTGCGGCGGGGCCGGCGACACGTTCTTCGACGCCGTGCGGGCCAGCGGCGCCGACGTCTACGTCACCGCCGACCTGCGCCACCACCCGGCCTCCGAGGCCGTGGAGGCCGGCGGCCCGGCGCTGATCGACGTGGCGCACTGGGCCAGCGAGTGGCCCTGGCTGGAGCACGCGGCTGAAACGCTGCGTTCCGCGGTCGCCGCGGCCGGGACTCCCACCGCCACCGGTACTAACATCGAGACATACGTCTCCACACTGATCACCGATCCCTGGGACGCGCAGCTGCCTTCGCGCTGAGCGAGCCGACCCGGCAGCCCCGCGGGTCAGCAGCCCGGGACAGATTCACCCGGACATGTACAGATCAAGAAAAACAAGTCAAGAGAGAGGCACTGCCCTGAACGCGAACCCCGCCGACCAACTCCGCCTGCTGGACCTGCAAGGTCTGGACACCCGGCTGGCGCAGCTGGAGCACAAGCGCCGCACCCTGCCGGAGCTGGCCGAGGCCGAGAAGGTGGACCAGCGCCTGGCGGACCTGCGCGACGTCCTGATCGCCGCCCAGACCGCCGAGGGCGACGTGGCGCGCGAGCAGAAGAAGGCCGAGGCCGACGTCGAGCAGGTGGTGAACCGCGCCGCCCGGGACCGGCAGATGCTGCAGTCCGGCCGCGGCTCGGCCAAGGACCTGGAGAACATCCAGCACGAGCTGGAGACCCTGGCCAAGCGCCAGTCCGATCTGGAGGACGTGGTCCTGGAGGTTATGGAGCGGCGCGAGACCGCGCAGAACCGGGTCACCGAGATGACGGTCCAGCGCGACGAGGCGCAGACCCGGCGCGACGAGGTGGCCGCCGCCATCGCCAAGGCCACCGGGGAGGTCGACCGGGACGTCGCCGCGGTCACCGCCGAGCGCGGCACCATCGCCGGCGTCCTGCCCGAGGACCTGCTGGCGCTCTATGAGCGGATCCGCGCGGCCGAGTTCGGCGTCGGCGCCGCGGCCCTGCGCCGCCGCCGGTGCGAGGGCTGCCAGCTGGAGCTGGACATCAGCGAGGTCAACGGGATAAAGGCGAAGCCGGCCGACGAGGTCGTGCGGCACGAGGCGTGCGGTCGCATCCTGGTGCGCGTCCCGGACTCCGGGCTGTAGTCCGGCGATGGCGCGCGCGGAGGGTTCGGGCGGTTCAGGTGGTTCGGGCGGCTCGACCGGCGGCGATGTCGGCGGCGTCGGCGGGGTCGGAACCGACTCGCGGTCCCAGCCGAGCTGGTCCCCGGCCCCCGACCTCGGCCCGCCGACCACCCTCGTGCTGCTCCGGCACGGGGCCACCGCGCTCACCGCCGAGCGGCGCTTCTCCGGTGTCGGCGACCCGGAGCTGTCCGCAGTCGGCCTCGGCCAGGTCGACGCCGTGGCCCGGCGGCTGGCAGCGCAAGGCGGTATCGACGCCGGCCACGCCGGCCACGCGATCGACGCCGTCGTCGCCTCGCCGTTGCAGCGCACCGTGCAGACCGCGCAAGCCGTCGCCGACGCCGTCGGCCTGCCGGTCGAGCTCGACCCCGGCTTCCGCGAGACCGACTTCGGGCTCTGGGACGGCCACAGCTTCGCCGAGGTGCGCGAACGCTGGCCCGCCGAGCACCGGGCCTGGCTGGCGTCCACGGCCGTCGCCCCGCCCGGCGGGGAGTCCTTCGACGCCGTGACCGAGCGGGTCCTGGCGGCGCGCGCCGCCCTGCTGGAGCGGTACGCGCGCCGCACCGTCCTGGTCGTCTCGCACGTGACCCCTATCAAAACCCTGATCCGGGACGCGCTCGGCGCCCCGCTGGAAGCCCTGTACGCCATGGAACTCTCAGCGGCCTCGCTGTCCGTCCTCGCCTGCTACGCGGACGGGCGCGGCAGCATGCGCCTGTTCAACGACACCGCGCATCTGACCGGTTGAGGACAGGCCGAACGGATCTTCCGGGGCCTGCTTCACGGGGCGGTGATCGTGGATAGACTCCGGCCTCATGGAACGGATGGGCCCGCGGCGCGCGGGACACGAGAACGGGGATGAAACCGGCGCCGGGCGGACCGGTGCCGTCCGGGTCGCCGTGATAGCCGTGGCCGCGGTCGCCGCCCTGGCCGGCTGCTCGGTGACGGTGCAGCCGAAGAACGCTGCCGCGTCCCGCCCGCTGTCCTCCTCCCCGACGCCCTCGGCCGCGTCCAGCACGACCCCCAGCGCCAGCGCCACCGCGCCTTCCACGTCGGCCACGCCGACCCCGACGCCCTCCGACGTCGACCACACCGTGTGCGGCGACGTCCGCGACGCGCTGTCGACGCTGCAGGAGAAGCTGCCGGAGCACAAGGACTCCGCCTCGCGCACCGCACAGGACTACCGCAACGCCGGATACGCCCTGCGCACGCAGGCCAAGGACACGAAGAACTCGGATCTGAAGTCGGCGCTGGAGAAGGTCTCCGCGGACTACCTGACGGTCGGTTCCGACGCCGCCAACCACGACTCCACCGAGGCCGATCTGGCCAAGGTCACCGACGCCTCGAAGCCGCTGAGCACGTTGTGCGGTGGCGGCGGCAGCTCGTCGACGAGCAGCTCGACCACCAGCGGTGCCACGACCAGCAGCTCTTCCTCAGGCAACTGAGCCTCAGAGGAAAACGAGGCTCAGGCAACTGAGCCTTCAGCTCACCGAGTCCACCACGACATCGATCGTCCAGGCCGTCCCGGGCCTGGACGGCGCCGCGGTCTCGGTCCGCAGCCCCAGGTCCTGCAACGCCTCGGCGAGTTCCTTGGGGGTGTCGACCACCACGTCGCCGACCAGCAGCGCCCGGGCCAGCCGGCCCTTCGTCGCCTTGTTGAAGTGGCTCACGACACTGCGTTTCGGCACGCCGTCCACGATCCGCTCGTGCAGTACCCGCACGGTCGCGGTGCGCTCGGCGGCCGAGGCCGGGGCCTTCCACATCCCGGCATACATCGACGACCGCAGATCCACCACCAGCCCGGACGCCACCGCCGGGGCCAGCGCCGGGGTCAGCGCGGTCCGCCACAGCTTGGCCACCGGGCCGGCCTTGGGCAGCGTCACGCCGCCGGAGCAGCGGTAGGCGGGGATCGCGTCGGTCGGCCGCACCACGCCCCACAGGCCGGAGAACGTCAGTACCCGGGCTTCGGCGCGCTCGAAGGCCGCCGGGTCGTCGCGCCGCAGGCCCGGCAGGTCCAGGGCGTCGTAGAGCACGCCGGTGTAGCGGTCGGCGGCCGGCAACGTCGGCGCGGTCGCCAGTTGCTTGTCCGCCTCCAACTCCGCTGCCTGGTTCGGCGAGAGCCCCAGCACTTCCAGCGCCGTCGCCTGGCGGCCCCTGGCCACCCGGGCCAGCTCGGCCATCAGGGCTTTGCGGGTCTTGGCCAGCTGCGGGAGGGCCAGCGCGGCCAGGTCGACCGCCGGGCCGTCACCGGCCGGGGCCTTGCCTTCGGAGGGCGGGAGCAGGATCAGCACGGCGATCATTCTCCCGCATCCGGACCGCTCCGGGGTCTGCTGCCCGGCGGTTCCCCCGAACCGGTTTCCCCAGACCTTCCCCAGACCTTCCCCAGGTCTTCCCCCAGACCTTCCACGGATCTGTGCGCCGGGCTTGCCGAACGACAGTTACCGATATATCGTTGAGCTATCGAAGAACAACACCGGAAGTCGTTCCATCGAAGGGGAGATCGTGATGAACGAGGACCAGCGGCCGATCGCCGACTGTCGGGGATGGCGGCGCACCGAGCGCCGGACGCGGGCGGCCAAGGAGATCGAACAGGAGATCCGGCGGCGCGAGCGGCAGCGGGAGCGGCGGTTCAGCAGCCGCGGGGACGGTTTCGACCGGGACCGCCTGCGCTGCCTGCCGGTGCTGCCGCTGGCTGCGCCACCGGATGGTCCGTCATATCGTTGAGAGGCGACGACAGTCGCCGATAGTGGGAGTGGAGGCCGCGATGGCCGAGGAGCAGGACGACCAGCAGATCCGGGACGACCGGAACGATGGCGACGACATCAGCGACGACGTCAACGACAGCGTCAGCGGCAACAACGGCGACGACAACAGCGATAGCAACGGCGGCGACGACATCAGCCCCGAGCAGAAGCTGCGCGCGAAGCTCGAGGCGCTGGAGGCCAGGAACCACAAGCTCGAACAGGCCCTGGGCCAGCGCGAGCGGGACCGCAAGCAGCAGATCCAAGACGAGATCCGCGATCAGGCGGTCCGCGAGCACACCGAGGAGCGGGCCCGGCACCGCGAGGAGCGGGACGGCCGCCGCGGTGAGCGCGACGATCGCCGGGGCCCCCGGCGCGGCAGTGGCGGTCGCGGCGGCTTCAGCTGGACTTCGCCCGGCGCCCCGCCGCTGCCGCCCATGCCCCCGATGCCGCCGGGCGGTCCGCTGCCGCCGATCTCCGGCGCCGGCGGCACGTTCACCCCGTTCGACATCCTCGGCGGCCTCGGCGCGATGTTCGGCGGACCGGGCGCGCCGGGCGCACCGGGACCGCACAGCCGCGGCCGGCGGCACGGCGGCCGCAGCCGGGCCGGGCGCGGCGACGTGCGCATCACCGTGCTCATCCTGCTCGACGAGGGGCCGGCCAACGGCTACCAGCTGATGCAGGAGATCGAGCAGCGCACCAAGGGGGCGTGGAAGCCCAGCTCCGGGTCCGTCTATCCGGCGCTTCAGCAGTTGGAGGACGAGGGGATCGTCCAGACCACCGAGGGGGAGGGGCGCAAGATGTTCGCGCTCACCGATGAGGGGCGCACCTACGTGCGCGAGCACCGCGCCGAGTGGACCGCGCCGTGGGAGGGCGTCGAGGAGGAAGAGGGCCCCTCCGAGGAGGCCACCCGGATCCGCGACGTCATCGCCCAGCTGGCGATGGCCTACATGCAGGTCATCCAGGTCGGGACCGAAACCCAGCGGGCCGAGGCCTCGCGGGTGCTGGTCGGGGCCCGGCAGGCGCTGTACCGGATCCTGGCCGGGGACTTGTCAGAGGACTGACGTCCAGGTTTGTCCAGACCGCGGGCGATCACCGTCACGGCCGCGTCCGCGCCTCCGACGCGGCCGTGATGATGATCGCAGGACGCGTGCACCGGCCCACCGGCACCCCATAAGGTGCTGGCATGCCGCAAAGAGTGCTCACCGTCGAGGCCGCCGTCCCGGCCGCCGACCTGCGCGCGGGCTTTGACGCCGTCCGTGCCGAACTCCAGTTGCCCGGGCCCTATTCGCAGCAGGCCATGGCCGAGGCCGAGGCGGCGGCCAAGGCGCCGCGGATGCCGGCGGCCGACGCCACCGACCTGCCGCTGGTCACCCTGGACCCGGCGGAGTCGATGGACCTGGACCAGGCCATGCACCTGGAGAAGCGCGAGGGCGGCGGCTACCGGGTGCACTACGCGATCGCCGACATCGCGGCGTTCGTCGAACCCGGCGGCGTGCTCGATCTGGAGACGCACCGGCGCGGCGAGACGTACTACATGCCGGATATGCGCGTGCCGCTGCACCCGGAGATCCTGTCCGAGGGCGCGGCCTCGTTGCTGCCGGACCAGGACCGCCCGGCGCTGCTGTGGCAGATCGATCTGGACTCCAGCGGCGACACCACCGGCGTCGAGGTGCGGCGGGCCCGGGTGCGCAGCCGGGCCAAGCTGAACTACCAGGACACCCAGGCCGCGCTCGACAACGGAACGGCCGACCCGGTCCTGCGACTGCTGCGCGAGATCGGCACGCTGCGCCAGGACCGCGAGGCCGAGCGGGGCGGGATAAGCCTGAGCGTGCCGGCGCAGGTGGTGGTCGCGGACGGCGACAGCTGGTCGCTGGAGTACCGCACACCGCTGCCGGTGGAGAACTGGAACGCGCAGATCTCGTTGCTGACCGGCATGGCCGCCGCCGAGCTGATGGTCTACGGCGAGATCGGGCTGCTGCGGACCATGCCCGACCCGCCGGAGTTCGCCTACCACCGGCTGCACCGGGTCGCCCGCGCGCTGAGGATCCGCTGGCCGGACGGCGTCAGCTACAGCGAGCTGATCCGCAAGCTGGACCCGGCGATCCCGGCGCACGCGGCGTTCCTGCAGGAGACCACGACGCTGATGCGCGGCGCCGGGTACACGGCCTTCGACGGCGGCGTGCCCGAGCGGCCCGGCCACTCGGCGCTGGCCACGACCTACGCGCACGTCACCGCGCCCTTGCGGCGCCTGGCGGATCGGTACGCGGGCGAGGTGTGTGTGGCGCTGTGCGGAGGGGCTGAGGTGCCGGACTGGGCACGCTCGGAGCTGCCGAGGCTGCCGGCGGTGATGGAGGGCGCGGACCGGCGCGGGTCGGCGGTCGACCGGGAGTGCGTGGACCTGGTCGAGACGATGCTGCTGAAGGACCAGGTCGGCCAGGAGTTCGACGCGGTGGTCATCGACCTGAACGAGCGGATCGACTGGGACCACAACGGCAAGCCGGACGTCGGGATCGTGCAGCTGACCCAGCCGGCGGTGCGGGCCCGGTGCGACGGCCACGATCTGCCGCTGGGGCAGCAGATCGAGGTGCGGTTGGCCGAGGCGAACGTGACGACGCGGCGGATACTGTTCGAGGCCACGGATCCGCGGTACACGGTGCGGGATCGGCCGGTGAAGAACAACAACGGCGGTGGCGCCGGCAACGTCGGCGGTGCCAGCAACGTCGGCGGTGCCAACAACAGTGGCAGCGGTAACAACGGCGGCGGCGGCAACAACGGTTCCGCTGCCGCGACATCCGAGAACGCTGATAAGGGGTGACCAGCGATGGCTGCTGAGGCGGAACGAGTCCTGCGGTACCGCGAGGCCTCCGAAGCGGTCGAGGCGACCGGGTGGCGCTACCTGCTCGGGACGCTCCGCACCGCGGTCGCGGTGACGTCGCTGGCGCAGGCGAGCGAGGTCGTGGCCAAGGCCGTCGAGGCCTGCGCCTCCGAAGCCGATCGCCACCTGTGGTTCGACGTGCGGGCCGGCCGGGTCGTGCTGGTGCTCCAGTCCCTGGACGCGGCCGCGGTGACGAACGTCGACGTGGAGTTGGCCGGCCGGGTCTGGCTGGCGGTACGCGAGGTCGGGCTGGAGACGTCGCCGGACGTCGGCGGCGAGGACTCCCGGGCCGTGCAGCTGGTGGAGATCGGGGTGGACGCGCTGGACATCCCGGCGGTGCGGCCGTTCTGGAAGGCGGTGTTCGCCTACGCGGACGAGGTCCTGCCCGCCGGCCCGACCGACGCGCTGGTCGACCCGCAGCGTCAGGGCCCTGCGATCTGGTTCCAGCAGATGGACGCGCCGCGCCCGCAGCGCAACCGCGTCCACTTCGACATCTGCGTCCCGCACGACGAGGCGCAGCGCCGGATCTCGGCGGGCCTGGCCGCCGGCGGGCGGCTGACGTACGACGCGGAGGCGCCGGCGTTCTGGGTGCTCGCCGATCCCGAGGGGAACGAGGTGTGCATCACGACGTGGCAGGGACGGCAGCCTGATTAGGCCGGAGCAGGGCTCGGCGCACGGGCCCGGGACCTGACGCACGGAGTTCGCCAGCAGGCGTACGTGGTTCGAGGCCAGGCGCGTCGAGCGGGCCGGCGGGGATCTGGGGGATCTGATTGGCGGGGCCCGGACCGGTGGGTCCCGGACCGACGGGGCCCAGACCGACGGGGCCCAGACCGGCGAATGCGCCCCGGGCTCCGGCAATGGGCTTGCCCGGCCGGTGCGTGCGCCACCAGAATCCGATCATGACTTCTCTCATCCACCACGTGACCGTTGACTGCGCCGACCCCTACAAGTTGGCGTCATTCTGGGCCCAGGTGTTCGACACCACCGTGCATCCCGAGGACCAGCCCGGCGACGGCGAGGTCGGGCTGATCGGCTCGCAGCTGCTGTTCATCCAGGTTCCCGAGTCGAAGTCCGTCAAGAACCGCGTGCACATCGACCTCCAGCCGCAGGACCGGACCCGCGACGAGGAGGTCGAGCGGCTGCTCGCGATCGGCGCCGCCCTCGTGGCCGACTTCCGCAAGTCCGACGGCACCGGCTGGGCGGTCCTGACCGACCCGGAGGGCAACGAGTTCTGCGTGGAGCGCAGCCGCGGCGAGCGCGAGCCGAGTTAGAACCCTGAGAATCCCCGTGGTCAACCCCCGATCCGGGGCCGGGCCGTCCCAAATATGCCGCCAGGTCGTGACCTTCGTCGCGGTTGGTAAGTAAGGTAACGCCCCGTTGCGACGTATCACGGGAGGGACGGGGCGCGATGGCCGACCACATCAAGATAAACACCTCGACGCTGCACGACATCGGGACCCAGCTGGGCCGGTTGCGCGACGAGTTCAAGCACTCGACGGACCTCACCGGCCACTACACCGGCTCCATGGGGTCCGGCGACGTCGCCGACGCGATGCACAACTTCGCCTCGGACTGGTCGAAGAAGCGCGACCAGCTGACCCAGGGCCTGGACACCCTGGCCACGACCGCGACCCAGGCGGCCGACCATTGGGACGGCATGGACAAGAGCTTGGCGGACGTGCTGACGAAGGCGGATAAAAACGGCGGGGGTAAGTAGCCATGGGGCACATCGACGCCAAGAGCTTCGACTGGCAGGGCGCCGTCCTCACCCAGGGCAATCTGATCCCGGGGGAGCCCTCCGACGTCGCCCGGCTCGGCAAGCAGCTGCGGGGCATCGCCGACGAGATCAACAAGCAGGCCGCGAACCTGCGGAACCTGGTCGACGGCGAGGGCTGGGACTCCGACTCCGGCCGCGCGTTCGCCGGCAAGGTCGGCGACACCGCCAGCCTCCTGCAGAAGGCTTTCGGCCGCTACGACGAGGCGGCCAAGGCCCTGGGCACCAACGTCCGCGCCTCCGGCCCGCACGACGAGGTCTCCTGGCCCTCGGGCACCGAGTGGGCCTCCACCCTGGAGCTGGCCCAGGTCAAGGCGCAGGACGCGCTGAACCGCGGCAAGACCGCCGACACGGACTCGCAGACCGCGCAGAAGCAGATCAACGCGGCCAAACAAGCCAATCACGGCCAGCCGGACACCAGCCCGGCCGCCACGAAGCTGGCCGACCAGCAGACCGCCTCCGACGGCGACCTGCAGAACGCCGCGAACGACCTGAACCACGCCATCGACATCCGCGACTCCGAAGGCAAGGCGGTCGCCGGCCAGATCAACGACTACATCAACACCGACGGGCTGAAGAACCCCAAGCACCACTGGTGGGACGTCGACTGGAAGGACCTGGTCGCCGACATCGGGCACATCGCCGGGGCGATCGCCGGCTTCGCCGGAATCCTGGCGCTGGCGCTGGCGTGGGTACCGATCCTCGGCGAGGTGCTGGGGGCGATCGCCTTGATCGCCGGTGCGATCGCGTTGGTGTGCGACACGATTTCCGCGCTGGACGGCAAGGGCAACTGGTTCGACGTCGCTATAGACGTTGTGGGGTTGCTGTCTTGCGGTGCGGGCCGCGCGATCGGCAGCATGGCGAAGGCCGCAGACACCATCAAGGTCTTCGATACGGCCTTCGAGGCCACCGGGGATCTCAGCAAGTCGCTCAAGTTCGCCGACACCGGCCTGAAGGACCTGTTCGAGCTCAAGTCTGCCGGCGGGATTCTCAAGGTCGGGGTCACCGACTTCCTCAAGGGCATGACCACCGGTCCGCTCACCGACTTGGGCAAGGAGTGGGGTGAGGCCGGCGAAGCTCTCAAGGCAGGAAAGAACATCTTTCAAGTAGCCCGTGGCGGATGGAACGGCCTGGCCGGCTTCGGACCGAACCTGGTCAAGGACTCCCACTGGGGCTTCCAACTGGCCGGGTGGGGCAACGCGACGTTCCCGTTGGGGCTCGGTCTGGCGAATCTGCAGATCCCGACCAATTTCGGGTGGGAGCCCGGCTTCTTGGGGCCGAACCTGTTCAAGAGCCACAACTTCCTGGGGTCCAACGACTCCGGCGGGTTCTGGGACCACCAGTTTCCGGGGCTGTCGAACGTGAACATCCCGGCGGTCGACATCGCCGCTCCCGGGCTCGCCGAAGGTCTCGACGCGCTAGCCAATCTCTGACCTGCATCATCGCACCTCATAGGATCGCAGCATGGACGCACCGCTGACGCCGCAAGAACTCCTCCGCCTTCTGGACAGCATGTCGTTCTTCCAGAAGCGGGCGATTGGCAAAGCCGGCTACCCGTGGCCCCCGCTGGCCGCGCTGGCCGCGCTGGCCGTGAACCCGAACGGCTCGGCCATGGCCGAAGCGGTGTTGGCCTGTCACACCGACCTCCTCGGGCGTGAGCCGCGCCCCGGGGAGGCGGAGCTAGCGCAGGCCGCGCGAGACCACATGGCTTCGCTGACCTATGCGCCGGACGAGCGGAGGCTGTCGGACCGGAACCTCTCAAGCGGACGTGGCAAGCGTGTCGGTACGCCTGAAGACCTCGCGGAGATCGACAGGCTCATGCAGGCGAGGAAAGAACGCGAACGGGCAGAGAAAGAAGCCGAGCGCGCCGCCCGCCGTCGCAAGTAAGCAGCCGTGACCGCCTGTGCGACGGTCTTCACACAGAAAGCCGACCAGTGACCGAGGACACCGCCTTACCCGTCCAGGACCAGCAGCTCCCGCCGCCCCGCGATTACCGCATCGCCACGCCTGAGGGCTGGGAACGCATCGTCCTGAACCCGGAGGCCTGGGATGCCTCGATCGCGCGCATCGTCGACAAGCAGTTCAAGGGCGTCGACAATGCTCCGCATCTCAAGGCCCAGATGCGCGAGAGTCTTGCGGCCCAGGCGCGGCAGGCGCTCGCCGCCGGCGGTCTGGAGCTGTACCTGTCGCTGATGCAGGCCGCCTCCGTGCCGCTGCCGGGGAGCCTGTTGGTCACGCTGATCCCGCCGCGTCCGGGCCGGACGCCGCCGCCGTTGGACGACCTGGCCACGGCGTTCGCGGCCGACGGCGACGACGTGCGGATGGTCGACTTCCCCGCCGGTCCGGCGCTGCGCCGGCGGTGGAGTGAGGCGGCCGACGCGCAGCAGCAGCTGGGGAACACCCGGCCGGTCGAGCATCTGGACTTCCACCTCGCCGTCCCGTACTCGGAGGCCTTCCTGGTGCTGTCCTTCTCCACGCCGATGGTCGAGCTCGCCGAGGCCCTGGACGGCCTGTTCGAGTCGATCGCCTCGACGCTGCGGTGGCTGCGATGAGCACCCTGGCCGGGGCCAAGCTCGGGCTCCCCGTTCCCGACGAGGCCATTCAGCTCCCGCTCGGCGAATCGGGCGATCTCGCCGCCTGGGCCGAGTCCGCCGCGCGGGCCCGGCTGGGATACGAGGCTTCGCCGCAGGACGTCGCCGAGTTCGCCGACGTCCTGCTGACCGCCGGCACAGACTCCGAGCAGCGCGGCGCCACGCTGGCCTTCTGGTACTCGCCGTTCCCGACCGGCGGGGAGGTCGCGCGGATCGAGGTGCGCGACTACGTCCCCAGCGAACGCCAGCCTGACGTGCCCGAGCTCGCCACGGTCGTCGACTGGTTCGCCTCGCCGCTGGCGGGGGCGATGGAGGAACCCGAGGTCGTCTACGGTGAGACACCCCTGGGTCCGGCCGCGCGCCTGAAGATGCGCGTGCTGTCCGACGGGAACACCGAGGGCGCCATGACCGTCCTGAACAACTCGGTCTACATCATCCGGCCGCGTGAGCGGGAGTGCGTGCTCGTGCTGAACGTGACGTGGGCGTCGGGGGCGTTCACCGCCCAGCTGGACACGCTCGCCGACCAACTCGCGCAGGGACTGCGGATCCTTTGATCGGCGTATACTGATCGCGCGGCGAGTCGGCGAGGCGATCGCGGCATCGGGTGACCGGTGTCGAGGAAAGTCCGGACTCCATAGGACAGGGTGGTTGGCAACACCAACCCGGGGTGACCCGCGGGACAGTGCCACAGAGAACAGACCGCCCGCCGTGAGGCGGGTAAGGGTGAAACGGTGAGGTAAGAGCTCACCAGCGCCCGGGGTGACCCGGGCGGCTAGGTAAACCCCACCCGGAGCAAGGTCAAGAGGGCCCGGGCGACCGGGCCTGCGCAGGCGTTCGAGGGCGGTCCGCCCGAGCCTGCGGGTAGACCGCACGAGGCGCGCGGCAACGCGCGTCCTAGATGGATGGTCGCCACTGTGCCTTCGGGCGCAGGACAGAATCCGGCTTAGGACCGGCTCGCCGCATGTCCTGCGTCGCCACGGTGATCTTGTCGATTTCTTGTCAGGAGAAATGATCGCGGCGGATCGCGCGTCCCCTGGTGTTCGTGAAGACCAGATGGAACGTCTTCCGCGGTCCATTCCGGTGGTCCCATGGCAGGGTGATCGCAGTGGTCCCGTAGGCCTCGATGCGGTCGGCCAGAGCAGCGGTCGAGGTGTCCATCAGGTCCGGGGTTCTGATCTTGCCTCGCTTCGGCAATGCGAAGTGCGGCCCATCGGTGTAGCGGATCTGCAAGCAGACATCGAGGGCGTGGAGGCCATGCGCGAGCACTACGTCCGTACGGTACGGCTATGGCTGGCTACTCTCGAAGCGCGCTGGCCCCAGGCGGTCGAATTGGTCGGTGTCGAGACCGCCCGGGTGTGGCTCCTCTATCTGGCCGGCGCCGCGCTCGCTTTTGAGCAGGGGCGCATGGGTGTCGACCAGATTCTGGCTGTCCGATCGGCTGGAATGGAACGGTGAACCAGACAAGTCTCCTAGGTACGTCGCCCCGGCCGGTGGTGGCGCTGTTCACCCGTGACCTGCGGGTCCACGACAACCCGGTCCTCACCGCCGCGGCAGAGTCCGGAGCCGGTCATACCGTGCCGTTGTTCGTGCTCGACGACAGTATTCTGCCGCGGATCAGCGGACCTCGGCGGCGGTTCTTACAGGAGTCGCTGGCCGACCTGGACGCCGGGCTGCGCCGCCTCGGGGGCCGGCTGGTGCTGCGAACCGGCGACGTGGTCGCCGAGGTGTGCCGCGTGGCTGTCGAGACGGGAGCAACGGAGGTGCACCTGGCGAGGGATGTCACGGGTTACGCGCAGGCGCGGCAACGGCGACTCGCGTCGGCGCTACAGGCCCAGGGCGCGGTCCTTCACTTGCACGACCAAATCCACACCATCCAGCCGCCCGGCGAACTACGGCCTGCTGACCGTGACTACTACTCGGTCTTCACTCCGTACTGGCGGCGTTGGGCCGAGGCGCCGTTGCGTGCCGCGGCCGTCACGCCGCGACTGACCGTGCCTGACATCGCCGGGCTGCCGCTGCCAGACCCCGGTCCGGTCCGGGCGGGCGTGTTGCGCGGGGGCGAGACCGTCGGTCGGCAGCGGGCCCGGCAGTGGCTGGAGCACACCGTGGAGCGCTACGAAGAAATCCACGATGACCTCGCTGCCGACGCCACCTCGAAACTGTCGCCATACCTGCACTTCGGCTGCCTGTCCGCGACCGGACTCGCGGCGCGTGCGGGCCGTGATCATCCAGGTCCGGGCCCGCTGGCGTTCCTGCGGCAGCTGTGCTGGCGCGACTTCCACCACCAGGTCCTCGCGGCGCGTCCCGACGCGGTCCACACAGACCTGCGGCCGCGCGGTGAGTGGGCCGAAGACCCGGAAGCACTTGCCAGTTGGGCCGAGGGCAGAACCGGCATCCCCATCGTGGACGCCGGGATGCGGCAGCTGGCGGCCGAGGGCTGGATGCACAACCGGGCCCGGCTGATCACCGCCGGCTTCCTGGGCAAGACGCTGGGGATCGACTGGCGGCTCGGCGCCGCACACTTCGCGCTCCACCTGCTCGACGCCGACGTCGCCAACAACGTCCTGAACTGGCAGTGGGTGGCCGGAACCGGCATGGACACCCGTCCGAACCGCGTGCTGAACCCACTGCGCCAAGCTGCGCGCTACGACCCCACTGGGGAGTACGTGCGCCGTTACGTCCCCGAACTCGCCGACCTTACGGACCCGGCGCACATCCATCAGCCGTGGCGCCTGGGACCGGTCTCGCTGCGTCAGCGCGGCTACACCGCGCCGATCGTCGAAGTCAGCGGAGGACGAGTCGGCGGGCGGACCGTCGCGTCGGCCGAAGCGCTGTTCTGAGCGTGGCGGACCGCCGATGCGTCGGCGGTGTCGGTCACACCGCCCCTGTGCCCGATCCAATCTCGATCTCGACACCGACGGCTCAGAATGCGCCGCCGTCCCTGGAAACGGACCATGGAACCGTGAACCCCACTGTGTTGGTGACTGGAGCGACCGGCTACATCGGTGGACGGCTGGTTCCCGAGTTGCTGACGGCAGGGTTCAAGGTGCGGTGCCTGGCGCGTGATCCGGACCGCCTGCGCGATCACGGCTGGACCGATCGTGTGGAGCGGGTGCGGGGCGATGTGCTGGCGGCGCAGACGCTCCGGCCGGCGTTGGCCGGTGTCGACGTCGCGTTCTATCTGGTGCATTCCCTGACGACCGGCGCCGGTTTCGAGCAGACGGAGGACGAGGCGGCGCGCAATTTCGCGACCGCGGCGAAGGACGCGGGGGTCTCGCGGATCGTCTACCTCGGGGGTATGGCGCCGCAGGACACGCCGGTGGCCGACCTCTCCCCGCATCTGCGTTCCCGGGTCCGGGTGGGGCAGGTGTTTCGGGCTTGCGGCATCCCGACGGTCGAACTGCGGGCCGCGGTCGTCATCGGATCCGGATCGGCGTCGTTCGAGATGCTGCGCTACCTGACCGAGCGGCTGCCGGTCATGGTGACGCCGCGTTGGGTCGGCACCCGGATCCAGCCGATCGCGGTTCGCGATGTACTGCGGTATCTCGTCGGTGCCGCCGTGGCGCCCGATCCCGCGGTCGGCATCGGCGGCGTCTTCGACATCGGCGGGCCCGACGTGCTGACCTACCGCGAGATGATGCTGCGGTACGCCCGGTTGGCCGACCTGCCGAGGCGGCTGATCGTCGCGGTCCCGGTGCTGACGCCGGGGCTGTCCAGCCAGTGGGTCGGCGCGGTCACCCCGGTCCCGGCGTCCATCGCCCGGCCGCTGGTGGAGTCGTTGCGTCATGAGGTCGTCTGCGGCGACCGCCGGATCACGGAGCTGGTCCCCGATCCGCCCGAAGGGCTGCTCGGCTTCGACGGGGCGGTGCGGCTGGCCCGCACCCGGGTGCGGGAAGCTGCCGTGACGACCCGCTGGTCCTCGGCGTCGATGCCCGGCGCACCGAGCGATCCGCTGCCCACCGACCCGGCGTGGGCCGGCGGCAGCCTCTACCGCGATCTCCGCGAGGCCGAGGTCGACATCCCGGCGGAGCGGGTGTGGCGCGTCGTGGAATCCATCGGCGGTGAGACCGGGTGGTACTCGTTTCCGCTGGCGTGGGCGATCCGGGGGTGGCTGGACCGCATGGTCGGCGGGATCGGGCTGCGCCGCGGTCGGCGTGACCCGGAGACCCTGCGTCTGGGCGACACGCTCGACTTCTGGCGGGTCGAGGCACTGGAGCCCGGACACCTCCTGCGCCTGCGCGCTGAAATGAAGCTGCCCGGTCTGGCCTGGCTGGAGATGCGCGTCGAACCGACGGCTGGAGGCCGGACCCGCTACCGGCAGCGGGCACTGTTCTTCCCCCACGGGTTGTTCGGCCATCTGTACTGGTGGTCTGTCGCTCCCTTCCACGCCGTCGTCTTCGGCGGTATGGTCCGCAACCTGCTGCGGCGGGCGGCGCAGGAAGACCCCGGCGGGGCGTCATGATGACGATCAGCAGCGCGCCGTCCGGCACCTGCCCGATCGCCGCCGCCCCGAGCGCGGCCACCACCATCAGCAGGTCGACGTCCAAGGTCTTCTCGCGCAGTGCCTGCAACCCGGCCCGGCCCGGCTCCCCGCTGTCGGCGGCGAGCACCAGAGCGGACAGCGGCCCCAGGCCCAGGCCGACGCGCCGAGCAGTTGTCGGGTATTGCGGCGTCGATCGTCACCGCACTCGAAATCCGCGTGTCCGGTGTCCGGCGCCTCGGGGAGGTGCTCACAGCGTTTCGAGAGCCGTTGTGAGCGACGTCTCGACTTCGTCAGCCAGGGTCTCGAAGCCGCGGCGCAGCAGGGGTCCGGCGAGTCGGAGCAGGCCGTTGAACGTGATCTCCGCGTTGTAGGTGATCGTGGTCGTGGCTTCGTCGGTGGAGAATCGCAGGTCGTCGGTCGCGGTGGCTTGCTTGTTGTGGCCGACGAAGGTGAGTCTGGCCGGCTCCAGTCGTTCCAGGCGATAGTCCAACTCGGTGATCCGGCCGTTGAAATCTGACACGTTCCGCCAGGTGGAGCCGACGACGATGGGCCCCTGATCGGTCCGCATGCAGCTCATCGTGCCTGGATCCCACTGCACCGCGTTCCCGAAGTCGGCAAGGTAGGCGACCACGGTGTGCTGAGGGCGGTCGACTCTGATGGTGCGCTGGACTTTCACGGCGGAGCCCTTCGTTTCGGTGCCAAGAGGCGATGATCGTCTCCTGGTATCTAGAGACGAGGTGGGCATGGATGAGCGTCCGGATCCGATCCAGATCTCTGCCCGGCCATCAGGATGATCGCGCGGGATCAGATGCAGGCGTACGGCGTCTGGATGCACGCTGAGGACGTTGGTGCGGTGAGCGTGATGCAGATCTCTGTATGCGTGACGCAGATCTCTGTATAAAGCCGCCGCGGAAGTGGGTCAAACGCAGTTTTTGCAGATCCATTCGCGGCGATTATGGCGGGCCAGGAGGCTTCGGTGTTGGACCAGAAAGCACCTGGTGCAGGTGAACTCGTCGCTTTGGGGCGGCAGGACTCGAACGGTCAGCTGTTCGTTCGAAAGGTCCGCTCCGGGCAGCTCCAGTGATTCGTTGTCACTTTCGTCCAGTTCAGCCACCTGGACGACGGCTTTGGTGCGGGTGGCTTTCAGCTCCTCGATGCTGTCCTCGGCGAGGTCCTCGTCGGTCTTGCGCGGGGCGTCATAGTCCGTAGCCATGGTTCCTCCAAAGATTTTGGCGTACGCGTCCACTGGAACGCGGTACGACGAGATAATATTTCAGCTATCCGCAATCCCGCTATTTGTGGCGGTGCCCGAGTCGCGGCATCCCTGATGAGCCCCGCCGAAATTGCTTGCGCGGCCCATGGTGTCCAGTCCGCGGAATTGCAAACAATTCAGCTGGCTCATAGCCGCCGGCGCGGCGGTCGGCCGCCGTGACAGCTGCGGCGTCCAGTACTGCGGCGATGGCCGGCAAGCGAGAACCGGCGGTCAGGCTCGCCGCAGCAGGGTGACTGCGAGCCGCCGCACGCGTGCGAGCCTGGGGACAGAACGCGAAGCGGTGGAGGCCGCGTGCCCGTTGCCGGTATCGGCGTCGATCAGAGCTGCGATCCGATCGCGACTGTCGGTCCTTGTCTGGGCGAGGCGAGCGGCGTCTCCACGTGGGACGAAACCCTGCTGATGCGCAGGACCTTCCCGACGCGGATGAGGGCTTCGTCCAGCAGAGCGGCTGCGTCCTGCTTGGACAACTCCAGCGTGCGTGCCAGCGTTCTGAGCGGTAGCCGGGCGTAGCAGCCCAGCAGGATCGCATCGCGCTGCCGTTCGGGCAGGGCCAGCAGCGTCTGATGCACGTGCCGGCACTGGCGCTCAGAAGCGGCTAGCGGTTTCACCGCCGGTGGCTGCGGACCTGTGGTGGCCCGAACGGCTGTGGTGGCCCGAACGGTTCGGCGGACCGCAATGCGCATCGCCCATGCTGTCGCCGCCTCCGGATCCGACGGGCAACTCGGGGCGGCGCGCCACACACCTTCGAACGCCTGCACGGCGGCGGCTTCGGCAAGTTCGTGGCCGCAGGTCACGGCTTCGGCCATCGCCCAGACTCGCGGGGCCAGGATGGCGTAGACCGCTGCGAAGGCGTTGCTATCGCCTGCTGCGACCTGCTGGAGCACCTCGACGAGTCGGCACTCTTCCTTCTCCGGCGAAGGTGTGGCCCGCGGCGCGGCGCGGCTTGTGAGCAAGGACATCGGGATCTCCCTCGGATGTGGCGCTCGGCGGGTGGCGCACGTCTCGTCAGGGTCTGGGACGAGCCGATATAAGGCTGCTGCTACCAACCGTTGCGGAGAGCGGCACATGCGCGACGGCTGCGGCTCGACCCGGGCGGTATCCCGTACCTGATGGTGAATACGCCCGTTCGGCGCGGGACCCTGCCTGCACGGTTGGCGGACGAACACCCCTGCCCGGACTCGGCCAGGTAGCTGGACTCCGGTGGAGGTTCGACCGGCTTCGATCTCGCGCAATTCAGGAGCGTCACGCCGGAGAGATCGAGACAGGTTCCGCAGCTGCGGATGTACATGAACCGTTGTACCGACACCGGGAGTTCGGTGGCGGTGGCGAGGTCGCCGCGCACAGCGGCGACAGTGCGGTCCAGGCACCGCCGGGGCAGGTAGACGTCCATGACTCCGGGCCTTTGGCAAGGCGCGACCGCGCATCAGCAGCAGGGCCGGAGGCGAGCGGCCTGGGCGAAGACGTAGCGGCGCCGGTTCAGTGCGCCGGGGTCCGGGACGCTCGGGGGCTACAAATAAGGCTACACCCCGCCGATACGACATGGGCGATCATCCCGGCATGCCGGATTCGTGCCTCACTGCGACGCGGTTGTTCGGGAGCGGGCTGGGCTCACCGTGAACCCGATCATCGGCCGTGGACCGGGGAGTCGAATCGCTCCTTCGCCAGAGCCCTGATACAAGCAGCCTGACGAGATCGCGGACGGTTGTTAAGCGGACGCTTCTGGGTCGATGACGCGGCTGAGCCAGTCCCCAAGTAGTGCGCGCTCGTGGGGGGTGAACATCACGAGGTCGGGCAGCGCGGCGTGCAGGGTGAGCGCTGCGGTGGCCGGAACGGCGGGCGCGGCGGTGTGCTCGCCGGCCAAGACGGTCGCGCATGCCCCCTCCCAGGCCAGATCTGCGAGGGATTCGTCTCGCGCGTCCGCGGGCTGGTCGATGAGGGTGAACACGACGCCTGTGCCGGCTGCGCGGAGGCGTGATCGCTGTACCCGGCGACGGGCCGGTGTCGTGGACCGCGCGCGAGGACGCTGCGGAAGCAGCCGCCGTCATCCTCGCCTCCAACGGCGTATACGACGGCCCAACGACGCTGACCGCGAGCGCCGCACCGACGTTCCAGGAGATCGCCGCGGTCGCCTCAGAGCTGACCGGTCGCACCATCGAGTTTGTGGCCATGGACGAGGACGAGTGGGTCGCCGCCCAGATCGACCGCGGCGAGCCGGAGTTCAGAGTGCGCTTCCTGCTCGGGTTCTACCAAGCAGCGCAGCGGGGGTGCTTCGCCGGCGTCGACTCTCTGCTTGGCAAGCTCCTTGGCCGGGAACCGCGAACAGCGCGCGACTTCCTCTCCCAGACTTCCGCCGGATAGGCGGCTTCGCGTGGCGAGGGTGTCGCCCTGATCGCCAGCGCGTGGGCCATCTGTTTGGGAGGACACGGCTTTGCCAGTGAAGCCGAAGGCCGTGGTCCGAATGCTGCTCAGCGCGGTGCGCGAGTGATGTATTGCTCTGATGCAATCGGCTGCGCTGCGCGGGGCCACCTATGGAGTACAGGCTGCGTTAGTGCTCTGGCGTGGACCGGTCTAATCCGGGCGATCTGGAAGTGCGGCGGTGCTCGGCATCATCGGCGCCGTCGTGTCGTGCCCGGCCCGCCTCACGCTCAAGCCCGGCGGTGAAGCCAGTTCTCCTATCCGCTACTTGACGATGAGCGTGCCGTGCATGAACTGGTGGATCGTGCAGATGTAGGAGTACGTGCCGGGCGTCGTAGGGGCGGTGAACGTCGCTGTCTTGCCGGGCGCGATGTCTCCGGTGTCGAACGCCTTGCCGGTGGTGGCGGTCAGGGTGTGGGTGGTGGAGTCGTTGTTGACCACGGTGACCGTCTGGCCGGGTGCCACGCTCAGGTCCGTGGGGCTGAAGGCGAAGTTGGCGATGACGATCTGCGAAGCGCTGACCGGGGTGCCGGCGGTGCCGGAACCAGAGCTGGAACTTGGTGTGGAGGGAGTGCTGGTCGGCGCGGCGGCCGGGTGAGAGCTGGTTCCGGAGCACGCCGTCATTGTCAGCGCGGTCGCTGCCGCCAGAAGTGTCGCGGCGGCGGTCTTGCCGGGGAAACGGAGCACGGCGGCATCCTCACTGGTGGATCGGGGCCGGAGCCCGGATTCGGCGTACAGCGTGGCGGTGGTGCGCCATCCGACATTTCGGACGGCGCACCACCGTTGTACCGCCGGTCCATGTCAGAGGCGCGGCGGCGGCTCGTTCAGACCGTCAATAGGGTGGGGCTGGCGGCCAAGCTCGTGCCCAGGAAGTCGTCCGGCACCGGGTACTGGCCGATGACGAAGTTCAGGATGGCGGCGTGCATGGCCTCCACCGGGGCGATGCTGGCCGCGGTCGCGATGCCGCCGGGGCTGGTGACGTTGGCGGCTGCGAACAGGTAGGTCTGTGCCGCCTGGTCCTCCAGCCGCAGCGCGAGTTTGGCCACCCCGCCGACGTCGGTGACCGCGCCCAGGGCGGACAGGGTCGCCGCCTGGTTGGACAGCGGCACACCGGTGATCGCGGGCACTTTGGCGCCGGTCAGTACTGCGTTCCAGGCCTTGGCGTGGTCGGCGTGCTGGCTCATCGCGGTGGTGGCGAATGTGCCGACCGCCGGCGGGACTGTGCCGAGCTTTCCGGCCTTCGCCGCCGCGAGTGCCGCGGTGTAGGCGCCCACGGCCTGGTTCTCCAGTGCGGTGGCCAGCGCGACCACCTTCAGGTCTCCGGTGTAGACGCCGGCGCCGGACGATGACGTCGACGGCGACGGCGTCGTGTTGGAGGTGCCGCTGGAGGCGGCGCCGGTGGTACTGCCCGGAGCCGCGGACGCCTTTGTCGATTTGCTGCTGGAGCAGGCCGCGAGCGCCAGGGCGGCGGCGGCACCGCCGGCCCCGATGAGGAAGCGGCGGCGTGAGGCGACGCGCTGCTGCTCCTCTTGCGCCTGGGTCACGGCGCCGGAGTCGCGCAGTTGCTCGCTCAGGTCGTCGGCGGCGGCGTACATGGACGGCAGGTACTCGTGGTGTGCCTGGTCCAGGTCCCGGGTCATGCGGGACAACTCGCCCTCGCTGATCGGCAGCTCCCAGCCACCGTTGACGGTGCTCACTGCACGGCCCCTTCGCTGATCGGCGAGGCGTTCTTGGTCGGGTAGAACGAGTCGGGGAATCCGACGCTGCCGGCGGCGGAAGGCAGCTTCGCGGCGTCGGTCGGGATGGCGATCAGCTCCGGGGCGCCGCCGGCCAGCAGCGCCTGCACGGCCAGCAGCGTGGCGCGGTGCTGGGCTTCGACCGGGGCCACCGAGCCGAACAGCTTGCGCAGCGCCGGGGTGCTGACCTGCGCGACGTTGGCGGTGTAGGTCTCGGCCGCGACGTCCTCCAGCGTGATGGCCAGCTTGACCACGTCGGCCGGGGTCTTGATCGAGGGCAGCATCTGCTGCACCACGGCGGCGTACTTCGGATTGGCCGCGGTCTGCGCCTTGCCGCCGGCCTGGGTGGCCGCGGCGTTGAACGCCTGCGCGTGCGCGGTGTGCTGGGTCGTGGTCTTGGCGATGAACGCCGCCACCGTCGCGTTGCCGCCCTTGATGAACGGCAACCCGGCCGCGGTGGTGTAGACCGTGACCGCCAGGTTCTCGATCGACGCGGCGGTCTGCAGCGCCATGATGTCGTCGCCGGCACCGGCCGCGCCGGCCCGGGCCGCGCCCAGCAGGACGGCGCCACCGGCGGCACCGGCCAGCACCGAGCCCCGACGCCACCTGCGGCGCCGCGGCTCGGCTTCGGGTTCGGGTTCGGGTTCGGCCTGCGCGTACTCGGCCAACGCCTCACGGGTGATACGAACCGCGTCGCTGTTCAAGTCCTGCGACTGCTCGGTCAACTCCTCCAGCAGCCGGGTATCGATGAGCTCTTCAGCCATCATGCCCCATCTCTGTCGCGCGCCCGAACGGAAACGGACGTCTGGCGGCCATTCGCTGCCGTGGCCCACGCGGATTGGTCGATGGCGAGGATTCATCCATTCGGATTACGGCGCCGCTGCCGCGCGGGTGATACGGCTCGATCAGCTCGGCGGCCGGATAGCGGCGGTGGTCGAGCAGGCTGGTGAGCAGCCGCCAGGGTTCGGTGCGGACTGTGCCGTCGGCCAGTCAGGCTGTGACGGGCTTCTTGCCCGGTCCGGCTGTGCATCAGCGCCGGAGGCAGATGCGGGCCGACAGGCGGTTCGCCGTAGTGGTACTTGTTGGGCAAACAGTGCGTTGATGTGAATCACCGGAGGGGCTGAGAGCCCACGATGGGTTCTCAGCCCCTCCGCGCGATCGTCTTAGCAATAGGGCTCGATGGCCCCGACATTGTCTGCCCAGCGTGCCGGAATCCAGCCGCGGCCGTCCGAGAGCCGGTACCAGCGCGGATTGCCGCCGATGACCGTCGAGTTCACCTTGCAGGCGATGTTGACGATCTGCCCGCCCGGCAACGATCCGACAACCCGGTAGCCCATTCCCGGACCTGAGCGGATCGGAAGCGAGCTGGGCAGGATCCGCACACGGTAGGCCCAAACCCGGCCATGATTGCCGCCGGCGGGTCCGACGGCTCCCCGGTCGCCCTTGGGTCCGGCGGGTCCCGCCGGCCCGGTCGGCCCGGTGGGTCCCGCCGGACCGGGAGGCCCTGCCTCGGCCGTACCATTCGCGCCCGTCGTTCCGGTCGCGCCCTTGTCGCCGGTCGGTCCGGTCGAGCCCTTGTCACCGACCGGGCCCGTGGCTCCCGTCGCCCCGGCTGTTCCGACCGGACCGGTCGCACCTTGGTCTCCAGCAGCGCCCGTCGGCCCGGTCGCGCCCTGGTCTCCAGCCGCGCCGACGGGTCCGGTCGGGCCCTGGTTGCCGACAGCGCCCTGCGCTCCGGTCGGGCCGGTCGGGCCTTGGTCGCCGAGGGCACCGGTCGCGCCGGTCGCACCCTTATCCCCGAGGGCACCGGTAGCTCCCGTAGCGCCGGTCGGACCCTGGTCGCCGACAGCTCCAGCCGCGCCGGTCGCACCCTTGTCACCGGTAGCGCCGGTAGCGCCCGTGGCACCGATCGCGCCGGTTGCGCCCTTATCGCCGGTAGTGCCGGTAGCTCCCGTGGCGCCGGTCGGACCCTGGTCGCCGACAGCTCCAGCCGCGCCGGTAGCTCCGGTGGCGCCGGTCGGACCGGTCGGGCCCTGATCCCCGACAGCCCCAGTCGCTCCGGTTGCGCCCTTATCGCCGGTAGCTCCCGTGGCGCCGGTTGCGCCGGTAGCTCCTGCGGCGCCGGTCGGACCGGTCGGACCGGTCAGGCCTTGATCCCCGACAGCGCCGGTCGCGCCAGTTGCGCCAGTTGCGCCCTTATCGCCGAGGGCACCGGTAGCTCCTGTGGCACCGGTAGCACCGGTCGCGCCCTTGTCACCAGTAGCGCCGGTCGGACCGGTGGCCCCGGTTGGGCCGGTCGGGCCGACCGGCCCGGTCGCACCGCCCGGCAGCACGAAGGTCACGCCACTGGTGTCTGCTGACACCGGGCCGTTGTTGCTCGGGTCCGGGTCCAGGGTGTCGCTGGTGACGGATGCCGCGTTCACCGGAACGTTCGCGGCCGTGGACGACAGTGTCCCGGTGATGGCGATACGCGGGGCCTGCTGCGCCGCAAGCATCGGGAACTTGCAGGACACTGCCGTCGCGCCGCTGGGCGTGGCGGTGGACGTGCACGTTCCGTTGAGGCCCGTGTTGTTCAGGACCTGTGCCGTCGGGTTCAACACCGATGCCGGGACCAGATCGGTGACCACGGTGTTGACCGCCGCGTCGGGGCCGTTGTCCGTGGCGGTGATCTGCCAGGCGACCGAGCCGCCTCGGGAGATCTGCTTGGTGGTCATCACTTTCTGGATCGACATGTCGGCCGTGAGCTGTGTGATCGTCGGGGTCACCGGCGGTCTCGGGCCGCCCGGATCGGGGACCGTCGTCGTCGTGTCAGACCGCGACGATGCCGTGTTCCCCTGGTCGGAGCCGGTACCGGTGTAGGCCGGGTCCAGTTTGGCGGTGAACGTCCAGGACTTGGACGTGTTCGCGGCCAGCGACGGCTGCGGCCCGCAGCCCACGGTCGCGCCGTTGCCGCTCCCGGACGTGACCGCGCATCCGTCTGTCGAGGACACGAACGAGATCCTCGACGGCAGCACGTCCGTCGCCCTGGCGTTGAGCGCGACCGACGGCCCGTTGTCGGTCGTGGTGATCGTGTACTGGAACGTCTGCCCGGCCTTGATCGGGGTCGACGACACCGTCTTGGTGGTCGTCAGCTTCGCATCCGCCGCCGTCACCGTCTCCGGCGCGGTGTTGGTGGCCGTGCTCACCGTGGCTCCTGCCGAGGTGGTGGCCACGGTGCCGGACACGGAGGCGTTGTTGTAGGTACCGACCGCCTTGGTCGCGTCCACCGCTGCCGAGAACGTCAGCGTCGCGGTGCCGCCGGCAGCGATCCTGGACGGCGTCGCCCAGGTCAGGCTGTCCCCGCCGGTTGCCGTCGCCACCGTCGGGTCGGTGGTCGTCAGGCCCGACGACGACCCGGGTACGTAGCGGAACCCGGCTGGCAGCGTGTCGGCCAGCGTCGCCATGTCGATCGCGAACGGCGCCGTGTTCTGCGCCGTGATCGTGTACGCCACCGTGGTGCCCGCCGGTGTCGTCGTGGGTGTCACGGTCTTGGACAGCACCACGTCACCGCTGTTGACGTCGACGAACTGGGTGGTGGAGTCGATCCGGGTCGAGGAGTTCGCGGCGAAGGTCATGTCCCACGCCAGGGCGGCGCCGTTGTCCTGCTGGGTGGTGACGTCCGCGATCGTGTTCTGCGGACCGGCCGTCGAGGAGATGATGCCGCGAAGGTCGCTCGGCTTGCCTTCCACATAAGTACTGCCGGCCGTGCCCGGGATGAGCCGGATCGCCTGGCCGGCTTGGCCCGCGGGAAGCTTTGTGCAGGCCACCGCGGTCCCGGCCGGGACCGCGGTGGCGGCGCCGAACCCGGAGTCGAGCCCGTTGAGCAGGCAGTCCCCGTAGCGCACCACCCGGCCGGAGACCGCCGTGGTGCCGGTGTTGTTCACGGTGACCGACGTGCGGTAGAACCAGTCACCGTTCACATAGCTGTCGACCTGCGTCAGCCTGATCTGCGTGTTGGGGACCTGTACCACGGTCGTCAGGGTCCAGGGGTCGGCGGCCGTGCCCGAGCCGGCGCTGGTCGGACCGCTGACAGCCGTGAAGCTGGAGCCCGGGGAGTAGCTGGCGAAGAACTTGCCCCCGGTCATGAACGCGGTCCCGCAGTTCGCCGGGAAAGACGTCGCGGAGAACCACTGGCTGGTGCCCTTGACCTGGACCTGGCATCCGAGCTGTTCGTTCGTGGTGATCCGCGTCAGCGGAGAGCCCGAGTTCACATCGACCGCCGCCAGGTGCACTCCGCCCAACCGGGGACGCGGCGCGCCGCCGGTCCGGCCCGCAGCCCGACCTCCCTGGAGTACCGGATCCGGACCGCCTGCCGCGGCCGGCGCCTGCTCGGCCCGCGGAACCGCCGGCGCCACCGGGCTCCCGTTCGCGATCAGTGCCGTGAGGGCCGGAGCGGTATCGGCATAGCTTGGAGCAGCATTCACATAGAGCATGGCGGCGAGCGTTCCTACAGCGTAGGTCGCGAGCGGCACTCTTCGGCGCATTCGAATCCCCTAGCAATCAAGAGGTTGAGCCAGAGGCTTTGGCGCCCTGACCCCCCATGATCGCCGTCGCGTGAATACGGCCGACCGCCTTCGCGAACGAGTCGCGCCGAGTTCACTTGTTCGGCGCAGCCATACAATGCCATGTAAGGCATGTGCAGATGCTTCACCTGGAGGCGCCGTCGGTCGAGCCGGCGTCGCTGATGACCCAGGTGTCGATCAGACCACGCATCGAGGCCAGGCAACGCTCGATCACACCGGCCTCGTTCTTCACGATCATGCACAGGCAGACCGTCGGACGCACCGCCGCCCCGCGGCGTCTTCGGCCCGGCTAGACGGCATGTTCCTGGAAGCATGCCATTTACTCCCGAGGCCAAGTGCTGGCGCCTCCCCGCCGTCGCAGGGCAACACCAGTCGGCCGGGACGGGTCTCGCGAACCGTCCCGGCCGGTCGTCAACGAAAGTCAGTCCGGCCGGCGCCACATGGGGCAGTAAGTGTGGTCCCGTGGTTCAGCAGGCCACGACGACACTGGCAGGCAAAGGGCTCAGGCACCCAGGATCGTCAGGTCGAAAATGCCCGGATTGCTGAACACCGTTCTCCAGTCCTGTCCCAGAAAGTTGCTCCTGGTGATGATGAGCCTGTTGGAGCCGCTAGAGGAGGTGTTCCACTCGCTGCTAATCGGAACGGATTCTCATGCAATAGAGTCACTGAGGGCGTAGCGGCGGTTGGCCCGGGTCTGGTCGCGGTAGGCCGCGGGCAGGTCGGGCAGAGCCAGCAGCCGGTCGCAGGCATCCAGGCTGGCTCGGTGATCGCCGGTCCAGTAGGCGGTGATGGAGTACTCGAACAGAATGCCCCAGCGGTAGACCCAGGGCTGCACGAACAGCCAGTCGGCGGGGGCCGGTTGGTCCAGGGCCGCGGCGGCGAAGGCGTGGGCGGCGTGGTGCTCGCCGCGCAGCCGTAGCCGGGAGGCGAGTTCGTAGCTGGCTTCCAAGCGGGCCGGGCGGTGTTCCCAGGCTCGGATCAGTGCGTGTAGGGCGCCGGGCCAGTCGCCGGTGTCGGCTTTGAGGATGCCGGTTTGCAGGTGTGCGTAGTAGACCTCTTCGTCCCAGCCGCCCATGGCGGCCCGCTGCTGGTAGTACTCGATGGCCTCATCGGTGCGGCCCATGTCGCGCATGGTCTGGGCGAGGTAAAACACGGTGCGGGTGTTGCCGGGGTCGCGTTCCAGATCTGCGGTGAGCAGTCGGGCGTCGCGTTCGAACTTGTCGTGCCGGGAGCCACCGTCGGCGAAGTGCCGGACGGACAGTGTGTCGAGGTTGGCGGTCGGGCCTTCGCCGTCGGCGGTGAGGTATTCGTGGGTGACGCCGACGTAGCGCCACGGCAGGTCGGCTTTGACCAGGCGTTTGTTGCGGTATTCCAGGTCGCCGTCGTGGCGGATCATGTAGGAGTCCGCAGTCAGTCCGGGCAGCGGGCTGTGCCGGTCGATGACCATGTCGGCGTCCAGCAGCAACAGGTAGTCGGCCTTGCCCCGGGCGTGCCCGATGTTGAGGGTGCGGTTGTGGCCGAAGTCGGTCCACGGCTCCTCGTGCAGTTCGCCGGGGATGCCGGCCAGGGCGGTGCGGATCAGGTCCTGGGTGCCGTCGGTGGAGCCGGTGTCACTGATGACCCAGGTGTCGATCAGGCCGCGGGCCGAGGCCAAGGCGCGTTCGATGACTCGCGACTCGTTCTTCACGATCATGCACAGGCAGATCGACGGGCGTGTCACGGCCGCACCGACGGCCATGCCGGTCCCCTGCGCTTCGACCGTGTCCGGTCGGCTCACGGGGCTCCCGGTGTCAATCATGTCGTTCATGCCGTTTCTCCCCTGGTATCGGGTCCCGGCCGGTGGCGTCTGAGTGCCCTGCGTCCCGGAATGCGCTTTCGACGTCCATCGGGTGGTGTGGCTGCCGGCCATGGGGAACAGGGGGAGCGCCGCCCAGTGGGCGGGGTTCCTGGGGTGCCGCTCCGGGAGGGCGGCCGAAGCGGCGGCCGTCGCCTGGCTCCTATCCGGTCGGCAAGCAAATACCGTCTGCGGCGGCCCCACGGGCCCAGTCGGCCCCGTCGCGCCGGTGGCGCCGTTCGCTTCGGCGGGACCCGTGGCTCCGGTCGCGTCCTTCGCTCCGGCCGTGCCGTTGTTTCCCGCAGGTCCGGTGTCGCCCTTCGGGGCCCTGAGTTCCAGCGGTTCCGGTAGGACCAGTGGGGCCGACTGGACCGGTGTCTCCCTTGAGTGCTGCTACCTGAGCGGGATCGGGCGATCTTCGCCGAGCCCTGCGACGGGCCGGCCCGCAGGACCAGACCGCTGCCGGCGGTCACCGTCCCGGTCCCCTTCACCTGCGCCATCGCCGGACCCGCACTCAACGCCAGGCCCGCCGCCACAGATCCCACTACGACAACGCGGGTCATATGCCCCTGGGTCTTCGACACGCCCACACTTCCTCGACCATGACGAGGCTCAGCCGCAGCGGCGATCCGGAGGCATGCCAGACGCACCCGTCGCCCCACGGCACGGACACGACCAGTCAGCCGCACCCGCCCCCAGACCAGCCCACCCGACACGCGGCTTCAACGCCGAAGATCACCCATAGGGTCCAAGGCGCGGCGCGGACCAGAGCGCCACGGATGCGTTCTGCGTCCTGCGTCTCGCCGTCTCGCCGTCTCGTGCCACGTGCCACGTGTTACGTGCCACGCAATCTCCTTTTCAGCAGCTGCCGGTCGAACAGGCCAGCGCAGCGGTACCCGGCCAGGAACCTGACGTTCTCCAACACAGCTGGCACCGGTTCGCCGACGCGCCGGCTTGACGTCGACCACCACTGAGCCGGCATCGGTTAGCTGGGCTGCCGCGCCTCCGACGTCGGGGGTGCCTACGCGGCAGACCCGGGTGGTGAAGACTGCCCGCATGGATTTCTTCTGCTATCACCGCGACCGTGCCGCCTCGCTGGACCTGCGCATGGAACTCCTGGAAGACCACTGGTCCTACATGGACCGGTTCGCGCAGGAGATGATCGCGCGCGGGCCGACGTTCGTGGGGGAGGACGAGGTCCCGACCGGGAGCGTGCACGTTCTCACCTTGCCCGACACTGCCACGGCGCGCGCCTTCGTCTTCGACGAGCCCGGTTACCAGGCGGGTGTCTACCGGGATGTGATGTTGCGGCGGTGGCGGAACGACCTCGGGCGCACCATGTGGGAGTTCCCCGGCGGGGCGCCTGAGGGCGACGGGTATCTCGTGCTGGGGCTGGGGGAGGCGCGGCCGGTCGAGGAGGTTCCCGCGGCGCCGGACATCAAGGGTCTGATCACCTTCGGCCCGCTGTTGTCGGACGACGGCGGGCGGTGGCTCGGCACGATCGCCATGGTGCGCGCCCAGAGTTCCGAACAAGCGCGGGATGCGTTGCCTGGTAACGATTACGCCGAGGTCGAAGTCCATCAGTGGCGCTTCGGCGGCCGGTCCTGACCGTCGCCGCGCGGCACCACCAGCCCGGATTCGTACGCCGCGACCACCGCCTGTGTCCGGTCACGCAGCCCGAGCTTGGTCAGGATCCGGCTGACGTGGGTCTTCACGGTCTCGTCGGTGACGACCAGCTCGGCCGCGATCTCCGGGTTCGACAGCCCGCGGGCGAGCAGGAGCAGGACCTCGGTTTCGCGCGGGGTGAGGGCGATCAGGCCCTGACCCGGCAGACCAGGCTGCCTGGCGATGCCGGGGAGCGCCGCGGCGCCCGGTTGCCCTGCGAGGCCAGCCAGCCCAGCGGCGCCCGGCTGCCCTGCGATGCCCGATTGCCCTGTGACGCCCGATTGCCCTGCGATGCCAGCTTGCCCTGCGGTGCCAGGCTGATGCGCGGAAGCCACTGACCGCCGCGCATCACCGGTGGTCGGGCTCGCGGCGGGGTTCCCGCCTGCGGGCCGCAACCGGGCGAACTCGCTGATCAGCCGCCGCGTCACCCCCGGCGCCAGCAGCGCCTCGCCGGCCGCCACCACCCGCACCGCCTCGAAGAGCCGCTCGGCGGTGGCGTCCTTCAACAGGAAGCCGCTGGCCCCGGCGGACAACGCGTCGTAGACGTAGCTGTCGAGATCGAAGGTCGTGAGAATCAGGATCCTGGGTCCTCCGCCACCGCGCGCCTCGGCGTCCGCGACCACCTGGCGTGTCGCCTCGATGCCGTCCGTGCCGGGCATGCGCACGTCCATCAGCACCACGTCCGGCCCGACTTCGGAGCACAGCCGCACCGTCTCCGCGCCGTCGGCGGCGGTCCCCACGACCTCGAAATCCGCCTGCGTCGCCAGCAACGCGGCGAACCCCGTCCGCACCACGAGGTGGTCATCGGCGATCACGATCCGGATCGGCGGTGTAGGCGGCGTGGGCGGCGTGGGCGGCGCGGTTGGAACAGGCGACGTCACAGCGCACCCCCGTCGGATCCGTCCGCCGAACCGGCCGGCAGCTCCGCCTCGACCAAGAACCCGCCGGTCGGCGAAGGCCCCGCCGCAAGCCTCCCACCGACCGCCGCAGCCCGCTCCCGCATCCCCGCCACCCCGTGTCCGGCCGTCCCCGCCATACCTATATCAGTGACCTGACCTGCCTGATCCGCATCCCGAGCCGGCCCCGGTCCGCTGTCCCGGATCCGCAGGAACAGCGCCTCGGCCGTGAACCGCAGCTCCACATCCACCGGCGCCCCCCGAGCATGCCGCCGCGCATTCGTCAGCGCCTCCTGCGTGATCCGGTACGCCGCCAACTCCACCCCCGGATCCAACGCGGCCGGCGTCCCGGACACGATCAGCCGCGTCGTCGCGCCCGACGTACCGCGCGCGGCGTCCACCAACGTCAGCAACTGGTCCAGACCCGGCTGCGGATGCCGCTCCTCGCTCATGTCCGCCGGACCCGCGTCCTCCCGCAGCACCCCCAGCAACCGCCGCATCTCGGTCAGCCCGGCGCGCGCCGTGTCGCCGATCGCCAGCAGCCGCTCGGCTCCGGCGGGCGGCATGCCGGGCGTGGCCAGGCGTGCGGTCTCGGCCTGCACCGCGATCATCGAGATGTGGTGCGCCACGACGTCGTGCAGTTCGCGCGCGATGCGGGCCCGCTCGCCGCGTGCGGTGTGTTCGACCAGCGAGCGGGCCACTGCCTCCCGCGCCGCCTGGTGGATGCGGGCCTCGGCGCGCGCATGAGCCGCGTTGCCGGCGAAGACCGCTGCCGGGGCCAGGGCGGTCAGCAGGACTGCGACGACTCCCGCGTCCGAATTGCGCGACTCGCACAGCGCGATCACCGGGAACGGCAGCGACAGCACCACAGCCGCGATTCGCAGCCACTGCTGTTGTCGTGCCTCCGCGCCGCCCAGCCGATACATCGCCAGGACCACAGCCGCCGCCGACGCCACCGGCAATGTGCCGGTGATCGTCAGCGCCAGCACCGTGGCCGCGACCACCGCGGTCGCCGCGCCGAACGCGCCGAGGAAGCCCAGCGGCGTCGTCGCGCACAACGCCAGGAACGCCGATGTCAGCAGCACCCCCGACGAGCCGGTCCGATGCACCGCCCCGCGGATCACCGTCTCAAGGAGCGCCGCGCCGGCCAGCCACGGCATCGCGCCGTGAACTGTCTGTCCGCCCTGTCCGGCGCCGCGTTCCTGAAGCACGGTGCCTATTCTGATCGACCCCGCGCCCCGCGCACCTCCCCCAAGGCAGTGACAGTCGTCCCCCACGCGGGGGACGCCCTAGACCGCTCCTGCGCGGGACGATTCCCACACCACCGGCTTCCTAGCCTTCAGGACATGACAGCCATGACAACCGGCACCACCGATCCACCGCCCGCCATAGCGGTCCAAGCTCTGCGCAAGCGCTTCGGCGCGACCGCGGCCCTCGACGGTATGTCCTTCGACGTCGCCGCCGGGAAGGTCACCGGTTTCGTCGGGCCGAACGGGGCCGGCAAGAGCACGACGATGCGCGTCATCCTCGGGCTGGACACGCCGGACGAGGGCCGGGCGCTGATCGGCGGCGTCCCCTACAGCAAGCTGCGCCGCCCGCTCGGCCACATCGGCGCGCTGCTCGACGCCGCCGCGCTCCAGCCCGGCCGCAGTGCCCGCAACCACCTGCTGTGGCTGGCGCACTCGCAGGGCCTGGGCGCCAAGCGGGTCGATGAGGTGGTCGCGGCCTCGGGCCTGGCCAGCGCGATCAAGCGCAAGGCCGGCGGCTACTCCCTCGGGATGCGCCAGCGGCTCGGCATCGCCGCCGCCATGCTCGGGGACCCGCCGGTGGTGATGCTTGACGAGCCGTTCAACGGCCTGGATCCCGAGGGCATCTTCTGGATCCGCGGCTATCTGAAGGCACTGGCCGCCGAAGGCCGCGCGGTGCTGGTGTCCAGCCACCTGATGAGCGAGCTGGAAGGCTGCGCGGACCACCTGGTCGTGGTCGGGCGCGGGAGGGTGATCGCGGACACCGGCGTGGCCGAGCTGATCGCACGCTCCTCGGGCGGTCGGGTGGTGCTGCGGACGGGGGCGCGCGCCGAGGCCACGACCGCGCTGGCCGAGGCCGGCGGGACGGTCGCGGTGACCGGGCCGGACACGTTGACCGTGGACGGCCTGAGTTCCGAGGCTGCTGTCAGGATCCTGAATGCCAACGGGGTCCCGTTCGCCGAGTTGTCCGCGCATCGGGCCTCGTTGGAAGAGGCCTATATGGACCTCACCCGGGACTCGGTGGAGTTCCGGGCCGCGACGACTCAGACATCGACCCCGACATCGACCCCGACATCGACCTCCGGGGAGGTGGCCTGATGTCCGGCCGTGACGGCTTCGGCCGACTCGTCCACGCCGAGTGGACCAAGCTGCGCACCGTGCGCGGCTGGGTGATCGGGCTGGTGGTGGCCGCGTTCCTGACGGTCGGCTTCGGGATGCTCGGCCCGATGGGCAGCCAGATCGCCTGCGACCACGTCAACGACGCTCCGACCCACTCCTGCCACATGAGCGGTCCGCCGAAGGACGCGACCGGCCAGGAGGTGGACGACCAGTCCACGTTCGTGCACCGCACGCTGACCGGGGACGGCAGCATCACCGCGCGCCTGACCGCGTTCGACGGGCTGTACTCGCCGGACGGCGGCGGCCCCGCCGATGCGACCAGCCCGACCGCCGGGATGACCTCCGGCCTGCAGCCGTGGTCGAAGGCCGGGATCCTGGTCAAGGACGGCACGGCTACCGGCTCCGCGTACGCCGCGGTGCTGGCCACCGGGACCCACGGCGTGCGGATGCAGTACGACTACACGCACGACACCGCCGGCCCGAACGTCGCCGTCACCTCCGGTGCGCCCCGCTGGCTGCGCCTGACCCGCGCCGGTGACACGCTGACCGGCTACGAGTCCGCCGACGGCGCCACCTGGACCGAGATCGGCACCGCGGACCTGGCGAACCTGCCGCAGAGCGTGCAGGTCGGGGTGTTCGCCACGTCGCCGGACTTCGCCGTCGTCAAGAGCTCCTTCGGCGGCAGCTCCACCAACACCGGCCCGAGCCTGGCCACCGGCACCTTCGACCAGATCGCGGTGACCGGGCAGACCGCAGGGGACTGGACGGTCCCAGCGATCGGCAGCGCCGCCGCCGCGGATGGCGGGCCGGGCGCATTGCAGGGGCCTGAGGCGGTAGCGGGTGCGGTGCCGAGCGGCACCGGCGGCTTCACCGTCACCGGCACCGGCGACATCGCGCCCTCGGCCCCGGGCGAGGGGGCGGGCAAGACGCCGGAGAGCTCCCTGGCCGGCACCTTCGGCGGGCTGATCGCGGTGATCGTGGTCGCCGCGCTCACCATGACCTCCGAGTATCGCCGAGGCCTGATCCGCACCTCGCTGGCGGCCAGCCCGCGACGCGGCCGGCTGCTGGCGGCCAAGGCGGTGGTGCTGGGCGGGGTGTCGTTCGTGGTCGGGCTGGTGGCCGCGGCGATCGCGGTGCCGGCGGTGACGGCGGTGGAGCACAGCAAGAGGTTGTACGTGTACTACGCCTCGACCCAGACCGAGATCCGCATGGTGGTCGGCACGGCCGCGCTGCTGGCCGTCTCGGCGGTGTTCGCGCTGGCCGTCGCCACCATCGTGCGGCGCGGCGCGGCGGCCGTGGCGGCGGTCATCGTCGCGATCATCCTGCCCTACATCCTGGCCGTCGCCTCGGTCCTGCCGGCCGGCGCCGCGCAATGGCTGGCGCGGGTCACGCCCGCCGCCGCGTTCGCGGTGCAGCAGACGGTGACGGCTTGGCCGCAGGTCTCGGCGTCCTACACACCGACGAACGGCTACTTCCCGCTCTCGCCGTGGGCCGGACTGGGAGTGCTGTGTCTGTACGCGGCCGTCGCCTACGCCGTCGCGCACCGGCTGCTGCACCGGAGGGACGCGTGAGCGGCGCCGGGGCTTCTAGCAGCGCCGGGACTAGTAGTGGCGGCGGGAGGAGCGGCGGCGCGAGCAGCGGCGGGAGCGTGTTCGCCGACGCCCTGCACGCCGAGTGGACCAAGCTGCGCACCGTCCCCGGCACCGCATGGCTCCTGGCCGCGGCCGTGATGCTGACCCTCGCCCTGAGCGCGACCTCCTCGGCCACCGTGACCTGCGACGGAACCCACTGCGGCGAGGACCCCGCCCGGGTCGGCCTGCTCGGCGTCCTGGCCGGGCAGGCGGTGGTCGCGGTGCTGGCCGTGCTGGCCCTGGGGGAGGAGTACGGCACCGGGATGATCCGCCTGACGTTCGCCGCGATGCCCCGGCGCGAGGCGGTGCTGGCGGCCAAGGCCACCGTGGTCGCGGCCGTGACCGCCGCCGCCGGGCTGCTCGCGGTACTCGCCTCGGCACTCGTCGCGCTGACGCTGCTGCCCGGCAACGGCTTCACAGCGGCCAACGGCTACCCCCACCTCGCGGGCGGCGCGACCCTGCGCGCCGCCCTCGGCTCAGTGCTCTACCTGGTCCTGATCGCCCTGCTCGCGGTCGGCGTCACGGCCCTGCTCCGGGACTCGGCCGCCGCGGTCGGGACGGTACTCGGGCTGCTGTACCTGTTCCCGATCCTCGCCCAGGTCATCTCGAACCCGGACTGGCACCGGCACGCGATGCAGCTCTCGCCGATGCAGGCCGGACTGGACGTCCAGACCACGATCGACCTGGCCGCCCAGCCCCTGTCGCCCTGGCAGGGGCTCGGGGTGCTGGCGGTGTGGGCGTTCGGGCTGCTCGGGGTCGGCGGGGTGGTGATGCGGGTGCGGGACGCTTAGGGGGTTGGTTGGTTG
>NZ_JAAFYZ010000539.1 GCF_018274385.1 Catenulispora pinistramenti | reverse complement strand
CACCTACACCGCCACACCACCTTGACACCCCCACCAAAACCTTAACTACGCGGCATTGGCCACCGGCACTGTAGGCGAAGCCCTGCCGACGCGACCGAGGGGAACGAACCGAAAACCAGCCGGAGAAGTGCAAAGCAGGGGGTGCGGTACCGGCGGCCCCGCGAGGTCAGCCGCCGGTCAGGGTACTGGCAGCGCGACAGTCGCAGGGTGCGCATTCTGGGCTGGCGGGTGCGGACCGCCCCGACTCCCGAGATGGACACCGGCCGACAGCGGATTGACCTGGCCGCCAACGCCGATGCTGCGATTAGCAAGGCCTGCCGGGATATCAGCAACTGGTGGTTGGTTGTTGTGGCACAGATGCACCGCACTCGGGCATGTTCTCGACCACCTGACTACCGGCCCGCCGCCACGCCCTTACCGGCAGCCGCACCAACCAACCCGCGTCGACGTTCCCTGTGATTGCTATTCTTCCGGCTGGTTTTCGGTTCGTTCCCCTCGGTCGCGTCGGCAGGGCTTCGCCTACAGTGCCGGTGGCCGGGGGTCAAGTTCGCGCTATCACAAACCGCAGCTCACACGCATGACCGCAAGCGCGCGGA
>NZ_JAAFYZ010000538.1 GCF_018274385.1 Catenulispora pinistramenti | reverse complement strand
CGGCCCGTGGCTGTTGCTCCGCAGCCCGAAGAACGCCCGGTTGCGGTCGCTGTCCGGCACTTTGAACGAGGCACAGCCGTCGAAGGCCACCGTGCGCCAGCGCCGATACCGAACACCTGCCATCCCCGGACGCGAGACCGGCCCGGCCACCGTCTGGAACAGCATCTGTATCGGCGCGGCGCCCACCCGGCGCCGCAGATCCCGCAACGCCTTCTCCGAGACCCGCCCCACCCACGCAGGCAACCCCGCCACCAGAGCACTCCACACCCCGACCAGCCCCACCTGCGGAAACAACACCATCGCCAACACCAGATACACACCCACCCGCGACGGCAGCACCCGCACCCGCACCTGCGTGCGCCGCGAAGCATCCAGCACCGCATCCACCAACTCGAACGGCACCAGAGGCGTCAACGCCCCCAAATGCCCAGGCGCGAACACCCCCGCAGCCACCTTGACCACCCGCGTGAAACGAACCATGGCACACTCAGACACGACGAGACCTCTGATCAACGGCTTCTCTAGACAAGAACCGATGTATCAGAGGTCTCGTTCACACCACCAACCAGCCCCTTGACACCCCCACCAAAACCTTAACTACGCGGCATTG
>NZ_JAAFYZ010000537.1 GCF_018274385.1 Catenulispora pinistramenti | reverse complement strand
TCCGGCTCCGGCCACGGTGAAGGCTGCATCGACACGGCACTCATCCCTCCCAAACGACACCCCGGCGCCACCGCCGACCACCACACCCTAGAAGATCAGCCCACTGATGAATAAACCAACAGGGTCGGGAACGAACCGAAAACCAGCCGGAAGAATAGCAATCGCAGGGACCAAGGGCGCGGGTTGGTTGGTGCGGCTGCCGGTGAGGGTGTGGCGGCGGGTCGGTGAGGAGTTGGTCGAGAACATGCCCGAGTGCGGTCCGGCGCCCGGTATCCGGTATGCCTTATGCGGTAATGGACTGGTTGTGCTCGCAGCAGGCAGGCGCCGACTGCCGACATCCCCCGGGCAGGCCATGCCATCCGCCAGCATCGGCCATGGCGGCCAGGCCAATCTGCTATCCGGCGGCGGCCATCTTGGCGGCCAGGTGAGCCCGCGCCTGCACCTGCGGCCGCACCCGCCAGCACAGAATGAGCACCCTGTGACTGTCGCGCTGCCAGCGCCCCGACCGGCGGCCGAATCCGCCTGGCCGCCGGTACCGAACCACTGGGCTTTGCCATTCTTCCGGCTGGTTTTCGGTTCGTTCCCCTCGGTCGCGTCGGCAGGGCTTCGCCTACAG
>NZ_JAAFYZ010000536.1 GCF_018274385.1 Catenulispora pinistramenti | reverse complement strand
GCGGCGGTTTCGTACGGCGCGAACTTGACCCCCGGCCACCGGCACTGTAGGCGAAGCCCTGCCGACGCGACCGAGGGGAACGAACCGAAAACCAGCCGGAAGAATAGCAATCGCAAGGAACGAAGACACCCGTTAGCAATGCGGCTGCCGGTAATGCCCTGGCGGCGGACCGGTAGTCAGCTGGTCGAGAACATGCCCGAGCGCGGTATGCCTTATGCGGTAATGGACTGGCTGCGCCCGCAGCAGTCAGCTGCATCCGCCATCTACTATCTGCTATCTGCTATCTGCTATCTGCTATCTGCCGAAATCCCCCGGCAGACCCTGCTATCCGCAGCATTGACCTTCGCCGCGAGGCCAATCCGCTATCCGCCGGTGTCTATCTTGGCAGTCAGGCAGGTGCGCACCCGCCAGTCTAGAATGCGCACTCGGAGACTATCCCGTTTCCAACAACAGGACCGGCTGCTGAATTCGCCAAGTCGCCGGTACCCGCACCCCCCGTTTTGTATTTCTCCGGCTGGTTTTCGGTTCGTTCCCCTCGGTCGCGTCGGCAGGGCTTCGCCTACAGTGCCGGTGGCCGGGGGTCAAGTTCGCGCTATCACAAACCGCAGCTCACACGCAT
>NZ_JAAFYZ010000535.1 GCF_018274385.1 Catenulispora pinistramenti | reverse complement strand
CCTGGAACTTCGCCGCCAACGCCACCTCGACACCCTCACCGATCGCCATAGCACATCATCGTGCCCTGTTTCCGGAACCGACGCATTGTTTTTCGACGAGCCCTAAAGTCCGCGCGCTGCGGTTGGGCATGTGAGCTGCGGTTTCGTGCAGCGCGAACTTGACCCCCGGCCACCGGCACTGTAGGCGAAGCCCTGCCGACGCGACCGAGGGGAACGAACCGAAAACCGACCGGAAGAATGGCAATCGCAGGGAACGTGGACGCGGGTTGGTTGGTGCGGCTGCCGGTGAGGCCTTGGTGGCGGGCCGGTGGTTAGTTGGTCGAGAACATGCCCGAGTGCGGTAGGCGGCATGCTTTGGTGGCCAGGTCTACCTGTCATCCGGCGGCGGCGATCTTGGTGGCCAGGTGAGCCCGCGCCCGCACCTGCGCCTGCACCCGCACTCGCCAGCCCAGAATGCGCACCTTCGGGACTGCCGCGCTGCCAGTACCCTGACCGGCGGCCGAACTCGCCGAGTTGCCGGTACCCGCACCCCCTGTTTTGTATTTCTCCGGCTGGTTTTCGGTTCGTTCCCCTCGGTCGCGTCGGCAGGGCTTCGCCTACAGTGCCGGTGGCCGGGGGTCAAGTTCGCGCT
>NZ_JAAFYZ010000534.1 GCF_018274385.1 Catenulispora pinistramenti | reverse complement strand
ATCTTCCCGTTCCCCGTAGTCCGCGTCCCCCACCGGGTAGCCAGCTGGTTCACCAGCTGCAGCCCCCGCCCGCCCTCATCCGTCTCCTGCGCCCGCCGCACCTGCGGCACCACATCCAGCGCGTCCCCCACCTCCACCAGCAGCCGATCCGTCTTCAGCATGTCCAGCGACACCGGCGAGCGCCCGTAGCGCTGCGCGTTCGTCACCAGCTCGCTGACCAGCAGCTCCGCGGTGTCCGTCAGGCTGCTCAGGCCCCATTCCGCGAGCCGTTCGCGGACCTTGCGCCGTGCGTCGGACACGGCTGAGGGGTGCGCGTCCAGCTGCCAGTGGGCCTTGCGCTCCGGCGGAATCGACTGGACCTGGGCCAGCAGCAGCGTCGCGTCGTCCGAGGTGTCGCCGGTGATGCCCAGGACGTCCGTCACCGCGTCGCAGCACTCTTCCAACGAGTCCGGTGGGCAGTTCGCCAGCAACGCCGCCATCACCCCGATCCCCTCGTCGATGTCGCGGCCCTTGTCCTCGACCATGCCGTCCGTGTAGAACGCCAGCCGGGAGCGGTCCGGGATGTCGAACTCCTTCGTCTCGAACACCCAGCTCCGATACGCCCCGCCGCCCACCCCCAGCGGCGGCGAGGGC
>NZ_JAAFYZ010000533.1 GCF_018274385.1 Catenulispora pinistramenti | reverse complement strand
ACGGCTTCTCTAGACAAGAACCGATGTATCAGAGGTCTCGTTCACACCACCAACCAGCCCCTTGACACCCCCACCAAAACCTTAACTACGCGGCATTGTGCCGGTGGCCGGGGGTCAAGTTCGCGCTTCACGAAACCGCAGCTCACACACTCAACCGCCGCGCGCGGACTTTACCCCCGGACACCGGTGCTGTACCCCCCGGGCTGACGACGCGACCGAGGGGAACGGACCGCACCACCTCACAAACCGCCGCCGCTGAGACTAGATCGGCCACCCGAGGGAACCGCGCTAGTTTCCCTGAGGTTGCCGAGGCCCGCCGGAGGCCCGGCCCTTCATCACAGCCCTTGACCTTGACCTTCAGCTCTTGATCTTGCCCTTGCTCGGACTTGCTGGAGTTGAAGAGGCCTGAGGTGCGGCGGGGTCGTGAACGCGAAAACCGGCAGCCGACAAACAAACCCGCCGACCCGAACCCCGAACCGGCACAACTATGACCGAAGGCGTAAAAAGCGGCGCCTCTGACTTATGCGTGGGTGGTTCGGCCGGGTAGTGGGGGTCGGTAGCCGCCGTGGGCGAGGAGTGCAAGGGCGATGAGGGCCTCGGGGTTGGTGAAGCCGTAGGCGGTGCGGGTGATCTG
>NZ_JAAFYZ010000532.1 GCF_018274385.1 Catenulispora pinistramenti | reverse complement strand
GGATCTGGCGGCGGCTCCGGGCGCACGGCGCGGTTCTTGGCGGAGTACATCTCTTAGCGTGGAATGGGTTCTTTGATAGATGTACGAGGGCTGGGATCCCCTTTTTGGAGTGCCGGAGTTTGCAGCCTGGGTTGCAGTTTGGCTGTGGGTTTCAAAGCTTTTTACGGCCTTCGGTCATGGTTGTGCCGGTTCGGGGTTCGGGGCGGCGAGTACGTAGATCGGCTGCCAGTTTTCGCGTTCACAACCCCGCCGCAACTCAGGCCTCTTCAACTCCAGTAGGTCAGATCAAGGTCAAAAACTGTGATGAAGAGCCGGGCCTCCGGCGGGCCTCGGCAACCTCAGGGAAACTAGCGCGGTTCCCTCGGGTGGCCGAGTCAGTCTCAGCGGCGGCGGTCCCAGAGGTGGTGCGGTCCGTTCCCCACGGCCGCGTCGTCAGCCCGATGGGTACAGCACCGGTGTCCGGGGGTAAAGTCCGCGCGCTTGCGGTCGGGCGGGTGAGCTGCGGTTTTGTTCAGCGCGAACTTGACCCCCGGCCACCGGCACAATGCCGCGTAGTTAAGGTTTTGGTGGGGGTGTCAAGGTGGTGTGGCGGTGTAGGTGCCGGGTGCGGTTTTGTGGATGTGTCCGCGTTTGGCGGCG
>NZ_JAAFYZ010000531.1 GCF_018274385.1 Catenulispora pinistramenti | reverse complement strand
GCTGTGGTGAAGGGCCGGGCCTCCGGCGGGCCTCGGCAACCTCAGGGAAACTAGCGCGGTTCCCTCGGGTGGCCGGGTCAGTCTCAGCGGCGGCGGCCTGTGAGGTGGTGCGGTCCGTTCCCCACGGTCGCGTCGTCAGCCCGGGGGGTACAGCACCGGTGTCCGGGGGTAAAGTCCGCGCGCGGCGGTTGGGCGCCTGAGCTGCGGTTTTGTGCAGCGCGAACTTGACCCCCGGCCACCGGCACTGTAGGCGAAGCCCTGCCGACGCGACCGAGGGGAACGAACCGAAAACCAGCCGGAGAAATACAAAACAGGGGGTGCGGGTACCGGCGACTCAGCGAGTTCGGCTGCCGGTCAGGGTACTGGCAGCGCGGCAGTCCCGAAGGTGCGCATCCTGGGCTGGCGGGTGCGGGTACGGGCTCGCCAGGCACGCCGGTCTCCGCCTGGCTGCCGAGATCGCTGCCGCCGGATGACAGATAGACCTGCCCACCAAAGCATGCCGCCTACCGCACCCGGGCATATTTCTCGACCAACTAACCACCGGCCCGCCGCCGCACCCTCACCGGCAGCCGCATCGCTAACCTGCGTCTTCGTTCCTTGCGATTGCTATTCTTCCGGCTGGTTTTCGGTTCGTTCCCCTCGGTCGCGTCGGCAGGGCTTCGC
>NZ_JAAFYZ010000530.1 GCF_018274385.1 Catenulispora pinistramenti | reverse complement strand
GGTTTGGTGTGGGTGGGAGTGGGGCCCGGGCCCCACTCCCACCCACACCAAACCCCCGCGCAAAGCCTCCACCACTGACCCCGGCTTGCGCCGAGCCTTCACCACTAACCCCGGCTTGCGCCGAGCCTCCACCACTGACCCCGGCTTGCGCCGAGCCTTCACCGCTCACCCCGGCTTGCGCCGAGCCTTCACCACTGACCCCGGCTTGCGCCGAGCCTCTACCGCTCACCCCGGCCTGCGCCGAGTCCTTCTCCCGCCCACCTTCGTCCCGCACGCACTCCTCCGCAGAGCCGCCACTCACACGCCCGCCCCGAGAATCCTCGCTTTCCGCAGCACTTTCGCCCCGCAGACCGCTGAGCCCAGACCCGCCACCTCGCGCACCGCCGCGCCCAGGCCTCTCACTCGGCCCAGCACCCTCGCCCGGCATATCGCCGCGCCCGGAGCCGTCGTCTTCCGCAGTATTTTCGCCTCGGCTGTCTTCGCGCCGGGTATTCCCGCTCGGCCCAGCGCCTTGGCCTGGCATGTTGCCGTGCGCGGAGCTTGCGTCTTCCGCAGCACCTTCGCCCCACCCCTCCACCTGCCCTTGACCGCCACTACCACCATCGCCATCGCCGTCACCACGCACCCATCCACCGCCCACGCCTTGCACCCCGCCCCCAACCTCCTCC
>NZ_JAAFYZ010000053.1 GCF_018274385.1 Catenulispora pinistramenti | reverse complement strand
TGTATAAGAGACAGCCCCAGGACTGCCGATCACCCCGCGCCGGTGGACGGCGATGGACGCCGCGCAGCGAGTGGCCCTGACCGTGGCGGCCCAGCTGTTCGCCGGCGGTGGACCGCGACCGGCGTCCCTGCACGGTCCGGGCCTGATCGCCATCGGCTCCTCGCTGAGCCTGGGCCGCGAACGAGCCCTCAACAGCGCCGCCGAGCTGGACCTGGCGGCCCGGGCGATCCCCGCCCTCGACGCGCTCGCCCACCTGGACGGCGAAGACCGCAGGCGGCTGGCGGCCCGGACGCGCCGCCGGTTCGGCGCCCCCGAGGACCCGGGCGCGCCGGGCGCGCTGGACGGCTGGCTGGCCAGCGGGACCGCCGCCGTGATCGCCGGCGAGTTCCGCCTCGCCGCGGTCCCGGTCGCGGTGGAAGCCGCCTGCGCGTCCTCGCTGGCCGCGCTGGACCTCGCGGTGGGCGCCCTGCGCAGCGGTACCGCCCGCTACGCGATCGCCGGCGGTGTGGAACTGGCCTGCAACGTACGGGATCTGATCCTGTGCTCATCGCTCGGCCTGCTCTCGCACAGCAAGATCACCCCCTTCGACGAAGCAGCCGACGGCTTCTCGCCCGGCGACGGGTGCGCGCTGTTCCTGCTCAAGCGACACAGCGACGCCCTGGCGGACGGCGACCGCATCCTCGGCGTGATCCGCGGCGTGGGGGGATCCAACGACGCCCACTCCCTCATCGCGCCGGACCGCGGCGGCCAGGCGCGTGCCATGCGCCAGGCGTTCGGCGACGCGGGCTTCGGCCCCGACACGGTCGACTACCTGGAGGCGCACGGCACCGGCACCCGGGTCGGCGACCGGGTCGAACTGTCGGCCGTCACCGACGTCTACGGCGGGGGCGAGCGCCGGCGCCCCCTACAGGTGGGCTCGGCCAAGTCGTTCTTCGGCCACACCTTCGCCGCGGCCGGGGCCGCCGGCCTGCTGCGGGTGCTTCTCGCCCTCCAGGCCCGCACGTTCCCGCCGAACGCCAACCTGGGCACCATCAGCCCCGAACTGGACCTCGACGCGATCCCCGCTTTCATCGACCGCCGGCCCGCGCCGTGGCCCGCCGGAGGGCCCCGGCCGCGGCGGGCGGCCCTGAGCTCTTTCGGTACCGGCGGCATCAATTACCACGTCCTGATCGAAGAACACCCGGACGGAGTGTCATGAAACTCGACCTGGAGCCCGAGACGCACCAGATGCGCGACCTGGTCCGCGACTTCGCGCGCAGCAAGCTGAACGGCGCCGCCGATCCTCATCCGGAGCAGTTCCGCGCACGCTGGCGCGCGGCCGCTGACCTGGGACTGACCGGCTGCTGCGCGCCGGTCGAACACGGCGGCAGCGGCATGGGGGCCGCGGACACCGCGGGCGTGCTGGAGGCGCTCGGCGAAGGCACCGGCGATACCGGATTCGCGTTCTCCGTCGCAGCGCACTTGCTCGCCTGCGTCACCCCGCTGGTGCACTTCGGCAGCGAGGAGCAAAAGCGGCGCTGGCTGCCCGGGCTGTGCTCGGGGGAGTTGATAGCCGCCCACGCGGTGACCGAGCCGGAGGCCGGGTCCGACGCGATGCACCTGCGCACACGCGCCGAACGAGTCGGCGACCACTACCTGATCACCGGGGTCAAGGCCTTCATCACCAACGCACCGGTCGCCGACATCTTCATAGTCCAGGCGGCGACCGAACCCGACGGCGGCGTGTTCGGCCTGACCACGTTCCTGGTCGAGGCGGGAACACCGGGCCTGGGCATCGGCAGGCCGGAAAGCAAGGTGGGTCTGCACGGATCTCCCATGGCCGAGATCCACCTCGACGGCTGCACAGTGCCCGTGGACCACGTCCTGGGCGTACCCGGTGGGGGAGCGAGCGTCTTCACGGCTTCCATGCACTGGGAGCGGACCTGCTTGTTCGCGGTCTACCTGGGGGCGATGAAGCGCGTGATCGACTCGACGGTCGCCTATGTCCGACAGCGCGAACAGTTCGGCACGCCGATCGGTGCCTTCCAAGCCGTCAGTCATCGAGTCGTAGACATGCTCCTGCGATACGAGGGAGCGCGCCTGCTCCTTTACAAAGCCGCGCACGACCTCGACCAGGGTGCCGTCGACGGTGTCTCCGCCGCGCTGGCGAAGATCGCCGTCAGCGAGGCGGCGGTCCAGGTCGGTCTCGACGCGATCCAGCTGCGCGGGGCGCAGGGCGTCATGCACGGCGAGGCCGAGCAGATGCTTCGGGACTGCCTGCCCTCCCGCATCTTCTCCGGCAGCAACGAGATCCAGCGCAACAACGTCGCCCGCGTCTTGCGCCTCGATCGCCTTGAACGTCCCGCACACGGCGCCTGACCGGTCGGCGTCAGTCCCGTCAGTCCGGTGTCACATCCACCCCTGAGTTTCCGATCGACGATGGAGTCGCCATGCACGTGATCGTTCATCCCATCCGGCTTCGCCCAGGAGTCAGCCCCGCCCGATTCGAGGCCTGGGTCCGCGAAACTGACTACGCGACCTGTCCTCAGTTGTCCAGCGTGAACGCCTTCACCGTGCACCGGGTCTCCGATGATCCGGATGCCAAGGTCCACTTCTTCGAGATCATCTGGGCCAGCAGTCGTGCGGCCTTCGAGCGGGACATGCAGGTCAGCGCGTTCCGTTCGCTCAGCGCCGAGTTCTCCGCGCTGGCCTCGGTCGTGTCCGAGATCTCCGGGGATCCCATCGAGCCGGGCTACCTGGCCGCCTGAAAGGACGGACCATCCGATGACGGCACAACGACCTCCCTCGTCAGAATCGTCCGCCGCGGCGCCCGTCGGAACGGCGCCGTCGCAGTCGGCGCGCAGCACCTTCCTCCCGTTCCGGCGCCGCCGGGTGATCTATCTGGTGGTGGTGCTGTGGCTGATCGTCATCGGCACCACGGCCGGCTTCTCCGGCAAGCTCTCCGGCGCTGAGAAGAACACGGTCGAGCAGTCCCTGCCCAGCAGCGCGGAGTCCACCCAGGTCTACAAGATCCAGTCGCTGTTCCAGAATCCGGACACGGTGCCGGCCGTCATCGTCTACGAGCGCGCGAGCGGCCTGACGGCGCAGGACCGGGCCAAGGCCACGGCCGACGCCAAGCAGTACGGCACTCGCACCGACCTCAGCGGGCAGGTCTTCGGTCCGCAGTTCTCCACCGACGGCCAGGCTGCCGAGACGGTGGTCCCGCTCAACCTCGGTCAGAACTCCCTGTCCAAGGCCAAAGGCGCGGTGACCGCGCTGCGCGGCGTCGCCGCGAACCAGGCGCCGGCCGGCCTCGCGATCCATGTCGCGGGACCCGCGGGCTACTCGGCCGACCTGAGCAAAGCGGTCGGCGGCATCGACAGCACCCTGCTGTACTCCACGCTCGTCGTCGTCATCGCCATCCTGCTGCTGACCTACCGCAGCCCGGTGCTGTGGCTGTTCCCCATCATCTGCGCGGGCATCGCGCTGACAGTGGCGCAGGGGATCATCTACCTGCTCGCGGCCCATGCCGGACTGACGGTCAGCTCCGACGGCGCCGGCATCCTCACCATTCTCGTCTTCGGTGCCACCACCGACTACTCGCTCCTGCTGATCGCCCGCTACCGCGAAGAGTTGCGCAACCACGACAGCCGCGCCGAGGCCATGTCGGTCGCCCTGCGCCGTTCCGGGCCCGCGGTGATCGCCAGTGCGGCCACCGTCGCGATCAGCATGCTCTGCCTCAGTTTCGCCGACATGAACGCCACCAGGGGCCTCGGGCCGGTGTTCGCGGTCGGCATCGTGGTCGGTGCCCTGGTGATGCTCACCTTGTTCCCCCTGCTCATGGTCGTCTGCGGCCGGTGGATCTTCTGGCCCTCCGTTCCCCGCGTCGGCGGCGGCGAGCACGCGAACGTGGGCCGTTGGGCCGCCGTCGGCGACCGGATCGCCCGCCGGCCACGCCTGGCCTGGATCGGCACCGCGCTGGTCCTCGCCGTGGGGGCCATCGGCATCGGGCAACTGCACTCCGGCGGCCTGTCGGTAGCCCAGGAGTTCACGGCCACCCAGGACTCGGTGGTCGGCAACGCCGCCGTCGCCCGCCACTTCGACGCGGCGGTCGCCAGCCCGCTGGTGATCACCGCACGTGCGGGGAGCGCGGACCAGGTGCACCAGGCACTGCAGACGGTGCCCGGCATCGCCTCGGGCACCGTCACCGCGCCCGTGCTGAAGGACGGGTACGCGTATCAGGAGGCGACGCTCACCGGTGCGCCGGACAGTTCGGCGGCCTATGTCACCGTGCGAAACGCCCGCACCGCGGTGCACGCCATCGCGGGCGCGGACGCCAAGGTGGGCGGGGACAGCGCCATGAACCTGGACGCCAGAAGCGCCAGCGAGCACGACCGCGAGCTGATCGCGCCCATCGTCCTGGCCGTGGTGCTCGCCATCCTGATCCTCCTGCTGCGCGCGTTGGTGAGCCCGCTGCTGCTGATCGGCACGGTCGTGCTGTCCTGTGCCACCACCCTGGGCGTGAGCGCGTTGGTGTTCCGGCACGTCTTCCACTTCGGGGCCGAGGACAACTCATTCCCGCTCTACGTCTTCGTCTTCCTGATCGCATTGGGGATCGACTACAACATCTTCTTGATGACTCGGATCCGAGAAGAAGCCCACAGCGTGGGAACACGTCCCGCCACGTTGCGCGGCCTGGCGTCCACCGGTGGTGTCATCACCTCTGCCGGCATCGTCCTCGCCGGCACCTTCGCCGTCCTGGGCACCCTGCCGTTGACCCAGTTCGCCGAACTCGGGTTCGCGGTCGCCTTCGGCGTCCTCGTCGACACCGTCATCGTCCGTTCGGTCATGGTGACCGCCCTGAACCTCGACATCGGCCGTCGTATCTGGTGGCCCAGCGCGCTGTGGCATAAGCAGGATGCCGCTGACGCCACCCCGGTGCGGGACGCCGAAACCCCCGCGCGGTCCTGACCGCCGGTGATTGTTGATCCTGTTTCAAGGGCAAGATGCCCGCATAGTGTGGCCAGTCGGGTACAAAAACATGGGGGATTTCATGAACGCCAGATCTTGTCGTGTGTCGCAGGGGCCTGTCCCGGCCCGTGGTCCGCATCGCGCTGATGTACCCGGCCGAACGGGCCGTCGTCATATCGGAGTACAGATATGAAGCTCAGGGTCCTTCTGTGCTGCGATGGATCGATGCTGTCCGGTTGTCTGCGGCTGCTTCTCACGCAGGCGGAGGACTTCACCGTGGTCGGCGAGGGCGCGGGTGACGTCATCCTGGACGCGGCCCGAGAACTGCGGCCCGACGTGACAGTCGTCGTCTCGCCGGCCTTGACGATCAACGACGTGCACGAGCTCGGCGCCCTCGCCGAGGTCACCAAGGTGGTCCTGGCCGCCAAGGGGGAGAACGCGCACCGGGCCGTCGAGGCGATGCGCCGAGGTGTCCATGCCATCTTGTCGCAGGACGGCTCTGCCGAAAACCTGCTTCAGGTTCTGCGGATGGTCGTGATCAGCGACGTGATGGTCATGCCGGCGGCTGCCGCCATCGAGCTTCGACACGAACCGCGGCCCTGGCACTCCGACACATCCCAGCGCCTGGCTGCCAAGCTGAGCGCACGTCAAGCAGAGACCATGCTCCTGCTCGCGCAGGGGTGTTCAAACCTGCAGATCGCCGAGAAGCTGGCGGTGTCGGACGCGACAGTGCGCTCCCACGTCCACCAGCTCCTCGGCAGACTCGGCGTGCGAACCCGCGCACAGGCCGTCGCGGTCGCCTACGAGACCGGGCTCATCGCCTTGCTGGGCGAAGACTCAGCTATGCGTACGTGATCCCACCGTGGCCGAGCGGGAAGCGGAGAGCTCCCGTTCGGTCCACACTGCCGAAAGATCGTGCAGATCCGGCGCCTGTTCCAGGATCTGCGCCTGCCGGCGCAGGAGCCCGTCGCCGGGTCGCACACCCAGCTGTTCGTCAAGGTGGCGACGGGTGATGGCGTAGGCCTCGAGTGCCTCGCTCTGTCGGCCAGTCCGGTACAGAGCCAGCATCAGCAGTTCGCAGAAGCGCTCACGCAGCGGATAGCGGGCCGTCAACTGCTGGAGTTCAGGAACCGTCTCCCGCTCCTGGCCCAAGGCGATCCTCGCCGTGATCAGGTCTTCCCACGCCACAAGCCGGCGCTCGTCCAGGAGCGCGGCGGCGCCACGGCAGCGCATCCCATCGCCCGCGTCGAGCAAGGCGGGCCCACGCCACAGTCGCAGACTCGACTCCAGCAGCTCCGCGGCGTGTAAGGGGCTCTTCGTCAGCTGAGCAGTTCCCTGCGCAGCAGTGTCGAGAAACCGGTTGCTGTCGATCCACCCCGCCGGCAAATCCAGCAAGTAGCCCTTGGGCACGGCGCGAAGCAATGCCCCCACGGAAGCTCCCCCCGCTGTATCAAGGATCTTGCGCACCCGTGTCGCCGTCACTTGGAGGGCATTGTGCGTGTTGCGCATCGGCTGCCCCGCCCAGAGCTCTTCAGCGAGCTCGACACGTGCCACGGCACGTCCGGGCTCCAGCGCGAGGGTGGCGAGCAGAGCCCGCACCTTGCTCGCTTTTATCTCACGGTGAATTCCATCGTGCACAATTGACACTGGACCAAGAATGCTGATCTCCATGCTTCCCCTCGCAAAGGTGATCAAAGGCCAAAGGCTTCCCCGCATCCCCCCATCAAATCGCCTCAGTTCCTTCTCGAGTCTCCCAGATCGAACACGGAGGCGCCATCCAGCAAACGTATGTAGCGCTTGGAATGCGTCGAGGCGGTTCCGGAAGCCATGGCTCAACCTTTCGTTTAGTGGGCTTCGATCTGTGCAGTACTGCCGGTGCGTTGTGGCGTCTCTTCACATTGCGGAAGTTGTCGATTCAATGAGTATTGCGGATCTAGGTTCAGGCGCGAGTGGCGAAGCTCCAGTATCACGAGAATCTCACGGACTGCGGTGATATGGGTAATATGTGGTGCTGAACCTGTGACGCGCGGAAATGCGCCGAATCCGCTTGGATTAAGAGCGGGAGTCAATGGCGCCGGTCGGCGTCGGCGGTGGATGCGATTTGATCGCGGGATCACCCGCCGACTCAGCGTTCCGCGTTCAAGTGCTCATTCGACAGTTGCTCGACCCGCGGCCCGAACCGCAGGCAGCGGCGTTGCCGCGCCGGGGGAGCGCCGCGTGGTGGCGGGCCAAGGTCGCTCCGGCGGCGTCTGCGGCGTCCGCGGCTGCGGCGACCGGGTACGGGATCGACTACTCCGACGCGTCGCTCACCGCCGCGGGTCTGGGCATCGTCTCGAACTGGGAGTCCGACGGGTTGCAGTCCTGGCAGAACGGCGTTCCCTCCGACCCCTGCTCCCAGGGTGCCGGGCACGCCACTGAGGCGCAGCGGCAGGCGCTGGCCGACGGGATGCCGGCGACGCGGCCGATCTACTTCAGCGTCGACTTCGACCTGCAGCCCTCGATGTATGCCGCGCTCAACTCCTATTTCGACGGCGTCGCCTCGGTGATCGGCCGGTCTCGGACCGGTGCGTACGGCGGCTACCACGTGGTTCAGGAGCTGTTCGACAGCGGCAAGATCGCCTGGGGCTGGCAGACGTACGCGTGGTCCGGCGGCAGCTGGGACAGCCGCGCACAGCTGCGGCAGGTTCAGAACGACATCACGATCGCCGGCCACGACGCGGACCTCGACCAGGCGATGGCCGCCGACTTCGGGCAGTGGGGCGGCACGGGCGGCGGGGGCGGCGGCGTCATCCTGCCGTCCTGGCCGAACATCACCGACGGCCAGTCCGGGCCCAGCGTGCAGGCGGCGCAATACCTGCTGCGATACCACGGTGCCTCGATCACCGCCGACGGCGATTTCGGGCCGTCCGCCCTTGCCGCGACCCAGAGTTTCCAGTCCGCGCACGCCCTGGGCGTCGATGGCCAGGTGGGACCGGAGACCTGGCAGATGCTCGTCGGCAGCTGACTCCTGAGCCCCGGTGGCGACCGAGGCAGCGCTGCGGTCGCCACCGCGACTAAGACAGAGTTCTACGCAGCGAGTTCTATGCAGCGAGCTTCTTGAGCGCGGCCTCCAACGCGTCCAGCACGCCGAGCGCATCGCTGTAGCCGGACGGCAGGAAGTAGATGGTTCCGTAAAGGTGATCAGCCGTCACCGCGGACAGCGTCTTCCACAGCGGTTGCGCGAACAGCTGCGGACCGAGGTTCGCGGGCGCCCCGGTGTTGGTCGCGTAGTAGAAGATCGCGTCGGCGTTCTGGAGCTTGCCGATCGTCTCGTAGGACATGCTCTGCTGGCCGGTGGTCCCCACGGCCTGCGAGGCGTCGGCGAACTTCACTCCGGCGTCGGCGAGGATGCCGCCGACCGGGGAGGCTGCTCCGTAGAGCCAGAACTGGCCGTTGTCGAAGCCGCCTTGAAGCAGGTTCCAGCGCAGTTTCCCGAGCTGGTCCGCGTACGTGGTCTTGATGCCGGCGGCGCGCTCGGTGTAGCGCTTGCGCAGCGCGGCGAGGGCATCGGCCTGCCCGAGCGCGGTGGCGGTGTCCTGGGCCATGTCGCGCCACGGGGCGTTGCTGGCGTTGAACGGCAGGATCACGGTCGGCGCGATCGCTTTGAGCTGTTCGTACGGCGGCTTCTGCCCGTCGATGCCGAGGATCAGGTCGGGCCGCAGCGCCACCACCTTCTCCAGGTCCACCGCGCCGCCGACGGTGCCGTCGGAGATCTTCGGAATCCGCCGCCAGCGTTCCACGAACTGCGGCTCGACGTACTGCTCCCCGGCGCTGTAGACGCCGACCGGGGCGGCGCCCAGGTCGAACATGGCGGCCATGGTGAAGCCGTCGAGCGTGACCACCCGCGTCGGGTTCGCGGGCACCGCGATGGCGCCGTTGACACTGCTCACCGTGCGGGTCGGGCCCGAGCCCGAGGGAGCACGCTTCTTGCCGTCGCTCCCGCCGCATGCGGCCAGTCCGAGGCCGGCCAACCCGGCGAGCCCGCCGGCCAGCAGTCCGCGCCGGGTCAGCTCGTTGACGATGCGGGCGAACTCTTCGTCCACCTTCAGATCGGGCGGGGTGGTCAGGGTGGCGCTCATCAGCGATTCTCCGGGGCTTGGGTCGGTCATGGAATGAAATAAGGTTAGCCTTACCTAAGTGGCGTGCCAAGATCTGGAGCTGCCAAGATCTGGAGCCGGCAAGATCTGGAGCCGGCAAGATCTGGAGTCGCCCAAGATCCGGAGTCGGTCAGGTCCGGTGCCGGGACCACGCCTGCCAGAGGTGGGCATAGTGCCCGTCGGCCGCCAGCAGTTCGTCGTGGGTGCCACGCTCGACGGCGCGGCCGTCGGCCAGCACGACGATCTGCGCGGCGGCCACCACCTGCGAGAGCCGGTGGGCGATGATCAGCGCCCCGCGATCCCGGATGGCCGCTCGCGCCGCCGCGTCCAAAGACCTGGCCGCGTCGCTGCCGCCCTCGGCGGTCGCCTCGTCCAGGATGACGAAGGGCGGGTCCAGCAGGAGGAGCCGGGCCAGGGCCAGGTGCTGGGCTTGGCCGCCGGTCAGCGGGTGGCCGCCGGCGCCGATGAGGGTGTCCGTGCCCTGCGGCAGGGCTGATACCCAAGGCAAGGCGCCGGTGGCGGTCAGTGCGGCGCTGATCTGTGCGTCGTCGGCCTTCGGCGCGGCCAAGCGCAGGTTGTCCGCGACGGTTCCGGCGAACAGGTGCGGCTGCTGGGCGATCAAGGCGACCCGTCCGGCGACCGGCGTACCGCCGATGGTGACGCTGCCCGAGCCCGGCGTGTACAGACCGGCTGCCAGTCCAGCGAGGGTGGACTTGCCGGAGCCGCTGACTCCGACGACCGCGACGTGCCGGTCGGGTGCGATGTCGATGCTGATCCCGGACACGGCCTCCGGTGTGCCGGGCCTACCCGGCCCGCCCGGCGGACCGTAGCGGAAGCTGACCTCGTCGATGACCAGCGAAGCGTCGGCGTCGGCGTCGGTGTCGGCGGTGGCGGTGGCGGTGTCTGTATCTGCGGCAGCGCCGCGGCCGGACGCCGGGACGACGACGGCCGCATGGTCGCGAACCCCCAGCAGCCGCGCGATTCCGGCACCGGCCTGCTGAAGATCGTCGAACACGCCGAGCACAGTGTTGATCGGGTTGAACAGGCCGACGAAGAACAACGCGGCGCTCGTCGCGGCGCCGACAGTGGTACCGCCGTCGTGGATCAGGACCGCGGCGGTGGCCAGGATGGTGCCGAGGCCGATGAGCTCGGCCCCGTTCAGGCGTCCATAGAACCTGGTGGCCAGGCGGGTCGCCTGGATCTCATACGACACCGCGTCCAGCGACGATTGCGCGGCGGCGGCGCGGCGGGCCGGCCCGAGTCGCAGGGCCCGAACAGTCGGCAGCGCGGCGAAGGTCCCGAGCAGCGATTCGGTGCGCCGCCCCTCCGCGATCCGGCCGGCGGCGTAGACCGGCCGCGACGACCGCAGATACCAGCGCAGCGTCCACAGCTGGATCGGCACGGCCGGCAACGCGGCGAGCAGGAAGCGCCAGTCCAGCGCGGCCAGACCGATGAAGGCCGCGCAGATGGCCAGCGCGGCGGAGGTGAAGTCCGCGAGGGACTCCTGCGCGGCGTCAGTGATCTGATCGACGTCGTTGCAGACCCGGGAGATCAGGTCTCCGGAGCCCCCGGCCTCGGCCACGTCCACCGGCAGGGCGACAGCGGCGGCCAGGACGTCCTCCCGCAGTTCGGCGACGGCCGGCAGGACCAGCCGGGCCGAGAGCCGACCCGCCGCCCGGGCCGCCAGCGCGCCCACGAGTACGGCCAGCGCAAGGCGGATGACGGGACCGATCGCCGCCCCACGCCCGCGCCGCTCTACCAGCGCCTGCACGATCTCACCGGTGGCCAGCGGCGCGGCCAGGCCCATCGCGGCGGTCACCACCATCGCGCCGAGGGCCGCGGCCAGCAGCCCCGGCCGACGCCGCGCGTAGCCGGTGGCCCAGGCCAGGCAGCGGCGGTTGTCGGCGACCGGCAGCAGACGTGCGGTGGCAGCGTCGCTGGCAATTGCGCCCGGGTAGGTCGCGCCCGCGCTCGCGCCGCTCCCGATCTCGCTCACGTCGGCCGGCGAAGCCGCCGCCTCCTGCGAGCCCCGCACCGATGCCGTCTGCCCAGGCGCGGTGCTCACCGGACCACCACGGCACGGTAAGCGTCCAGCGACGCGACGAGCTCGTCATGAGTGCTGTCCGCCGCCGTCGTGCCCTTACTCCCGCAGAACACCACCCGATCGCAGCGCGAGAGCAGAGCCGGGCTCGTCGTCACGATCAACGTGGTCTGATTCTCCCGATAGCGGCGCAGGTTGTCGGCGATGACGGCCTCCGTCGCGCTGTCGACGGCGGTCGTGGGGTCGTGCAGCACCAGGACGGCAGGCCGCGCCGCGAGCGCCCGGGCCAGCGCGAGCCGCTGGCGCTGCCCGCCGGACACCGATCGGGTCCCTTCGCCCAGCACCGTGTCCCACCCCTCTGGCAGGGTGCTGATGACCTGGTCCGCGGTAGCCGTCCGCGCCGCCTCAGCGGCCCCGGGGCCAGGTCCAGGCCCGGGTGCCCCGAGGTTGCCGCGGACCGTCCCCGGAAACAGAGCGGCATCGTGCAGCGCGACGAGCACCGTCGACCGCAGGGTGTCGAGATCGTAGTCCCGCAGCGGCCTGCCGCCGAGGCGTACCTCGCCCCGAACCGGGTCGTACTCGCGGGCCAGCAGCGCGGGGACATCGGCCGCCGCGCGGGTGTCGTCCACGACCAGCCCGGTGATCCGGCCGGGCTGGACGGTGAAGTCCAGCGCGGTGCCGGAACGTCCGACGGCGGCCCGGAACTGCAGATCGGCGTTGGACGCGTCGGGAGCGTCGAGTACCGGCTCCGGTGGCTCGCTGACGCCGACCGGTGTCCGGACCAGATCCAAGATGCGTTCGGCCGACGCGATCGCCCTGGCGCGCGCCGGACCCAGACCGAACAGCGTCTGGAGCGAACCGGTGAGGAACTGCGCCAGACCCAGCGCCGAGACGAGGTGTCCGAGGCTGAGCCGGCCGCCCAGGGCGAGCCAGCCGCCGACCCCGGCGACCGCCATCAGGTAGGCGCCGGTTGCCAGGGTCCTGAGTCCGGTGAGCGAGGATTCCATGCGCGCGGTGCGTGCCGCCGCGTTGAGTGCCGATCGGCTGGCGGCGGTATAGGCGTCGGCGGCCGCGCGCTCGGCACCGATTCCACGCAGGACCCGCAGCCCGCGCACGATGTCCTCGGCGAGGGTGGCCGCGTTCGCAGAGCCCTGCTGTTCACTGCGGTAGCCGGCACGCAGCCGGTCCGAAGCCTTGCCGATGGCGAGCAGCAGCACGGTCACGCAGACCAGGACCACCGCGCCGAGCACCGGGGAGAACCCCATGAGCAGCGCGGTGGCGACGACCAACGCCACCACGGCGGCCAGCCCGGAGGCGCAGATGCCGGCGAAGGCACCGATGCGGGCCGCGTCACTGCCGGCCAGGGTGAGCAACGCCCCCGGCGGGGGTTCGACCCCGCCGCCGGCCCGGACGGCCCGGTCCACGACCAGCATGCGCACCTCGTGAGCGGCGTACTGCTTGGCCCGCTGGCTGGCCCGGGCCCCGAACCGGTACGACAGCGACAGCAGTGCGAAGTCGGCGGCGAGCACGGCCAGCCAGGGGGCGGTCGTCGACAGCCCGCCGTCGGCCGCCGCCGCGATCGCCGCGCCGACCACCACCGGCACCAGTGATTCGCCGAGTTGGTGGGTGCTGTAGAGCAGGCACGCCATCGCCAGGTCGCGCCGTCGGGACAGCAGTGCGGCGCGGATCAGTGACGGCGCGGACGCGGGCAGGGTCTCGGTATCCACGGGGGTGGCAGACCTCTACGACAGCGGGGAGGTCGGCCCGATGCCGGGCTTCGCGGCGGCGAGGTGATCGGCCAGTCCCGTGAGCAGCCCGGTGAAGTTGGCGTAGCTGTAGGTGTACCAGGAGGCGAGGTCGGGCCGCCAGAACTGGCCGGCCGCGACCGCCGGGATCTTCGCCCACAGCGGGTTCGTCGGCAGCGGGTCGGTGACGGCCCACACGAGCAGGTCGGCCGGGATCTGCGGCGCCCGTTCCCAGCTGATCGGCTGGCTGTAGGTGTTCTTCTCGCTCTGGGCGATGGCGACCAGCTCGACGCCGAGCCCGGCGACCGTTTTCAGGATCGGCCAGGTGCCGCTGTTCATCACGGCCAGTTCGGTGGCACCGATGTCGAACACGAATCCGACGCGCACGCCGGGGTTGCTCTTCACCGCGCTGCGCACCTTCTCCGCGGCGCTCTGATAGCCGGTCTTCGCCTCGGTGTCGGCCAGCCGTGCGCCCACGGCCGCGGTGATGTTCTCCGCGGTGGTGACGATGTGCTCGATCGGCTGGTACATGCTGATGCCGACGACCGGTGCGATCTGCGCGGCGGCCGCGGTCTTGCCGACGGTCTGCAGGGTGCCGTCGGCCTGGACCACGTCGATGAGCAGATCGGGCTTGGCCCCGGCCAGTGCCTCCAGGTCCAGCTGCGCGTCCTTGCCGCCGATCTGGACGATGCCTTCCTTGGCCAGGTTCAGCTGGACGGATTCGGTGGTGGCCGGGTCGCTGGCGAACGCGGCGACGGGACGCAGCCCGGCGGGCCACAGTGCCGAGGTCACGGTGTCGGTGAGCAGGGCCACGCGCCGGGGCTGGGTCGGCAGCCTCACGGTGGTGCCCCGGTCGTCGGTGAAGGACCAGGATCCCGACCCGGCCGCCTGGGCGGCGGGGGTCTTGTCCGAGCCGCAGGCGGCGAGCAGGCCGGAAAGGCCCGCCCCGGCTATCGAGGCGCCGAGCAGGCGGCGCCGGGACGGGACGAACGGAACGGAGGCGCCGGAAGCTCGGTGACCGGTGCTGCGGGGAGGGGCGATGGGTGTCGGCGACATGGTGCGCGGTTCCTTCGGGTGGTCAGGGGGCGGGAGGCGGTTGTGTGGTGGCGACGGGCAGCAGGGCACGCAGGGCACGCAGGGCTCTCAAGACGAACTCGCTTCTTGCTGCAGCGGGTTCGGTGCCAGCGGGATGACCAGCGGAGTACCGGTCTCGGGATCGTCGATGACCCGGCAGGGCAGACCGAAGACGTCCTCGATCAGCTCGGGGGTGACGACCTCGCCGGGGCGGCCGACGGCGGCGATCGCGCCGTCCCGCATGGCGATCAGGTGGTCGGCGTAGCGGCAGGCCAGATTGAGGTCGTGCAGGACCGCGACCAGGGTGCGTCCGGCGGCGTGCAGCCGGGCGCACAGGTTCAGCACTTCGACCTGGTGGGCCAGATCGAGGAAGGTGGTCGGCTCGTCCAGCAGCAGGATGCCGGTCTCCTGGGCCAGGGCCATCGCGAGCCAGACCCGCTGCCGCTGACCGCCGGAGAGCTCGTCCACGTAAGCGTCGGCGAGCTCGGCGGTGTCGGTGGCGGCCATCGCGTCGCGGACCGCGCGCTCGTCGGCCTCCGACCACCGGCTCAGCAGGTTCTGGTGCGGGTGCCGGCCGCGGGCGACCAGGTCGAGCACGGTGATGCCGTCCGGTGCGACAGGGCCCTGCGGCAGCAGGCCCAGGCGTCGCGCGACCTGTTTGGGAGACAGTGCGTGGATCGGTTCGCCGTCCAGGAAGACCTGACCCCGTATCGGCGACAGCACTCGGGCCAAGGTGCGCAGCAGAGTCGACTTGCCGCAGCCGTTGGCGCCGACGATCACCGTGAAGGAACCGTCGGGGATGTGTACGTCCAGCTCCTCGATCACTGGCTTGCCCTGGTAGCCGACGGTCAGCTTCCGGGCTGACAACCGGTGTCGGCCGGCGGCGTCGACGGCGACCTCCGGCTCCACTGTGCCGGTACCGGCGCGTGTGCCCGTGTCCGTGCCCGTGCCGGTATTCGTGTCGGGGCTCATGGGCGTCCCTTCCGCCATTCCCGGCTCAACAGCCAGGCCAGATACAGGCCGCCGAGGACGGCGGTGACCACCCCGACCGGCAGGCCGGACGGGAACCGCTGGGCCGCCAAGTCGCTGCCGGCCAGCAGGACCGCCCCGGCCAGCGCCGAAGTCAGCGTGTTGGGACCGGCGGTCGCGGTGAGCCGGCGGGCGATCTGCGGGGCGGACAGCGCCACGAAGCCGACCGGTCCGGCCGCGGCGGTCGCGCTCGCCGCCAGCGCCACGCCGACCAGCAACGCGGTGCCGCGCAGCCACTCGACGCGCAGACCCAGCCCGCGGCTGAGGTCGTCGCCGAGTTCCAGCACGCCCAGCGCCCGCGAGATCCACCACGCGGCGGGCAACAGGACCGCCAGCGCCAGGGCCTCCGGCCCGACGTAGTCCCAGCCGCGGCCGTTCAGGCTCCCGATCAGCCACAAGGCGGCGGACTGCGCGTCGTTCTCGCTGGCGCGGATGAGCAGGTACCCGTTCACCGCCGACAGCAGCGCCCCGACCCCGATGCCCACCAGGATCAGCCGGTAGCCGTGCACACCGTGCCGCATGGCCAGGAAGTAGACGGCCGCTGCCGTGGCCAGGCCGCCGAGAACCGCTCCGGCGGCGGTCTGGGCGGCCGTGCCGTGGATCAGGGTGATGACGACCAACGCGCCGGTCGCCGCCCCGGTGTCGAATCCGATGATGTCGGGGCTGCCCAGCGGATTGCGCGAGACGCTCTGGAACAGCGCCCCACCGGCACCCAACGCCGCACCGACCGCCAGCGCGGTCAGCAGCCGCGGCTCCCGCAGCCGGGTGATGATGAACCGGTCCAGGGTGCTGCCGTTGCCGAGAACCGTGCGCACCACGTCCGACAGCGGGACGTGATAGCTCCCGGTGCTCAACGTCAGGGCACTGATCACCAGCCCGGCCGCGACCAGGGCCGCGATCACCAGGCAGGCCCGCGGACTGAGACGGAAGGAGATGGCCGAGCGACCCGGTCGGCCGCGCTTGGCGCCGATCCGGACCGTGACCGGGCGCAGGCGCGCGGCCCGGCCGGAGCCGGCCGGCGCCGTGGATATCCGGGCCCTCATACCTGCCTCACCCGGCGCCGACGGGCCAGCAGGATGAACACCGGAGCCCCGACGAGCGCGGTGACGATCCCGACGTCCACCTCGCCCGGCGGCGCGATGAGCCGGCCGACCACGTCGGCGGCCAGTAGCAGGGTCGGTGCCAGAAGCATCGTGTAGGGCAGCAGCCAGCGGTGGTCGGGGCCGGTGATCTGGCGCGCGGCGTGCGGCACGGCCAGCCCCACGAACCCGATGGGGCCGGCGGCGGCCACCGCGCCGCCGCACAGCAGCGTCACCGAGACCAACGCCAGCGCGCCGACCCGGCCCGGGTGCACGCCGAGCGCGCGACCGGTGTCCTCGCCCAGGGCCAAGGCGTTGAGCGAGCCCGCCAGCGGCAGCGCGATCAGCGCGCCGACGGCCATGAAGCCCCCGGTCTGCCCCAGGACCGCCGACGAGCGTCCGGCCAGCGAACCGACCGACCAGAACCGGAAGTCCTGGAACGCCGCCCGGTCCGACAAAGTCAGAGCACTGACCAGCGCACCGAGGACCGCGCTGACGGTCGCACCGGCCAGCGCCAACCGGATCGGCGCGGTCCCGCGCGGCCCCCGCCCGCCGAGAGTGTGTACCAGCAGCGCGGCTATCCCGGCGCCGAGCAGGGCCGGCCACACCTGAGCCGTCTGCGGGTCCAGATGCAGGACGGCGATACCGACCACCACGGCGGCCGAGGCCCCCATGTTGACGCCGAGCAGCCCGGGATCGGCCAGCGGGTTGCGGGTCACGGCCTGCATCAACGTCCCGGCCAGCCCGAGGGCGGCCCCGACGGCGAGGCCGATCACCGTCCGGGGCAGCCGCAGATCCCTGACGATCAGCGCATCGTCGCTGTTGTCGTGATGGAAGAGCGCGTGCAGCACCGTCCCCAGCGCTATCGGCTTGGTCCCCAACGCCAAGCTGGCGAAGGCCGCCGCCGCGAGCAGGACGGCGCAACCCGCCAGCCCGAGGAACAACCGCGCCCGCCTGCTGCCGCCGACGACCGGAAGGAGCGGGACGGGGACAGCGATGGCGCGGACGTCCCCGGCCTGATCCATGGCTTCCTTCCGAAGGGTTGATCAAAAGTGAGGTTAGGCTAGCCTAACCACGTTTGCGCAGCAAGAAGCGTCCGCCCCACCCGGCGGTCCGCCAGGTCGTGAACTCGGCGGTCCAGGCGGCATCCGGGGGCGGGACGATCCGGGTCAACGCCGGCAGCGGTTTGGTGCGGCAGTTATTGCCCGGAAGGTCGCTAGGCTCGAAGGATGCGTGTCGACCTCATCACACCCCACGATCATGCGACGGACTGCTCGGTGTGCGAAGAGGCCAGGGAGTCGTTTCGCTACTACCTGAACGATGACGAGAAGCATGACCTTCAGGCCGAACTGCTCCGGCATGATCCGCCAGGGATCGAGAAGGTCCTGCTGCGTGAGACGGCCGGCGCCTTCCTGGCTGAGCGGCGATCGCCGCCTGTGGTCCAGTGGTTCCTGTCGTACGCCGACGCAAGCCGACTTGGGATTGGTCGTGCCGGCCGTCATGCCCGGCCGGCTGTCGCTCACGTTCGGCGACTTGGTCCAGGTCAAGAAGTCCAATCGCATCGCCAAGCCCACGGCGCGCGCCCAGACCTGGCCGATCAAGGCGCGGCAGTTGGCAGATTTTGCTCGGGATGTGGACGGGCAGCGCCGGTGAAGATGCGGTTCGTGTCGCTCGCGGCGATGCCGGGACCATCCGGCCCATGAACGTGCTGGAGATCGAGGTCCGAGGCGTCGGCGACGACAACCAGCCGGGAGCCTGAACGGTGATACTGACGGTGGACGCGGCCTTCGGCGAGGTTGATCTCAAGGCCTCGGCAGAGGAACTGATCGCCCTAGCCGGCGCCGTGGCACAGGGCACTGGGTACGTCGTTTCCACACCTGCCCGGGACAGCGGCGGGTTGGTGGGAATCCAGGTGGTGCAGTCCTCGGGCCCCGGGGTTCGTCTTGACCTCGATATCCGGCGGAAGGTGCTCGTCATCAGTGGAGATCAGGCGTCCAGGAAGATCCTCGCTGAGAACCTCCACGACCTGGCCGCCGTAGAGGACGGCTACCATCTGCACATCGACTACTTCCCCGATCATGCCTACCTGGCCGAGGGGTCCATGTCGCTGGTGGTCAGCAGCCCTCGCGGAGGCATGCCGACCCGGTGAATCGCTCGCCGAGATCGCTGTTGCCTCGAAGCTGCGGCACATCCGAAGCGCCTTCACAGAATGTGTGCCTGATCCCCGTACCCATCCACAGCGCCTTCTCTACCCACAGCGCCTTCCCTACTGTGTCCGACGTAGAGTGCTGTTGCCACCCAGGAGGAGCGTGCGTGCACACCATTTCTGATCAGACCGGAAAGCGGTTCGTCAGCACCGACGTTGTCCGGTCGAGGCCGGCCGACGTGCTGATGGGGATGCGGCCAGCTGAGTGGCTCGTCGCAGCGCGGCTCGCCGACACGAAGCCGGCGTTCTAGGGTGCGCCGGGCGGCAGCGGCCCTCCTCGCGTTGACCGTGGGGTGCGTGCTGGCCGACTCGGCGGTGGTCACCCTCGCCCTGCCGGAGATCTTGCAGCGCCTCCACACCACGGTGGGGCAGGTCGCGTGGGTGCTGATCGCGTTCAACCTCGTTCTGGCCGTCGTCGCCCGGCCCGCCGCGTGGTTCTACAGGACACGGGATCCGGCTGTTTTGTGTGCGGCCGGCATCGCGGTGTTCGCCGGGGCCTCGGCGTTGTGCGCGGTGGCCGGTTCCCTGGATGTTCTGGTCGCCGCCCGGTCGGTGCAGGCGGTGGGCGGCGCGTTCGCGGTGATCGGCAGCCTTCAGCTCCTGGTCGACGAGCTGAGTGAGCGTCGCGGGACGGCATGGTGGATCGCCGCCGGCGTGTTCGGAACCGCTGTCGGCCCGGTGGCCGGTGGGTTGTTGACCGATGCGTTCTCCTGGCGCTCGATCTTCATCGTCCAGGTGCCGATCGCGGTACTGGCCGTTCCTGCCGCTCTCGCCAAGCGCCGCAGGAACGGGCAGGGCCTCGCCGACGACGCACAGGAGCACGACGCACAGGAACACGACGCACAGGAACCCCACACACAGGAACCCCACGCACAGAAACACCGTGTGCGGATCCGGCCGAACATCGCCCTGGCGCTGCTCTCGGCGGCGCTGACCGCGGCGCTGTTCCTGTTCGTGCTGCTCCTGGTCGACGGCTGGCGTCGATCACCGGCGGTCGCAGCCGTCACGGTGTCGGTGATACCGCTCGCGGCGCTCCTGGCCCGGCCGCTAGCCCGGATGCTGCGGTCGGGGCCGATGGCACAGACGATGTCGGGATGCCTGCTCATCGCCGGCGGCCTGACCGGGTTGGCGCTGCTGCCGTCGGCCGATCTCGCGTGGACGATCGCACCGCAGGCGCTCGTCGGACTCGGGCTCGGTCTGACGCTGGATCCCCTGACCCTGCAGGCGATGGACGGCCGCAGACCGCATTTCCTGCACGGCGGCTGGACCATCGCGGCCCGGCACGCGGGGGTGGTCCTGGGACTCGCGATTCTCACGCCTGTCTTCACCGCGGACCTTCGCAGTGCCCAGCCACCCGCGGAAGACGCCATCACCGCGCTGGTGCTCAACGCTCCGCTGGCGCCCCAGGACAAAATCGCGATCGCTCGCGGACTGGCCGATCAGCTGAAGCAGGATCGCGGCCGGGTGCCCGACCTGGACCCCGCCTTCGAGCAACTGAGCGTGCCCGCGGCGGAGAAGCCCGCTGTGGCGCAGCTTGAACGGAGCCTCAACCTTCAGCTCCAACGGGCCGCCACCCACGCGTTCCGCAACGCCTTCCTGATCGGTGCGGCACTCGCCCTCGTGGCGCTGCTGTCCCTGATCCCGCTGCGTCGCCGGGGCACGCGATGACCGGCGCGGCCCGCCTGCGCGCGGGGGCGCTCCCGGCTCTGGCCGCCGTGCTGGTGAGTGGAGTGCTGGCCGTCCAGCTCGCCAACGGCGGCGGCCACTACAGCCCGCTTCGCCCAGCCGACTCATGTGTCGCAGCACCGGCCAGCTCGGTGTCGACGGGGATCGACGGCCTGACCGAGGAGCTCGTCGTGACCGGTCTGGCCGCCGCCGCCTGCCAGATCGGCGTCTCCCGTGAGGCCTTCGCCCTCCAGCTCGCCCAGCCCGGCGTCCGCACCGACGCGCAGATCAACGCGCTGCGAACCGGGCTGCTCACCGCCGTCGACAGCCTGAAGGCCGCCGGCAAGCTCCCGCGGGCATCGCAACTCGCCCGCGAGGCAGTCGACGCCTCGAACCTCAGCGGTCTGCGCAAGGCGGCGATCCGCGCGATCCCCGACGCGCTCATCGACAAAACCCTTACGACCGATGACGTCCTGCGTCGTACCATCAACGATCTCGACCTGCGTACCCTGCTGGCGAACCTCGGCAACCGTCACAACCTGACCACCCAGGTGGACACGGCCGTCACGAAGGCGGTCATGGAACGCCTCGCGGATGATCTGCACTGATATCCGTCATCAGTTCCCTGAGTTCAGCGCGACGGCCGGCACCAGATCGGGACCGAAGGACCCTGCGAATCACGAAAGGTGGGTCGGTGTGGACGACGCCGCGGAACTGGCGCGCGCCAAAGAGCGCGGATGGCGTGAGATCTCCCGGATCAACGAGGACTACGCCGCCGGCCGGATCGATCAGGCCGGCTGGCACGACGCCGTCCTGGCCTTGATCGAACCGGCCTACCTGGGCGGCGACAACCCGCGCGCCCAGTCCGGGCACTCCGGCGACGCCGCGCGCTGGCGCCGGGCCCGCGCCCTGCTCGTCGATGCCCTTCCCGTAGGCGGCGGCACGTTCCTGGACGTCGGCTGCGCCAACGGCCACCTGATGGACACCCTCACCGGCTGGGCCGCCGACGCCGGAATCGCCATCGAACCGTTCGGCATCGACATCTCCGCCAAGTTGGCCCAGCTGGCCCGAGACCAGCACCCCGCCTGGGCCGACCGGATCTGGACCGCGAACGCCGCCGCCTGGTCGCCGCCACGCCGCTTCGACATCGTGCGCACCGGCCTGGACTACGTACCGGCGCCGCGCAGGCCCGACTACCTGGCACACCTGCTGGCGAACATCCTGGCTCCCGGCGGCAGGCTGGTGGTCGGCGTGTTCAATGAGGAGAGCGACCAAGAAATCCTGGAGCAACAGGTCTCAGCACTCGGCTACCGGATCGCCGGGCGGACCCGTGCGGTGCATCCGCACCCGGCCTTGAGCTACAAGGCGTTCTGGATCGACTCGGACGACGCCTCCTCCTGACCACGCCCGCAGACTGGCGCCTGGACGTGCGCGACGGTTCCAGCGTGAGCGGCACCGAAGTGCTCTAAGACTTCCCGCATCCGGTCGGAGAGGCTCTCGCCGAAGCGGTCGTGGAAGACGGAGTACGCCGACGTCCCAGCCGCCGTCCACATCTCCGATTCGGTGTCGAGGCGCCTGGCGAGGTACCAGCGGGCCGCTTGCGCCAGACTCTCCCGGCCGGCTCGTACGGACTGCCACGCTTGACGGCCCTGCGCAACGATCCAGAGGCACAAGTCTTCAGTGTCGTCCTCCGAGAAGACGAGCGCGTCGATGCACGGCCCGTCGGAATAGTCGGCGAGTTCCTCCGCGGCGAGCTCGAACGCCAGTTGGTACTCGACTATCTCGGACGCTGTCGCAACACTCAGCCAGGCCGTCGGGCCCTCATCGCCGGGGCCGTTGGATTCGACGCGATCCCAGAACGCCTCTGGGATCTCACCGTCTTCCAGCCACTCAGGAGTCTTGCTCACCGCGGCCACCTCTCACCTTCCCGAACGCAGGGTACCCGCGATTCCCGGTGATCAGATGCGCGTAAGTCGTCGGGCGCCTGCTGTCGAGTGGATCGCCGTACTCCAGAGTCATCTGATCTTTTCTGTTTTCCACTCTTTACATGCTGGACACATGAGGAGTAAAACTACGGCAATCCGACGAATCATCGGATCAATCCCGGCGAGCGTGACAGCCCACTGAGTCGAAGTCGCCACCGGCGACGCGGCCCAGGCGAGCACGAATTCGGCGCCTCCCAGCTGTGGGTGATCGGTCAACGGGACCCATGTCACCACGTCACCGCCCAAGCCGGCTGGCGGCCGGCGCAACTGTCTGACAGGGAGGACCCGTTCCATGTCGCATCATCGATCGATCATGCGCAGGCTGTGCCGCGTGATCGCCGCGACGAGCGCGCTGCCGCTTGCCGTCCTGGCACTGCCGCTGATGGGCGCGCCCGCGGCGCACGCGGCAGGCACGACAGGCGCGACGACGTTCTACGCTTCGCCGTCGGCCAGCTCCGGAGCTGCATGCACGCAGGCCGCCCCGTGCACCTTGCCGGGTGCGCAGGCGGCGGTGCGCAGCTTCCTGAAAGCCAATCGGGGCGCCGATGATGTCAGGGTCCTGCTTCAGGACGGCACGTACCGGTTGTCGAGCACGTGGGCGTTTACCGCCGCCGACTCCGGAAGTGCCGGGCATCCGGTGGTGTGGCAGGCCGCACCTGGCGCGCACCCGGTGATTTCCGGTGCCTCCCAGATCGGCGGGTGGGCACAGGTCGGGACCAGCGCGGTGTGGTCGGCAACCGTTCCGGCTGGAAGCAACAGCCGTCAGCTGTATGTCAACGGCCAGGAAGCCCCGGTCGCGCAGGCGACACCGAGCAGTCTTGGGTGGTCCGGCAACTGGGGCGGATCGGCGAGCGGATACACGATCGGCGGTGATGCGGGGGCGATGGCGTGGTTCAAGGGCCTGACTCCCGCGCAGGTGTCGGCGGTGGAGTTCGACTATCCCGGCGGCAACGGTGCCTGGGCCGAGTCGCGCTGCCGCGTCGCCGGCTTCTCCGCGAGCGCCGGCACGCTGACCATGGACCAGCCGTGCTGGAGTGATGTGACCGACCGCGCGTCGTTCAGCCAGGGCAGCGGGGGACTGCCGTCGATGTCCACCAGCCGGATGCCTTCACTGATTGAGAATGCCCAGGCGCTGCTGCATCCGGGCCAGTGGTTCCTGGACTCGGCGTCTACGCCGAACACGCTGTATTACGCCCCGCCGTCGGGGTCGATGACGGGTCTGGATGTGGAGCTTCCGCACCTGGAGTCGTTGTTGACCGGCTCGGGAACGCTAGCCGTGCCGGTCCACGACCTCACCTTCAGCGGCCTGCAGTTCTCCTACGCCACCTGGAATGATCCGTCTACGAGTGTGGGCTTTGCCGACGTGCAGAGCAACCTGCGGATGACCGGTGCGACCAACCAGGGCATGTGCACCTTCTCCAACCCCGCGGGGTCCTGTCCCTGGGGTGCGCTGAGTCAGCCGTTGGCGAACGTCGCTTTCAGCGGCGCCGCCAACATCGCCTTGCGCGGCAACCGGTTCAGCGAACTCGGCGGGGCCGGGCTGAGCGTGATGTATGGCTCGACCAACACAGTCATCGACGGCAATGAGTTCACTGACATCGCCTCCACCGCGATTCTGCTGGGCTGCACCTACGATCCGAACCCCCTGGACCCGTCGCAGGCCGCGGGTATCAAGGCGCATTGCACGACCAACCCCTCCGCGGTCGGCGGCGATTCGGTCGGTGCCAACGAGATCCTGACCGGCACCACCGTGTCGAACAACGTCATCCATCGCATCGGCACCGACTACTCGTCGGCGTGCGGCATCACCCTGCTGTTCTCACAGCACACCACGATCTCTCACAACGACTTGTACGACCTGCCCTACACCGGGATCACCGCCGGCGTCATCCAGGGCCACGTCGACCAGTACAGCCAGGATCCCAACAATCCGGGCAACCCCGAGCCGCCGTCGTCGCAGAACTCGACGAACATCAACGAGTACAACACCGTGAGCGACAACCTGATCCACGACTACCTGACCCAGCGCCAAGACGGCGGCGCCATCTACGTCGAAGGCCACCAGGCCCAGTACGTCCACAACTCCGACGGCACGCTCAATTCCTCAGCCACCCTCGCCACCGGCCTGCAAGCCACCGGCAACGTCGCCTACAACGGCGCCACGAGCAGCAACACCTACTACGACGACGCCGGCTCGGAGTGGATCAACTGGCAGGGCGACGTCGCGTTCGCCACCGGCGGGATTTCCTCGCAGGGCGGCTGCAACCCGACCGGCCACTTCTGGATCACCGGCGACTACTTCGCCGGTGCCACCCAGGCTTACAACGGGTGCAACCCGTCGGTAACGGACTCCAATGCCAGCGGCAACACCACCATCCCGAACGCCCCCGGACCCGGCGTCATACCCGACAACCTGCTCAGCACGGCCGGATCGACCACGACGGGTGATTGGCCGGCCGCGGTCCGCACGCCGCGGATCTACTACCGAGGACAGAACAGCGCCGCGACGCAGGCGCTGGTGGGCGGCGAGGGCTTCACCAACGGCATGCCCGTCTACGTCAAGGGCAGCCTGGCCAGCGGCGTGACCTACCTGTCCGGCGGCTTCCTGCTCGTCCCGCTGTCGGGCGGAGCACAGGCCGCTGACATCAGCCTCGACGGATCACAGCCCGGCGCTACCCGCGTCAACGACACCGATCCGTCGATTTCGTACAGCGGATTCTCCTACTTGGCGAATCGCGGCTACGGCGACTTTGACGACGATGTCCACTACGCCACGGCGAACGGATCGACCGCGAGCTACCAGTTCACGGGCACCGGCATTCAGGTGTTCGGCGAGCAGTACACCGACCAGGGGAACATCGGCGTGAGTATCGACGGCGGGGCGCAGCAGAGCGTCAACACGGTGCCCGCCGACGGCCAACGCCACGCCAACGTGGCCGTCTTCACCGCCACCGGACTGTCCTCCGGCACGCACACCGTCACGGTGACCAAACTGTCCGGGACCTACAGCACGCTCGACGGCTTCGCGGCCCTCAATCCGGTCCGTGCCAACGACACTGATCCGTCGATTTCGTACAGCGGGTTCTCCTACTCGGCGAACCGCGGCTACGGCGACTATGACGACGACGTCCACTACGCCACGGCCAACGGATCGACCGCGAGCTACCAGTTCACGGGCACCGGCATCCAGGTGTTCGGCGAGCAGTACACCGACCAGGGGAACATCGGCGTGAGTATCGACGGCGGGGCGCAGCAGAGCGTCGACACGGTGCCCACCGACGGCCAACGCCACGCCAACGTGCTCGTGTTCAGTAGCGCGACGTTGAGCGCGGGAACGCACACCGTCGTGATCACCAAACTGTCCGGAACGTACGCCACACTCGACGGCTTCGGCATCGTCAACTGATCTCTGGCCTTGGCGGTCGTGGAGGAGTAGGCAGCAGCCGCCCGTCACAGGACGAGTGTGACGGGCGGCCGCAGTTGGTTGCGGGCTATGTGGGTTGCCGGCTGCCGGTGGTCAGCCGGCCGTGCCGTGGACGGCCTTGACGATCGCCGTGAACGTCGGGCCGCTGATCGCGGCTTGCCCGCCGAAGACGGTGACGGCAGTGAACTGCGACGCCCAGCCGGACAGCAGCGAGGCCGTGGGCGCCGACAGGGTGCCCGGCGCGGTGAGCAGCAGCGGTTCGGCGGCGTTGGCCGCGTAGGCGCCGCCGGTCAAGGCGTCCGGGAAGGCCGACCCGGAGGCGATGCCGACCGTGGTGGGGACGTGTCCGGTCACGCCGGCGACAGCCTGGGCGACGGCGGCGCCGGTGGCGTACCGGTCCGGGCCGGCCAAGCTGTCGTTGATGTTCTTGCCGCCGGCGTTGAGCACCGCCCGCAGGGCCTGCCCGCCGACCGGGTCGATGAACGCGTGCTGCGTGATGAAGGCCTTCGTGGCCGGGTCCAGGGAGGTGTTGTCGGACAGCACGATCGGGGCGCCCTCCGCCGCGCCGAGGGGCCCGGCGGCCAAGGCGTCCGGGAAGTCCCGTCCGGTGGCCACGATGACGTGCTGGGTGGTGCCGAACGCGGCGGCGATCTTCAACGCGGTGTCGAAACGGCTGGTGCCGCCGTAGCGGGTCACGGTGTATCCGGCGGCGCGCAGAGCGTTCTCGATGGTGGGGGAGACGGCCGAGGCGCCGCCGAGGATGTAGATCGGCTTGTGGGTCTGCGGACCGCCGGTCGCCCGGTCGATCTCCGCGCGCGTGGCGGCGTCCAGCGCGGTCGGGGAGGTCAGCAGCAGCGGGCCGTGGACATGCGCGGCCAGCGGCACCCCGGCCAGCGCGTCAGGGGCCTGATCGCCGCGCGCCAGCACGACGGCATTGGCCTGCCCGGCCTGCCACTGCGCCTGGGACACCTGACGCCCGGTGGCGTACCGGTCGGTGCCGCCGATGCGCTTGACCGGCGTGGTGCCCCCGCCGCCTCCGGTGCTCCCGGGCGCCTGGACGATGACCTGGAACATGCCGTTGGAGGTGTCGGTCCCCGACCCGCTGACGACGGTCTCTTGCCAGGTGACCGAGTACGTACCCGGCTTGGTGAAGGTGTGCTTGAGCGGGGTGGTCTCGGACACCGCGGAGGTGTCCGGGGTTCCGTCGGCCCAGTGGACGACCAAGGTGCAGCCGTGCGCCGGGTCGATGGTGTTGCCGGTGAGATCGACGGTGAACGTCAGCGGCGCCGGGCCGACGCCGGGCGAGGCCTTCAATACGGTCCCGGACGTGTCGTTGGGGCAGTGGCCGGTCAGCGCCGGGGTCAGGGATGAGGACGCGGACGCGTGCGCCGGCGCCTCAGCGACGACGGACGCCGCACCGGCCAGGGCCGTCGCGAGCGCCGCGGCCGTGGCGTACCGACGCCGGGTGAATGCTGTGGTGGACATGGAAAGTTCTCCCCTGACTTCCTCGATCGAGCTCTTCAGTAACCTGCTATAAGCACCGCGGTGTGAGCAGCAGCTGCTATCACGGCCCCGCCGTGCAGGGCCGTGCCGGCGATGCGTCTGGATCCCCGTTCCCTCCCCGTCGGAGGTGGACGAAGACCGGCGCCGTCACACTCGGCGCGCCTTCGCGCACTTCCAGCTACTCGGGACGGGACTCTATCCGGCGGCAAGTCGGCGGCGCAACGCATGTCAAGGTGCTTGATGACCTTCGGCGGCCCGGCGCTTCCGGCCCCACGCCGCCGGCCGCGGCAGAGTCCGGCGACAGTGGAGTACTAGACGATTGCCAGAACCACACCGAGGGCAACATCTTCACCTACCTGCCGGCGCAGAAGGTGCAGGCGGCGCTCGACCCGCTGCTGGCCGCCGCGCTCGGCGTCGCGGGTCTGGCCGCCTGGTTGTCGCTGGACTCCGCGGCACCCTGCGGGCCGGCGAGAACGTTCTGGTGCTCGGCGCCGGCACTGTCGGCCAGATCGCCGTTCAGGCCGCCAAGGTGCTGGGCGCCAAGCGCGTGATCATCGCCGACGTGCGCAAGGAGGCGCTGGACCTGGCACTGGAGCAGGGCGCCGACGCCGCGACCGACGTGACCGGGCTGGACCCGGCGGCGACGGAGGAGGCGTTCGTCGCCGCCACGCCCGAGGGCTACGACCTGATCGTCGACCTGGTCTGGGGAGACGTGGTGAACGCCGCGATCGAGGCCGCCCGCCGTTACGCGCGCCTGGTGCAGACCGGCAACGCGGCCTCGCCGACGCTCCAGCTGCACGCGGGGTCGTTCCGCAACAAGCAGATGTCGCTGATCGGCCAGAGCGTCTTCCTGGCGCCGATCGAGGAGGGTGTGACCGTGCTCATCGGCATGGCGGACCGTTCGGCGCTGTACGTCACCCGGCCCTACTCCCGCAGCCCGATGGCTTCGATCGGCCGGGCCCGCAGTGCCAGCCGGGTGGGGATCAGAACCGCGGCGGCCGCCAGGGCCGATGTCGCGGCGACGATCGCCAGGTAGAGGAGCGGCGGTATAGAGGGAACCGGCGATCCGGTCAGGCCGAGGCTGACCATTGTCAGCGGCAGCATCGGCACCAGTGTGCCGACGGCCACCGCGATGAGGACCACCATCAGGGTCTCGGTCCTCATCATCCGCAGCACCTGGGCCGGGGTGGCGCCGACCAGCCGCAGCAGCGCGAACTCCCGGGCCCGGGACAAGGTGGTCATCACCAGGGTGTTGGCGACGGCGATCGCGATGTAGCCGAAGATCAGCAGCAGCGGGATGGCGCTGCCGATCAGGCCGACCATCGCGGTGCGCTGTTGGGCCGCGGACAGGCCGCCCTTGTCCTGGACGTGCAGGCCCGGGTAGCGGGTGCTCAGGGCCTTGAGTTCGGCGAGGGCGGTCTTGTGGTCGGCGCCGGGCTGGAGCCGGACCAGTATCGAGTCGTACAAGCGGTGCGAGCTGTGCCGCATCAAGGTCTGCGCGGACAAGGTGATGTCGCCGAATCCCAGGCCGCGCCGGTAGGTCGCGACCACCTGCGGCTGGATCGTCTGTCCGTCGGGCAGGTGGATCCGCACGGTGCCGCCGACCCGGGTGCCGAGCGTCGCGGCCGCGCCGTCGCTGATCGCCGCGGTGGTCTCGGACAGCCGGCTCAGGTCGCCGCCGGTGACATCCAGATTGAGGACCTGGCCGAGGACTTGGCCGAGCCTGTCGGTCGTCAGCCTGTCAGTCGTCTGTCCGTCGGTCGTCTGCCCATCGGTCGTCAGCCCCTCGGCCTGGTAGTCGAAGACCTCTGGATCGCCGAGCATCTTCACCGACGAGTACAGGTCGACACGGACCACCCCGGCGACGGCGGCGACGCCCGGCAGCGCTCGGGCATCGGCGACGGCGTCGGTCGGCAGGCCGCCGGCGTCGCCGGTCAGCGTGTAGTCGGCCAGGACCCCGGCGCGGGCTTGATCGTTGGCGGCCGCCGCGGTGGTGGTCGGGATGAACAGCTGGAGCGAGGCGAAACCGATCGCCAGGATCAGGGGGCCGATCCCGGCGGCCAGTCGGCGGGCGTTGGCGCGGGTGTTGGCGACGGCCAGGTAGCCGAGGTTGCCGAAGCGACGCCGGAACGGCGCGGCCAGCAGCCGGGTCGCGTGTGCCACGAGCGGCGGCGCCAGCATGAGGAACGCGATCACCATGATCAGGCCGCCGCTGCCGGCTCCGGCCACGGCGAAGACGCTGCCGAAGAACAGCGGCAGCAGCGAGGCGGCGGCGCCGAGGACCAGCAGCACGGTCCCGAACACGACGCGGGCCCGGCCCAGGCCCGGCTGTTCGGTGGCGGCCTGGCTCAGCGCCTCCACCGGCCGGATCGCGACGACGCGGCGGGCGACCGCGAACCCCGCGGCCTGCGCGGTGATCACCCCGATGGCGACCGCCACGGCCATGGGGATCGGGCCGTAGGAGAACACGAAGTCCTGCGGGAGGACGCCGATCACCGACAGCGCCCCGCGCAGCGCCTCGGCCGCCAGCACGCCGGGCAGGCAGCCGAGCAGCGAGCCGGCCAGCGCCACCACCAGCACCTCGCCGGCGATCATCTTGTGGATCTGTTTCGGGGTGGCACCGATCGCCCGCAGCAACGCCAGTTCGCGGCGCCGCTGGTGGACGCCCAGCGCCAGGGTGCTGCCGACCACCAGCATGGTGATCAGGACGACGGTGCCGCCGAGCGAGCCGGCCAGCACCTTCAGGGTGCCGCGGGCCGAGGCGACGTCGGGGTTCTCGGCGCTGCTGCGTCCGGCGCCGATGTGGGAGCTGACGCCGGCGCCTTTGAGCGCGGCGTCGATGCGGTCGTCGAGCTGGCCGGCGCCGGTGCCCGGCGTCGCGAGCACGCCGATCGCCGAGATCTGGTCGGCGCGGCCGAACAGGGTGGTGGCCGTGTCGTCGGTGAAGAAGACCGGCGGGGTTCGCAGGGCTCCGCCGGCGCCGGTGTATTTCACGATACCCACGACTGTGTAAGGGCTCGCTGCTCGCGTCGAAGCGATGCGGACGGTGTCCCCGAGCTTCGCCTTCGCCCGCTCGGCGACGGATTGTTCGAGCACGATCTCCTCGGCGCGCCGTGGTCCCCGGCCGCTGAGCGTGAACGGCCCGAGCGCGGCGCTGCTCCAGTTCGCGCCGATGGAGCGCCGGTCGTCGGCGCCGGTGACCAGTCGGCCGTCGGCGCCGACGACCTGCGCCGGGAAGCTGACGACGGCGACGGCGCGCGCCACGCCGTCGGTGTGCGCGACCGTGCCGACCAGGTCGGCCGGGACCGCGACCGGGTCGGTCAGCGGCTTGGTCTTGCTCTTCTTCCCCTCGTGCACGGTGACGGACTGCTTGCCGCTGATCACGACCGAGGCGTCGGCGTAGCGCTGCACCGGGACGCCGTCGCCGATGCCGGACTGCAGGATGATCCCGAAGGCGGTGATCAGCGTCGAGGCCCCGAGCAGCGCGATGAAGGCGCCGACGAAACCTGCCTTGCGTTCCCGGACGGTCTGCAGGACGAGTCGGAACACGGCTACCACTGCCCCAGCGATGTCATCCGTTCGGCGACGCTGTCCGCGGTGGGCCGGGCGAGCTCCTGCGCGTAACGGCCGTCGGCGAGGAACACCACGCGGTGTGCGTAGGAGGCGGCGACCGGGTCGTGTGTCACCATGACCACGGTCTGGCCGAGGTCGTCGACGACGTCCCGAAGCAGTTGCAGCACCTGCCGCGCGGTGCGGGTGTCCAGGGCACCGGTCGGCTCGTCGGCGAACACCACCTCCGGCCGGGCCGCCAGCGCCCGCGCGATGGCGACCCGCTGCTGCTGGCCGCCGGAGAGCTCGGCGGGCTTGTGGCGCATCCGGTCGGCGAGCCCGACCCGCTCGGCCACCTCGTGCAGCCAGGACCGGTCAGGGCGGCGGTCGGCGAGCATCAGCGGCAGGGTGATGTTGTCGGCGACCGACAGCGCCGTCATCAGGTTGTAGGCCTGGAACACGAACCCGACGCGCTCGCGGCGCAGCAGGGTCAGCTCCACTTCGCTGAGCGAGGCCAGATCGGTGCCGCCGAGGACCACCGAACCGGCATCGGGCCGGTCGAGTCCGGCCGCGCAGTGCAGGAACGTGCTCTTGCCGGCCCCGGACGGGCCCATCACGGCGGTGAACGTCCCCGGGGCGAAATCGAGCGTCAGGCCGCGCAGCGCCGGGACCGCGCCGGCCCCTTTGCCGTAGGTCTTGTGGACGCCGTCCAGGCGCACCACCGGATCCTCTTCTGTACTGGTCACGATCATGAACGTACGTTCGCGGCGGCGCGCCGAACCAGGGTGTGGACTGGAGACTTCCTGGTGCAGAAAACTGCTACCTGCCCCCGACCTGCGGTGTGGGTAGGCTGATCAAGATGCTTGAGCAGTGGGTCCGCCAGACCGCGGTCCGTTTCCCGCCGGCGGCCGGCTACGTGCTGGTGTGCCTGGGCACCGGGCTGGCGGGGTTGGTGCTGCTCGCGCTGACTGCCGCGGTCTGCGCGCTCTGCCTGGTGGGGACCGGCTTCCTGGTACTGCCCGCGACATTGCGGGTCGTGACCCGGTACGCGCAGTTCCACCGCCGCCGGGTGGGTAGGTTGCTCGGTGTCCAGGTGCGCACCGCGTACCAGGGGGTGCCGGACGGTTCAGGTCCCGGTCCCGGTTCCGCGATCGCGCCGAAGCCGTCGCTGCGTGACCCGGCGGTCCGCAAGGATCTGCTCTGGCTGCTGTGCCACAGCGTCCCCGGCACGGCCTTGTGCGTGCTGGCGCTGGTCGTGTGCGGCCACGCGGTGAACTGGCTCACCGCGCCGCTGTGGTGGCTGCTGCTGCCCGCGCAGCGCGACCGCATCATCTTGCTGACGGTCGACTCATGGTGGAAGGCGCTGGCCGCGGTGGTCGTCGGCGTCGGCTACGCGCTCGTGGCGATGGCGCTGACGCGGCCGCTGGCGCTGCTGCACGCGCACGTCTCCCGGCGGCTGCTGACCGCGCGGGCCCGAACCGGCCTGGCCGAGCGCGTCCGGGCCCTGACCGTCAGCCGCGCCGAGGCTCTGGACGCGCATGACGCCGAGCTGCGCCGCATCGAGCGGGACCTGCACGACGGCGCGCAGGCCGACATCGTCGCGGTCTCGCTGCGGCTGGGCATGATCCGCCGGGCCCTGGACCGCCGTCCCGAGCAGGTCCCCGAACTGCTGGACGTCGCCCAGCAGCAGGCTGAGAAGGCCTTGGACGCCTTGCGGCAGCTGGTCCGCGGCATCTATCCGCCGGTGCTCGCCGACCGGGGGCTGGTCGAGGCGGTGCGGGCCCTGGCCGCGCTGTGCGCGGTGCCGACCCGGACCGACTTCGAACCGGCCGGGGCGGCCGGGGCAGCCGGGGCGGCTCCGCCACCGCGCGCGCCGGCGGCGGCCGAGGCGGCGGCGTACTTCGTGGTCTCCGAGGCACTGACCAACGTCGCCAAGCACAGCGGGGCCCGGAACGCCTTGGTGCGGCTGCGGATCACGGCCGACCGGATCTCGATCCGGGTCGAGGACGACGGCCGGGGCGGCGCCGCCGAGAGCGCCGTGGGCGTTGAGAGCGTCGTGGGTGCCGTGGGCGCGAGCGGGCTCGTGGGTCTGCGGCGCCGGGTGGCCGCGTTCGACGGCAGTACCGAACTGTCCAGCCCGCCCGGGGGCCCGACCGTACTGAAGGTGGAGATTCCATGCGGATCCTGATCGCCGAGGACAACGCGCTGCTCCGGGAGGGGTTGTCGGCACTGCTCACCAGCGAGGGGCACCAGGTGTGCGCGACAGTCGACCACGGCGACCGGCTGCTGCCCGCGCTGCTGGAGCACCGCCCCGACGTCTCGGTGGTGGACGTGCGCCTGCCGCCGGGCTTCCGCGACGAAGGACTGCGGGCCGTGATCGAGGCGCGCCGGCAGATCCCGGCGCTGCCGATCCTGGTGCTCTCGCAGTACGTCGAGCGCACCTACGCCACAGAACTGCTCGCGCAAAGCGCAGCCGGGGTCGGCTATCTGCTGAAGGACCGTGTCGGCCGCGCGGAGGAGTTCCTGGAGGCCCTGGAGCGGGTGGCCGGGGGCGGCACCGCGATGGATCCCGAAGTCATCTCGCAGCTGATGGTGCGCCGCGCCGAGCAAGACCCGCTGGCCACGCTGACCCAGCGGGAGCGGGAGGTGCTGGCACTGATGGCCCAGGGCCGGAACAACTCCACCATCGCCGAGCTGCTGGTCATCGCCGAGAGCTCAGTGAACAAGCACATCGGGAGCATCTTCGCCAAGCTCGGGATGCCGACGCCGGACAGCGGCCACCGACGGGTGCTCGCGGTGTTGGCCTACCTGCGGGCTTGACCCCCGGGGTGCAGAAAACTGCACCCCGGAAACGGTGGTCAGCCCCGATGTGCGGCAGCGCGCACCGGCCGAGGATGATTCCCATGAACGAATCAAGCAACTGGAAGCCGCCCTCCGAGCGCCCGATGTGGCCGTACGTCCTGCTGGTGGTGATCGTGGTCGGGGTCGCGATCAACGTGCTGCTCACGGTGTGATCGGGTTCCTGCTGTCAGCCGGCGGAGAAGTAGTGGCCGTTGTCCAAGTCGGCGAGCAGCCCGGGCTGAGTGGGTGCCCAGCCGAGGGTCTGGCGGGTGATGAGGTTGGATGCCGGGAGGTCCAGCGCGACCAGATTCGCGAGGAACCCGAAGTGTCCTGGCAGCATCAGTACGTCCGCGGGAATGCTCACGGCGGGCAGGCCCAGACGGCTGGCGAGGCCTCGGCGATCACGCGGAACGGGATGCCCTCGTCCTCGATCGCGTGCCAGTATTTGCCAGCCGGGCCCTTCTCCAGTGCCAGGCGGAACAGGGAGGCGGCATCGCGGATGTGCACGGCCTGCCACAGGTTCGCGCCGTCTCCGGGGTAGCCGACGACGCCCTTGGCTTTCGCGAGCGCGATCAGCAGGGGGAGGAATCCGGCGCTGTCGGTCGTGCTGTGGGCGATGGTGGCAAGCCGCACGATCGAAGACCGCACTCCCTGCTCGGCGAGGCCGACGACGGTGGTTTCCACGACGTTGCGAACCCGCAGGGTACCGCTGTACTCGTCCCCGCCGGGAAGGGCCGGGTCCTGTTCGGTGGCCGGTCGGCCCAGGTTCTCCCACCCCGGCGAGCCGATGCTTCCCGCCGCGACGAGCGGCTTTCCGGTTCCCGCGAGGGCCTCGCCGAACGCGAGCACGACCGAGAGCTCCGCGGCGGTCACGGCGTCGATCCCGCCGGACGGAAGCAGGTCGCGCCTGAACCCGACGTGGATGACACCGTCGGAGTCCGCGGCTGCTTCCTTGAGTCCGTCGAGATCCTCGAGGTCGCCGCGACGCACCTTCGCGCCGAGTGCGGACAGTGCCGCCGCGGACGGGTCCGAGCGGGCCAGGCTGGTGACCTCGTGCCCGGCGGCGATGAGCTCGGGGATGATGTGCGAACCGGAATGGCCGGTCCCGCCAGTGACGAAAACGCGCATGCTGATGCCTGCCCCTTTGAGCGATGTGGCGTAAGAACGCAAGAAGTGGTGGTGGTGCTGCGGGTGGGCTCGGCTCAGCTGAGAATGCTGACGCCGAGGAAGAAGTTGGTGTGCTTGACGGAGTGGGCGACGAGGCCCATCTCCAGCAGGGCGGCGTTCTCCAGTGCTCGCGCCATCGGCAGCTGCCCGGTGTCCAGCGGGCGCAGTCCCAGGCTTTCGATGAACGCTGATACGCGCGCCTTCGCCTGCGCATCGTCGCCGGCGATGAACACGTCCATTTGGCGACCCTCGGCCGGGCCGGCTGCCAGAACGTTGGAGAACAGGGTGTTGAACGCCTTGACGATGTGCGCACCGGCGGGGGCGGCCTTGGCGATCTCCTGCGCGCCGGAACTGCCGTCGGGGGTGACAAGGCTCGTGAAATCGGGGGAGGCGGGGTTGGTGATGTCGATGATGACCTTGCCGCGCAACACGTCCCCGTACTCGCTGACCACCGCCGCGGCGCTGGCGTACGGCACGGCGAGGATGACGATCTCCCCGGCCGGAGTGACGCCGTACGTCCCGACGGTGGCGCCGCCGAGTGCGGCGGCCAATTCCTCGGCCTTGGCCCGGTCGCGGCCGATGATCTCGACGGTGTTGCCGCCGGCGAGAGCCCGGCCGGCCAGGGCGCTGGCCATGTTCCCCAGGCCGATGATGCTGACGCTGCTCATTGGTGTGCCTGCTTTCTGGAGCTCATTCTGATTCTGGGCACAGCCACATCAAGTCCCGATACCGAGACCTTGTGAAGAGCCCTTATGTCGAACCCCTATGGCGAATTCTTGTGTCGAATTCTTATGCCGAATTCTGTCCGGCCGCATTAGGTGCCTTTTAAGGATGCCCTTGGCCTGAGTGGGTGTCCAAGACCTCTTTCAGCCGTGGCGATACCCTGGAGGCATCGCCGGACCGGGAGGCTCCATGGATCTGGACCTGCGCAAGTTGCGCTACTTCGTCGCCGTCGCCGAAAAGCTGCACTTCGGCCGCGCCGCCGACGAGCTGCACATCGCGCAGCCGGTGCTCAGCCGGCAGATCCGCGCGCTGGAACAGGATCTCGGCGCCGCGCTGCTGACCAGGGACAGCCACGGCGTGGCGCTGACCGACGCCGGCCGGCAGCTGCTGACCGACGCCGGCCCGCTGCTGGCCTCCGCGCACGCGGTCCGCCGCCGGGTGACCGTGGCCGCGCGGGGGAGCCAGCGGCTCATGGTCGGCTTCCGGGCCGGCATCGCGGTCACCGCGGCGGTACGGCAGTTCGCCGACCGGCACCCGGACGTTCTGGTGGACGTGCGGCGGATCGAATGGGACGACCAGGCCGCGATGCTGCTCGACGGCCGCATCGACGTCGGCTTTGTGCGGCTGCCGATCGATGAGGCCGGCCTGCGCGTCACCCCGCTGTACGCCGAGCCGCGGGTGGCGGTGCTGCCCGCCGGCCACCGGTTCGCCGGCCGCGAGCAGATCACCGAGGCGGACCTGGACGGCGAGCCGTTGGTCTGGCACGCGGACCCGAGCACCCAGCCCACCAGGCGCCCGCACCCCAACGCCGGGTACCTGGTGCGCGGGGTGGACGAGACGCTCGAGCACGTCGCGGCCGGCCGGGGGATCTCGTTCCTGGCCCGTTCGGCGACCGTGTTCTATTCACATCCGGAGGTCAGCTTTGTGCCCGTCCCGGATCTGGCGCCCGAGCAGGTGTGCCTCGCGGTGGGGGCATCGCGCACCTCGCCGGTGGTCGACGACTTCTTCAGCGCGGCTCAGGCGACAGCCGAGGTCACGGCGGAATGCGGGAACTATGAAATGTGGCAGCTTGGAAATGGCGTTGTTTCACAGCTTGGTTGAGTAGTTCCTGGTGGGATCTAAATCCACCCGCGTTCTTTCGCCTTGCGGGCTGCGACGTGGCGTGACGAGCCGCCTGTCTTCTGCATCGCCGAGGACAGGTAGTTGCGGACGGTGCCGGTCGCGAGGTGCAGCCGTGCGCTGATCTCGCGGACCGTGAGGCCCTCCGTGGTGAGCCGCAGTGCGTCGAGTTCGCGATCGGTGAGCGGGCAGTCGTCGGTCATCGCGGCGGCCGACACCTCGGCGTCGATCCAGCGTCTGCCGCCGTGGACGTGGATGATGACGCGCTCCAGTTCGGCGGGATCGACTGACTTCAGAAGGAATCCGCGCACCCCGGCGGCCAGGGCCTGGCGTAGTACCCCGGCGCGCCCGTGCCGGGTGAGCAGGACGACGGCCTGTCCCGGCCGGGCCGCGATGACGCGCCGGGCGGCCTCGATGCCGTCGATGCCGGGCATCTCCAGGTCGAGCACGACGACGTCCGGGGTGCGGATGCCCGCCAGGGCCACGGCCTCCAGGCCGTCGGCGGCCTGCGCCACGACCTCGATCCGGCCCGACAGGCCCAGCAGGCTGACCAGTGCGGTGCGCAGGAGGGTCTCGTCGTCGGCGAGCAGGACGCGGATCACGTTCGGGCCTGCGAAGCCGCGGGCACTTCGGCCGTGCCCCGGGCTGAGGTCGTGAACGTCTGCCCGTCGCGCGACGTGGTCAGCGTGCCGCCGGCCGCCGCGAACCGCTCGCCGAGCCGCGCCAGTCCGCTCAATGCCCGAGTGCCCTCGGTCACGCCGTCGTTGACGATCTGGACCGAGTCGGCCCCGACAGCCACGGCGACGTGCTCGGCGTGCGCGTGCCGCAGCAGGTTGGTGGTCGCCTCGCGCACGACGAGGCCGAACAGCTCGTCCAGCCGATGGCCGAGGGGGACCGTCCCGTCGATGGTCACAGTGATCCCGGCGGCCCGGATGAGCGACTCCGAGTTCGCCAGCTCCCCGGCGAAGGTGAGGGTCCGCTGCCCGTAGGCCAGACGCCGGGTCTCGGCGATCGCGTCCGCGATGAGTTGTTCGGCCTCCCGTACCTGGGTCCGGGCCTGCGCGGGGTCGTCGTCGAGCAGCTTGTCGGCCAGCCGGAGTTTCAAGCGGCTGACATGCAGCGCCTGGCCCTGGATGTCGTGCAGGTCGGCGGCGAAGCGGTAGCGCTCGCGGATGACGGCGAGCTCGGCCGTGGCCTGCCGCGCCTGGTTGACCTCCAGGAAGAGGCCGAATCCGAAGCGGTTGCCGCGGAACAGGGCCACCGAGCCCGCCATCATCGCGACCACGCCGGCGACGTAGCCGCGGTCGGCTCCGAAGCCGAGCGCGGGAAGGACCGCGAGGGCGACGGCGAGCAGGGTCCAGGGCCACTGCGTGAAGGGCGGTGTGGTCACCACGAGTCCGATCGACAAGGCGAACGCGACTCCGCAGATCGGACTGATATGTGCGCCGACGACGACGCAGAACAGGGCGTAGGAGGCGACGACCGCCACCGCGGTGAGAGCTCTGGGCGCTCCGTGCTCCCAGTACCGGCACTGCCAGCAGACCAACGCCCCGACTCCGAGCGTGGCTGCCAGAATCCACGGCGAATGGCTTCCCCCGGCGACGAGGAACACGTAGCCGGCGACGACGAAGATCATGGTCCACGTCGTGTAGGTGCGCATCCTGGCCAGGGCGGGCACGTCGGCGTCGTTGTCCGACCATTCTCCCTGGATCTCCGGCGTCACCAGGCCACTCTATGGCGCCGGCGCTGATCGCGGTCCCTCGCAATGTCACCGCCTGACCTGATAGATGTCACGCCGGACGATGAGCCCACGGCACTACGCGGCGGCCGGGACCGAAGCGATCGTTGAGGCCATGAGGCCATCCACACAGGACCCCGTCATCGAGGCTCGCGGCGTGAGCTTCGCCTACCGGGCGAGATCCGGATCCGCGAAGACCCCGCACGTCGCCGTCCGGAACGTCGATCTCGCCGTCCGGCGCGGCGAGATCTACGCGCTGCTGGGGACGAACGGCGCGGGCAAGACCACGACGCTGGAGGTGCTCGAAGGACACCGGGCCGCGACATCGGGGACGATCACGGTCCTGGGCGGCGACCCGTCCGACCGCCGGCGCATCCGGCCGCGCATGGGCATCATGCTCCAGGACTCCGGGCTCGCCGCCGAGCTCAGCGTGCGCGAGAGCGTGGCCCTGGCCGGTGCGATCTCGGGGCGTGGCGACGACGTCGACAAGCTGCTGGACCGCGTCGGCATCAGCCACCGGAGCCGCACGCGCGTCGCGCAACTGTCCGGCGGGGAGAAGCGGCGTGTCGACTTCGCGATGGCGGTCTGGGGCAGTCCGGAGCTGGTGTTCCTCGACGAGCCGACCACCGGTCTGGACCCGGCCGCGCGCGATGCCCTGTGGACGGTCGTCGCCGAGCTCAAAGCCGACGGCGTCACCTTCCTGCTCACGACGCATTACCTGGAGGAGGCCGAGAAGCACGCCGACCGGGTGGGCCTGATGCACGCGGGCTCGATCCGACGCCAGGGCACGCTGGCGGACCTGACCGAGGGCGGCCTGAGCACGATCCGCTTCGTGCCGCCGGGAGCGCTTGACGACATCCCGATCCCACTGGCCAGGACCCAGAACGGGCTGGCGGTGATCGAGACGACGGACGCCCAACGGGACCTGGCCGCCCTGCTGGAGTGGGCCGCCGGCCAGGGCTACCCGCTGCGTCGGCTCACCGTCCAGGAGTCAGGGCTCGATGACATTTTCCGCGCACTGGGGCACGAAGCACCCGGGCATGAGGCACCAGGACGCGAAGTGCCCAGAAACGAAGCAGCAGCACACGAGGGGACGGGCCTGTGAACGCCATCGCCATCGCCGAGTCGAGGATGCTCCTGAGGAACCGACTGGTCAGCGGCTGCGCCATCCTGCTCCCACTCGCCTTCGGGCTGCTCCTCTACGCGAGCCGGGATACGCACAAACCCGGAGGCGCCATCGCCGGCGTGCAAACCGTGCTGATGATCGCCATGGGCACCTACGTGACGGCGACGACGACCCTCGCCGCCCGCCGCCAGACCCTCTTCCTGAAACGAATGCGCGGTGCGGCGGTCTCCGACAAGGAGATCATCACAGGGCTCCTGCTCCCGGTCGTCGCGGTGAACATCGTGCAGATCGGCGTGGTGTTCGCGATCCTCGCCGCCACGGACGCACCCGCCGACCCGCTGCTCCTGGCGGTGGCAGTGATTCTCGCCGAGGCCATGTTCACGGGGCTGGCGCTGGCCACCGCAGGCTTCACAAACTCACCCGAACACGCGCAGTACACGACGGCGCCGGTCTTCCTGGTAACTCTAGCCGCAGCGGTCTGGTTCCAGGTGACGTCGCTCGGCGGGCCCATCGCCGTCAAGCGGGCCCTGCCGGGTGGCGCGGTGGCGGAGCTGGTCTCGACCGCGTGGAACGGAGGGGGCCTCGGGGCCGTGCCGGTGCTGCTCGCGGCGAGCCTGGGGTGGGCCATCGCGGGCGTCCTTGCCGCGCGAGCCTGCTTCCGCTGGGAACCTCGTCGCTGACTGAGCGTTCGTGGCTGTGAACCGAGCGCTCGCGGCGGTGGCGGTGGAAGGTTTGGTGAGCATCGGCGAGGCCTGCCCGTCGTGGCGCTCCCAGCAGGCCAGACGCTCACACATCGAACTCATCCATGAGGAGATCGCGCACCACCGAAACGATGTCCTCAGGCGTTCGTGCCACTAGTTGAGGCATCTTCCGGGCCTCGAGGGGCACGATGTCCGACCCGTCGAGATTGATAATCCACAGGCGGAGCGCGCCGGCTCGATGGCGGTGCAGAGCCAAATGAAGTTCGTCGTAGCAGTACCGGCTCGCAGCATACGACCGACTCCACAGCGCGATGAACAGATCCGACTGCAAGACTGCGTCGTCGATGGCCGACTCCACGGTCCGGTCCGTTGGAAGGTCCCGCTCGCCGAAGACTACTGACATACCGACGCCAGACAGATAGCTGTCCAGCGCCCGCGCATACGCCGAATCGGGCCGTGCCCTACTGATGAACGCGGTCCGTGGTCGGCCTTGCAGGCCATGCCACAGGCGCACGCGGGACATCGCCATCTGCTCGGCGATCACCATGGCGTCTTCGGCTCCGCTCTTCTTGTTCAAGAGCCGCGCATCCAGCCGGGGGTAGATCGCTTCCCAGTCGCGTCTGGCATACGCCCGTCCGGCTGCTCCGCCGAGAAACGCGAATGGTACGACGAGCTGCGCACGCGCTTCGGCCAAGTGGAGAATCGTGGCGGCTGTGCCACCTGGCTTTCCGCCGACTGCGAGGATCACGTCCGCGTGCTCCATGGCCATCAGCTGACACAGCACCCAGGCCTGGAGCATGGACTCGCGATCGTCCTTCTCGGGCGCCGGGTAGTACCAGTTCTTGATACGCGCCGTCGCTTCGGGGCCGATCACCTCGCGCAGCTGGGCGTACTGGTTATCAACAGTCTGATGTTGCGGGCGGTGCATGTGGATCGTGTGTCCTGTGCCCGACTCCACATAACCCCGCAACGCGTGAAAGTCGGCGGAGTCAGGGAACGGGCTGCAGATGATCAGGTCTGCTCCGGCCCGTGCCACTGTCGCGCCCAACCGCTGGCAGAAGTGGTCCAGCTCGGCCGGTTCGAAGTCGGGGAAGGTCGTCTCGCCGGTGACTCCGCCGAGGATGAAAGCTGACCGCAACCTGCCGCTGACGCGCCGATCCGGGGGCTTGTCGGCAGCCTCACCCGCCTCATCGGCGGAAACGGTATCCCACAGGTGCTTGAAACGCTTCGCCTCTTCGCGGGGGTCTCGTCGAGGCGTACTCCACTGGGCCAGGAGAAGAACCACCGGCTCCAACTTCGACCACTTCGGTGCTCCGTCTCCGTGCAGCATCGCAGAGACCTTCTGATGGCTGACGGTGTCGCGGAACCTGTCGTCTTCGTTCACCGCAGTCGCGATCTTCCGCAGACCGGGAGTCCCCGCGTCACGGTACAACTCGTGCAGAGCCTCGGTCAGGTCACGTAGCGCACCGGCAGGCAGATTCCCCAGACCCGGAAGGTGCAAGCCGCTCATCGTGCTGACCGCCTTGTGTCAAAAAACGTCAAGTACCAGCGGATGGTACTCCGACCAAAGCGGCCATACTCGTCAACTTCTGACGTGGTATGTCAACAATCGACTTTCCGCATCGGCGACGCGGCAGCCTGAGATGGAAGAGCAAGCCGACCGACGTCGTTCGCACTTGGAGTCACGAATGCCGCGTACAGAGCCCCCACAACACGGTCAATCAGCCGAGCCCGCGCGTGCGACTCTGGTCCTACTTGTCGGCACTGCCCTGGTGGTGTTGGGCTCGGTGGACTGGATCGCCTGGCTCTCGCTTCGGGATACTGATCCCACCGTGCGTGCGGCTATCCTCAGCGCGCTGACGGGTCTTGCCTTGGCACTCGGCAGGATCTCCACTCGGCTTCTGGCCCTACGTCTTGGTCCTCGAAACGGTGAAGACCCACCATCATGAAGTGAGTGGAGTCGATCCAGGGGTCGGCCCGCTGCTCGGCGAGCCCGTGGCTGCTGGGTCGACGCCCAACGCCGCCAACGCCGGCGGGATCTGGCCGGCCGGAGCGAACATGCCGCTCACGGCGCCATTGCTCACCCCCGGGCATCCGTGGAGGTTCAAAGCGACTGTCACATCAGGGCCGGATGCGTAACGGAACACCAATATCAGGTGCTCGCCAGTCAGACTCGACGCGCAGCTGACCAGTCCGAATGCCAGCTTCTTGCGCATCAGGCTGAGGATGGTGGTGAAGTCCGGTCCAGATTGCCGAGAGCCCGGTGCGCCTGGCGCTTCGAGGAAGACGGAGACCAGAACGCGATGCACGTAAGCGTCGGCGTTCTCCATGACCGAGACCGACCGCCAGCGGAGCCAGACCCGCATGAACGTGGCCTGAAGCACGTCCTCGGCGAGATGCACATCGCCGGTGAGCAGCACTGCCGCCCGAAAGAGCACAGGCCTTCGTGCCGCTACGAATTCATCGAAGCCTGCTGGCTCCTCCACAGTCATCCACCCCCCTGCGTATAGAACGCCGCAGCCCGGCTCCCGGGTTGACTCCAGCCAGGAAGTAAGGGCTCCTATCTACGTGATGGTATATACTAAAACTTAGATACTGCGGTGGGGCTGTCACGCCGGCACGCCGACATCGCGGTCCGGCCAAGGGAGTGCGTGATGCAGCCCATCTCCGACAGCGACAGCTACTCCGGCGACGACTCCGGCAACGGCTCCGACCTGGTGGCCTTGCTGGCACTGGTCACCCACGAGCGGCAAGCCCGGGACCGGGGCTGGTGGTCCGCCCTCGAGCGGTGCTACACGCCGGCCGCGACGATCCAGACGAGTTGGTTCGACGGCACCGCGGCGGAGTACGTCGAGCTGTCCAAGCGGATGTTCCACCAGACCCCGTCCAGCCATCGGCTCGGACTGCCCGTCATCGACGTCAGCGGCGCCCGCGCGATCGTCGAGGTGCCGACGACCATCGAGTTCCGCGGTGTCTTCCGCGGCGTCGAGGTCGATGTGGCCTCGCACATGCGCATGCTGCATCGCGCCGAGAAGACCGACGGCGCCTGGCGTTTCTCGGTGTCCGTCGCGGTCTTCGACCACGACACGATGACCCCGGCGATCCCCACGTCCGTGCCGATGCTGAAGCCGGACGACCTTCGCGGCACGCGATCGTCCTATCGCATGTTGACCCTGTGGATGACTGATCGCGGGTTCACCGTCCCGGACGATCGCCACGGCGTCGACCGGGACGCCGAGCTCACCGCGTTGTACGACGACGCCTACAGCTGGGCCGGCCTGTCACGCCGGAGCGACCCGGAGGAAGCGGCGATGCGGGAATTCGTCGTCGAGCTCATCACCACCGTCCCCGAGGGCACCGAACAGTCCGAAGTGGACGCCCGCCGGGCCGCCGAGAACCTGCGAGTCAGGGAGCTCACCGCGGCCGGACACCTGACCCGGCTCTGGTGGCAGGCCGGTGAGTGGCCGGCGGGTCAGCGGCGCAGTATCGGCGTGTGGCGCGCTGCGGACGAGGCTGACCTGCACGCCAACGTGCTCGGTACCCTGCCGTTGCGGCCGTGGATGGACGTCAAGGTCACCGCGCTGCGGACGCACCACAACGACCCGGGCCGGGTATAACGGCGTCCGTAGCCCGAACGGCCGGGCATCGAACGCTCGGGTGCGACCGGTTGAGTAAGCTCGAAGACCGGCCCGGCGGCGGAGCAGGCTCCATCGTCAGTTCCCGACCCGCTGAGGTGATGGCTGTCATGGACACTGCCCGACTCGCCGCGATCCGTTCGGCGCCCGGATTCTTCGCGGCTCTGGACCAAAGCGGCGGCAGCACGCCGAAGGCGTTGGCCGAGTACGGCGTGGACGCCGACCGCTACTCGACCGATGCCGAGATGTTCGACCTGGTCCACGCCATGCGAACGCGGGTGGTCACCAGTCCCGCCTTCAACGGGGAGCGGGTCCTGGCCGCCATCCTCTTCGAGCAGACGATGAACCGATCCGTCGAGGGTCTGCCGACGGGCCACTATCTGTGGGAGACCAAGCACGTCGTGCCGTTCCTGAAGGTCGACAAGGGGCTGGCGGACGAGGAGCACGGCGTGCGCCTGATGAAGCCGATCGACACTCTCGATGACCTCCTCGCGCAGGCGAACGAGCACCGGATGTTCGGGACAAAGATGCGCTCGGTCATCGCCGACGCGGACCCGGCCGGGATCCGGGCTCTCGTGGATCAGCAGTTTGACATCGCGGCACGGATCGCCGCCGCCGGCCTCGTCCCTATCATCGAGCCCGAGGTGAGTATCACCAGCCCGCACAAGGCCGAGGCTGAGGAGCTGCTGCGCGCAGAGTTGCGGCGTCAGGTCAGCGCGCTGTCGCCGGACGCGGTGGTCATGGTCAAGCTGACCATCCCCACCCGGCCGGGGCTCTACGCGGAACTGGCTGCCGATCCCCGCGTGCTGCGAGTGCTGGCTTTGTCCGGCGGCTACTCGCGTGCCGAGGCGTGCGAGCGGCTTGCCCGGGAGCCGAGCATGATCGCTAGCTTTTCCCGCGCGCTGTTGGAAGGGCTGCGCGAGGACCAGAGTGATGAGCAGTTCAATGCCCGGCTAGAGGCCTCGATCAACGAGATTTATGCCGCTTCGGTCACCAAGTCCACGGCCTGAGAGTCGTCTGCGCCGTCTTCACCGTCGGGATGTTTCGCTGCCGAGCTCCAGCAGCCGCAGGACGTCCGCCATCGTCGCAGCGGTTTCCACACCGGGCGCGGGGGCCGGCGGGTCCACCATCGTCACCGGAATCCCTCGTCGGCGGGCGGCGGTGAGCTTGGCCGCGGTCGCGGAGCCGCCGCCGTTCTTGGTGACCAGAGCGCCGACGTCGTGGCGGGCCATCAGGTCCGACTCGGCCTCGATCGAGTAGGGGCCGCGGTCCAGCACGACGGTGTGGCGTGGGGGCAGCGGGCCGTCCGGTGCGGTGACGGCGCGGATCAGGTAGGGGTGTCGTTCGTCACCCGCGTATGCCGCCAGCTCCATCCGGCCGGTCGTGACGAACACGCAGCGGTCATCGGCCAGCGCGGCAACGTGTTCGGCGGCTGTCTGTACGTCCGGCACGTGGGTCCAGCGGTCGCCGGGCTGTGCCGTCCAGGCGGGACGGCGCAGCGCCAGCAACCGGACGCCGGCGGTTCGCGCCGCGTCGACGGCGTGGGCGGACATCACGCGGGCGAACGGGTGGGTCGCGTCGATCAGCACGTCGATCGACTCGGCGCGCAGGTATCCGCTGAGGCCCTCGACCCCGCCGAAACCGCCGACGCGCAGCTGTTCGCGGGGGAGATCCGGGAGGGCGGGTTCGTGCGTCCGGCCCGCCAGCGAGAAGATGATCCGGTACTCGTCCCGGGAACGCAGGCCGGTGGCCAGCTCGCGGGCTTGCGCCGTGCCGCCCAGGATGAGTATCCGCACGAACCGACCCTACCGATCACGAACGCCGGCCCCGCACCCCCGCGCGGCAGGCGAGAACGCACAGATGAGACAGGCGAGGACGAAAAGACATGCGACAGATCCTCGTGATCGGGCTCGGCGCGGGCGACCCCGACTACGTCACGATGCAGGCCGTCGACGCGCTCAACGCCGCCGAGGTGTTCTTCGTGGTGGACAAGGGCGAGGACAAGAGCAGCCTGCTGGAGCTGCGCGAGCAGATCTGCGACCGCTACATCCGCGACGACGGCTACCGGCTGGTCACCATCCCGGAGCCGCCCCGCGACCGCCGCGCCGCCGCCTACGTCGGCGCGGTCGACGACTGGCACGAGCGGCGCGCGGAGCTCTTCGAGGCCGCGATCCTGCACCACCTGCCCGAAGACGGCTGCGGCGCGTTCCTGGTCTGGGGCGATCCGGCCCTATACGACAGCACCCTGCGAATCATCGACCACATTCTGGCCCGCGGCGCGGTGGACTTCGACTACCGCGTCATCCCCGGCATCACGGCCGTCCAGGCCCTCGCCGCCCGACACCGCCTGCCACTGAACCGCATCGGCGAGCCGGTCCACATCACCACCGGCCGCCGCCTGGCCGCGGGCCTGCCCGAAGACCTCGACAGCGCCGTGGTCATGCTGGACGCCGGATTCGCCGCCGCCGACCTGAACGACCCCGACCTCCACGTCTACTGGGGCGCCTACCTCGGCACCCCGAACGAGGTCCTGCGCTCCGGCCCACTGCCCGAGGTGGCCGACGAGATCGCCGCGACCAAGCGCGAATTGCGGGAGCGGCACGGCTGGATCATGGACACCTACTTGGTGCGGCGCGAGCGGCGCGAGCGGCCGTAGGTCGTTTCGGAGGTTCGGGCGTTCCGGTCTCGTCGCCGTTCTTCAGCGTGCTGACGAGATCACACCATGTTGCGGGGCCCTAATACGGGTCCTGAGAAGCGCTGTCCGGAGGGCTGCGGCGGTCGTCGTTGAATAAACGGGGACTGTCCCCGTATAGTGAGCGGCGTCACCGACGGTAATCCCGTGACCCCTGAGGAGCGTCATGAGTGAGAAGCCCGACCAGCCGCTGACCGCCGTCGCGGAGCCGCCGCCGACCGTGGAGGCGCGCCCTGGCAGCCTCGATGGGATCGTCCTGGCGATCATCGCCACCGCGTACCTGATGATCGGCCTGGACGCCACGGTGGTGAACATCGCGCTGCCCAAGATCCAGGCCGCGCTGGGCTTCACGCCCGTCGGCCTGTCGTGGATCATCAACTCCTACACGCTGGCCTTCGGCGGCCTGCTGCTGCTCGGCGGCCGGCTCGGCGACGTGCTGGGCCGGCGCCGGGTCCTGGTCAGCGGGACCGTGCTGTTCACCCTCGCGTCCTTCATCGGCGGGTTCTCCAACTCCCCGGGCATGCTGCTCGGCGCGCGCATCGGCCAGGGTGTCGGCGCGGCGCTGCTGGCGCCCAACACCCTGGCCCTGATCGCCGGCAACTTCGCCGAGGGTGCGCCGCGCAACAAGGCGCTGGCGGTGTACTCGGCCACGGCCGGCGCCGGTTCGTCGGTCGGCCTGATCCTCGGCGGCGTGCTCACCGACTGGGTGAGCTGGCGCGCGGTGATGTTCGTCAACGTGCCGCTGGGGCTGTTCGTCGCGCTCGGCGCGCCGCGCTTCATCAAGGAGCCCGAGCGGCACCAGGCCCGCATCGACTATGCCGGCACGGTCACCGTGACCGCCGGGATGGTCTCCCTGGTTTATGCGTTCATCCGGGTCCCCACCGACGGCTGGAGCAACGGGCTGACGATCGCCTGCTTCGTGGCCGCCGCCGTCCTGCTCATCGCGTTCGTGGCGATCGAGACCCGGGTGCGCCAGCCCATCGTGCCGCTGCGGCTGTTCAAGAACCGGTCGCGCTCCGGCGGGTATGCCAACATCCTGTTGTTGACCGCGGCGATGCTGAGCCTGTTCTTCTTCCTGAGCCAGTTCGTTCAGGACTCGCTGAAGCTCAGCCCGGCCAACGCGGGCCTGGCGTTCCTGCCGATGACCGTCGGGATGTTCGCCACGGTGTCGCAGGTTCCGAAGCTGCTGCCGAAGTACGGCGGCAAGCCGCTGATGGTCATCGGCTCGGCGCTGATGACCGGCGCGATGCTCTGGCTCACCCAGCTGTCCAGCTCCAGCGGCTACTGGTCCTCGGTCTTCGGCCCGTTGCTGATCTTCGGCGTCGGAATGGGACTGAGCTTCATGCCGCTGAACGTCACCATCTTGGCCGGGGTGCCGCGCGAGGACTCCGGGTCGGCCTCGGGTCTGGTGCAGACCTCGATGCAGCTCGGCGGCAGCCTGGGCCTGGCGGTGCTGGTCACCGTCTTCGGTACCGCGCAGAAGAACGCCGCGGGCCGGCCGGCCGGCGCCTCGCCGGTGGTCCAGGCGCAGCATGCCTTCACCCACGCGCTGCAGTCGGCGTTCAGCGTCGCCGTGGTGTTCGTGGGGCTGGCGCTGGTGGTCGCGCTGCTCGTGTTCAAGTCCAAGAAGGCTGTCGCGGCGGCGATGGCCCGCGCTGCCGGCGTCGGCGGGGCTGCCGGAGCGCAGCCGCAGAAAACGGGATGAGCGACCGGCGCGGGACCGGTTGCCAGCGGCTCGGCGTCCAGGCACGTGAGACGGGCTCGCCTATCATGGATCGGAGGGCGGAAGCGAAGCCCGACCGACGCGGGAAGGACCCACATGACGGCCACCAAGGAAGCCGCTGAGTCCTCCTCCGCCTCCTCGTCCGCCCGCCCGATGCGTGCCGATGCCCGCCGGAACTACTCAAAACTGCTGGCCGAGGCGGCAAAGGCGTTCGCGGAGTTCGGCGCGGACGCCTCCCTGGACGAGATCGCCAAGCGCGCCGGGGTGGGCAACGCAACCCTCTACCGGCACTTCCCGACGCGCGAGGCCCTGCTGGAAGCCGTCTACCGCGAGGACATCTCCGGCCTGTGCGACCTGGCCTACGCCTCGGCCCAACCGGCGGACGCCACCGCCGAGGAGGCGGTGGCCGGCCTGACCGACTGGCTGCGCGCCGCGATCGAGCGCGGTGGCGCCCAGAACGGCCTGAAGAGCCTGCTGGCGATGGTGCTGCGGGACGAGGGCGAGGCCCTGGGCTCCTGGTGCCGGGAGTCGATCACCTCGGCTGCCGGCTTCCTGCTGACCTGGGCCCAAACCGCCGGCGCCGTGCGTCCGGACCTGGACACCCTGTCGTTGCTGCGGCTGGTCAACGCGATCAGCATCGCGGCCGAGACCGGCGGCGCCGAGACGGCTGAGCACCTGATGTCACTGGTCGTGGACGGGTTGCGGGCGCGCTGAGGGTTTGCTCCCGGCGCGCTGGGACCGGGCCGACGGCGCGTCGTTTCAGGACGTGGCCGCCGGGCGCAGCTTCGTGGGGGCGGTCTGCGGCGAAATCGTGGCCGGCCCAGGACCCCTATCGCGCCGCGACAGGCCGCAGCCCGTCCCGGATGACGGCGAACATCTGGTCCCGGCGCTCGGCGGGCCACCCGGCGTCCTGGGCGGAGCGGGCCATGCTGCAGACGATCATCGTCACGTCCGAGTAGTCGGCGTCCGCCCGCACCTCGCCGGCTGCGACGGCCCGTTCGGTCAGCGCTCGTCCGGCCTCGCGCAACTCCACCAGGCGGCTGTGCAGCCGGGTGGTCTCGTCGGCCTTCAGCGCGTGCATCAGAGCCTTGAATATCCCCGGGGTCGAGGCGTTGTGGACCATGAACGTGTGCAGCCAGGTCATCAGCGCCTCGCCGGGCGGCTCGACCGTGGCCAGGTGTCGGGCGAGCGCCGTCAGCTTCTCGTACTCCTCGGAGAACACCGCGTCGGCCAGCGCGTCCCGTGTCGGGAAGTGCCGGTACAGCGTCCCGATCCCCACCCCGGCCCGGCGTGCGATGTCCTCCAGTGTGAACTCGGCCCCGTGCTCGGCGAACGCCTCCCGGGCCGCGGTGAGCAGCCGTTCGTAGTTGCGCCGCGCGTCCGCGCGCATCGGGCGCCGTTCCGCCGCCTCGGGGGTCGTCATGGGTCTCCTCGCGATTCTGGTGCCGGACCGGGGGAGGCCGAAGTCCTTGACGGTCGCTGGAATCTATTCTGGCGTAACGGCTTAGCCTTCCAGCCCGTTTTTGCCGACCCCAGCGGCTACCGCGCCGGTTACCGCGCCGCAGCCGCCATCAGCTCCAGCACGTGATCGGTGGCTTCCTTCGTCCCGGCCGAGCCGCCCAAGTCCGGTGTGAGCGCTGCCCCATCGGCCAGCGCGGCGGTCAGGGCGTCGGTGACGTCCTCGGCGGCGCGGGTGTGGCCCAGGTGGTCCAGCATCATGGCGGCGGACCAGATGGCGCCGACGGGGTTCGCGATGCCGCGGCCGGCGATGTCGGGGGCCGAGCCGTGGACGGGTTCGAACATGGAGGGGTGGGTGCGCTCGGGGTTCAGGTTCGCCGAGGGGGCGATGCCGATGCTCCCGGCCACGGCCGCCGCCAGGTCGCTGAGGATGTCGCCGAACAGGTTGCTGCCGACCACCACGTCGAAGCGGGCCGGATTCAGCACGAACTTGGCGGCCAGGGCGTCGATGTGCTCCTGGTCCCAGCTCACGGTCGGGTAGCGGGCCGCGCGCTCGGCGACGACTTCGTCCCAGAACGGCATCGTGTGCACGATCCCGTTGGACTTGGTCGCCGAGGTCAGCCGGCCGCGGCGGCGGGTGGCCAGCTCGAAGGCGTAGTCCACGACGCGGGTCACCCCGGCGCGGGTGAAGACCGCTTCCTGGACTGCCATCTCGTCCGGGAAGCCGCGGTTCATCCGGCCGCCGATCTCGCTGTATTCGCCCTCGACGTTCTCCCGCACCACCACGAAGTCCACTTCACCCGGCGCCGCGCCGCGCACCGGGGACGGGACACCGTGGAAGACCCGGATCGGCCGCAGGTTCACGTACTGCCGGAACGCGCGCCGGATCGGGATCAGCAGCCCCCACAGCGAGACGTGGTCCGGCACGCCGGGGTAGCCGACCGCGCCCAGCAGGATCGCGTCGTGCTCGCGCAGCCGCTCCAGTCCGTCCTCCGGCATCATCGCACCCTGACTCAGGTAGCGGCGGCAGGACCAGTCGAACTCGGTGAACTCCCAGCGCAGGCCGTGGCGGGCGCCGACGGCCTCCAGGACCCGGCGCGCGGCGGGCACGACCTCGGTGCCGATGCCGTCACCGGGGATCAGCGCGATGCGGTGTTTCGTCATGGGCTGATTGCATCAACGCCGCCGAGGGAGCGTCCAAGACCGATCGGCGATGCCGCTGATAGGTCGGGCCTATTAGTAGGCCTATCAGTAGGCCTATCAGCGGGCCTGTCAGTTGCCGGCCCCGGACGGTTAGAGCGTGGCCGCCACCTCCAGGCAGGCGCGCGCCGCCGGCGTCAGCTCGGCGGTGCGGCTGACCAGCGCGACGTGCAGCGCGGCCCGCGGCTCCAGGTCGAGCACCCAGGCCCCGGCCCGCTCGGCGAGCTCCCGCCAGGCCTCGGTGACCACGGCGAACCCGACCCCGTCCAGTACCAGCGGCAGGATGGAGACCCGGTGCTCGCTCTCGACCGCGATGCCGAACTCGATCCCCTGGTGGCGCAGCCCGTCCACGAACATCCGCATCCCGGTGCCGCGCTGTCCGACGATCAGCCGGTGTCCGCTCAGCGCCGCGCAGTTCACCGGCACGCCCGCCGGGAACGGCCCGTCCGGCGGCGTGACCAGCACGAACCGCTGCTCCCAGGTGCGGTGGGTGACCACCCCGCGCTCGGCCAGCGCCCCGGGCGTGGCCACCACCCCCAGCTCGCAGGCTCCGGTGCGGACCAGCTCCACCACGTCCCGCGGGGTGAACGCGGCCCGGATCCGCACCACCACGTCCGGATACCGGGCGGCGAACCGCTGGATCAGGCCGCTGAGCGGTTGCACGGCCTGCGAGGGCATCGCCGCGATGTCCAAGGCGCCGCCCTGTAGCGTGCTTACCGTGCCGACGCTGGCCCGCGCCAGTTCCAGGCTGCGCACCGCGGCCCGGGCCGGCTCGATCAGCGCGGTGCCGGCCTCGGTGAGGACCGCGCGCCGGCCGATCCGGTGGAACAGGTCGCTGCCCAGGTCACGCTCCAGGGCCTGCATGGCCTGGGACAGGGACGGCTGCGACACGTAGAGGGCGGCGGCGGCCCGGTTGAAGCCGCCGGAATCCACGATCGCCAGGAAGTACTCCAGCTGCCGGACGTCCATCTCACACCGTCCTCCACGTCGCGATCTTGAACCGCAGACAGGACGTTCCTATCAGAGACATCACCGACGTGTCTTGGACAGGCCGACCGGCCGGTTGCTGTGATCAGGGCATGAACGACGAGCTACTACCGGGTTTCACCACTCGGCGCGTGGACGCCGACGGCGTCGGGGTGCACGCGCGGGTGGCCGGCGACGGACCGCCGCTGCTGCTGTTGCACGGCTACCCGCAGACCCACGTGATCTGGCACCGGGTCGCGCCGCTACTGGCCACGCGGTACACCGTGGTGCTCACCGACCTGCGCGGCTACGGCGACAGCGACAAGCCGGCGTCGGCCGCGCCGAACCATGCCGCCTACAGCAAACGCGCCATGGCCGCCGATCAGTATCTGGTGATGCGCGAGCTGGGCTTCGAGCGTTTCGCCGTGGTCGGCCACGACCGCGGGGCCCGGGTCGGGCACCGCCCGGCGCTGGACCACCCGGACGCGGTCGCGGCGCTGGCCGTGCTGGACATCGTGCCGATCCGGCACACCTTCGCCACCGCGGACACGCACTTCGCGCTGGGCTACTACCACTGGTTCTTCCTGGCCGCCGGCAACGGGATCCCCGAGCACCTGATCGGCGCCGATCCCGGGTTCTGGGTCCGGACCCGGATGCAGGCCCGGCACCACGGCGGCACGCCGTTCCATCCCACGGCCATGGCCGAGTACGTGCGTTGCCTCTCCGATCCGGCGGCGATCCACGCCTCCTGCCTTGAGCTCATCAGGGTTCGCTAACCCTCCAGCGCAGCGCGCTGCGCCCGGGTCAGCGACTTCACCACCAGGTCGTAGGAGTCCTCGATCATCTCGACCACCATCCGCCGGCTCAGCGAACCGTCGATCGTCACCGTGTTCCAGTGCCGCTTGTTCAAGTGGTACCCCGGGCGGATCGCGGCGTGTGCGGCCCGCAGACTCAGCGCGAGCTCCGGATCGCTCTTCAGGCTCACAGCGAGCGGTTCGGCGGCCAGCCTGGTGATCGCGAAGACCTTCCCGGCGACTTTGAACACTGAGGCCTCGGAGCCGAAGGGGAAGTCCTCGACGGCTCTGTGGAGGGCCAGGCAGGCCTTCTTGAGCTCGTTGGGCGTCATAGGCCCAGCCTAGGCGGACCCTCCGACGTCATCGCCGACGGTCACCGAGCCCAGGTCGCGAACGTGTATCCCCGCGCCTTCAGGGCCTTGAGGATCCCGCTGAGCGCCGCGACGGTCTGGCTGCGGTCACCGCCGCCGTCGTGAAGCAGCACCACCGACCCCGGCCGGACGTGGTCGAGCACCCGGGCCCGGATCGCGGCAGCCCCAGGACGAGACCAGTCCCGCGGGTCGACCGTCCACAGGGCGATCTTCTTCCCGAGCGCCGCCGCCCGCGCCCGCACGGTGCCGTTCAGCGCGCCGTACGGCGGGCGCAGACAACAGGGACGGTACCCGGTGTGCGACCGGATCTGCCGATCGGTGGCCGTCACCTGGTACGCGAACTGCGCCGCCGAGAGCGTCCGCAGATCGGGGTGGGACCAGGTGTGATTCTGCACGCTGTTGCCCCGGCGGTACACCTGCGAGGTCAGCGCCGGGTGCGAGGCCACGTTCTGGCCCACCTCGAAGAACGTGGCGTGAACCCGGTACTGCGACAGGACTTTGAGGACCTGCGGCGTGTAGACGCTGGGCCCGTCGTCGAAGGTGATGTAGACGACCTTGCCCGCCGCAGCGGCCGGCGTCGCCGACAGGCCGGCGCCGAACAGGGCGAGGAGGGTGGCGGCGAGGAGGGCTCGGGCTCGGGTTCGGGTTCGGGTTCGGGCTCTACGGGATAGTCCTGGCATCATCTCCAGCCGATTCCCGGAGGCACCGGGGAGATGCCTGATTGATGCGGATTTCCCCCGTAAGGCCCTGTTGGCGGGCGGCGGTTGTGGTGGTGGTGGTTTCGCGCGGGTCCGAGTCACTGCGCACGCGTTGGGCTGGCGGCAATCGTCGCGTGTGGTGGGCGCCTGAAGTCAACGGCAGGGGCCTCCGGCGGGCCTCGGCAACCTCAGGGAAACTAGCGC
>NZ_JAAFYZ010000529.1 GCF_018274385.1 Catenulispora pinistramenti | reverse complement strand
CCGTCATCCCGGCCGCCCTGCTGAACATCCCCACCGGCCTGGTGGTGTGCATGCACCCCGAGTGCGACGAAACCCCCGGGGTTCCGCGCCTGCTGAACATCGTCGAGGAGATGCTGTCCAACGACCCGGACGCGCTGCTCGGCATCGAAGAGGTCGCCTTCCTCCTGCGCGTCTCCGTGGACGCGGCCAAGCAGAGGATCCGGCGCGCCCGCGAGAAGGGCCACGAGGTGCCCGTGGCCGACTACCGCACCAGCGCCAAAGGCCAGCAGCAGGCCCTGCACCGCCTGGCCGACCTGATCAAGGCCAACAACATCGCCCGAGACCTGGGCGTCGGCATCGCCGACTGGCCCCAGCAGACCCGGCGGCGCGTCCGCCCCAACCCCGGCACCTGAGCCGTGACCGCCCCGGCCCGCCCGGGGAGCAAGGAGACGCCCATGGCGGGCGAGACCGTCATCACCGTCGTCGGCAACCTGACCGACGACCCCGAACTGCGCTTCACCCCCTCGGGTGCGGCGGTCGCGAACTTCACCCTCGCCTCCACCCCGCGCACCCTGGACCGCCAGACCAACGAGTGGAAGGACGGCGACGCGCTGTTCCTGCGCTGCTCGAAACGGGATGTATTGCATTAGATGCAACACTGCGCACGGTGACCGGAAGGGCGTTGCGGCTGGC
>NZ_JAAFYZ010000528.1 GCF_018274385.1 Catenulispora pinistramenti | reverse complement strand
CCGCCAAACGCGGACACATCCACAAAACCGCACCCGGCACCTACACCGCCACACCACCTTGACACCCCCACCAAAACCTTAACTACGCGGCATTGTGCCGGTGGCCGGGGGTCAAGTTCGCGCTGTGTGAAACCGCAGCTTGAGCACCCAACCGCCGCGCGCGGACTTTACCCCCGGACACCGGTGCTGTACCCCCCGGGCTGACGACGCGACCGAGGGGAACGGACCGCACCACCTCACAAACCGCCGCCGCCGAGACTCACCCGGCCACCCGAGGGAACCGCGCTAGTTTCCCTGAGGTCGCCGAGGCCCGCCGGAGGCCCGGCTCTTCATCACAGTTTTTGATCTTGTTTTTGACTGTGCCCTTGCCCTGACTTGCTGGAGTTGAAGAGGCCTGAGGTGGGGCGGGGTTGTGAACGCGGGAACCGGCAGCCGACAAACATACCCACCACCCCGAACCCCGAACCGGCACAACTATGACCGAAGGCCGTAAAAAGCATTTAAAACCCACAGACCAACCGCAACCAGGTCAGCAGCACCAGCCGACAACGGATCCCGTCCGGCGACCAGCGCGTCGCGAGCTACCAGGGCAAAGGTTGCCTGACACGGCACCAGCCGCCACCAGCCAACAGCGAGCCGCCACCAGCTACAGCTACCCGCCACCCACCACCCACC
>NZ_JAAFYZ010000527.1 GCF_018274385.1 Catenulispora pinistramenti | reverse complement strand
CCTCTGCCCCAGCCCCGTCCTGGGGCCTACCTGCCTAGGAGGCGCTCCCTGCCCAGGAGGCGGCTACCCGCCCCATTGTTAGGACGCCGCTGTCCTAAGGCGTTTGCTCTCAGACGCTCGCTTCTCCACCCACCCGATCACACCGCTGTCCTAAGGCGTCTGCTCTTCAGGCGCTTGCTTCTCAGACGCTTGCCCTCTCCACCCACCCGGTCACGTCGATGATGTCTCGGGCAATGTCGACAGCCGCGCGCCCGTCGGTGTGTATGCGATGCACCCCGGCGGGCGCCTTCGCGTCCAGGTGCAGCGCCATCTTCTTGCTCCGCGCCACGTGTGCCTCCAGCTGGCTGCCCACCTCGCGCCCACTCAAGCGCTTCCTCGCGGTGTCGTCATCGGCGGTCAGCAGCACCGAGATGACGCGCGGCGCACCCATCGCCCTCACCACGAGGTCGGCATCAAGGATCGCCACAGTATTGGTGTAGATCAGCCGCCGACACCCCAACGCGGCATAGTTCCCCCACACCGCGGCCAGATTCGCCTCGGTAATCGCACTCCGATCCGGATCCCCGACCGGCGCCGGAAAGATCTGGTCCAGGTAGTCGCCCTCCACCAGCGCATGCGCAACCCCCGCGCCCCGCAACTGCGCCGACACCTCCCACCCGGCCGTACTCTTCCCCACC
>NZ_JAAFYZ010000526.1 GCF_018274385.1 Catenulispora pinistramenti | reverse complement strand
CGCGCGCTTGCGGTCATGCGTGTGAGCTGCGGTTTTGTTCAGCGCGAACTTGACCCCCGGCCACCGGCACTGTAGGCGAAGCCCTGCCGACGCGACCGAGGGGAACGAACCGAAAACCAGCCGGAGAAATACAAAACGGGGGGTGCGGGTACCGGCGGCCCGCCGAGTTCGGCCACCGGTCTGGGGCTGGCAGCGCAGCAGTCCCGAGGTGCGCATTCTGGGCAGGCGAGTGCGGGCACTGGTTTGGGTGCGGGTGCTGGCTCGCCTGGCTGCCAAGATGGCCGCCGCCGGATGGCAGACTGGTCTGGCCTCCAAGGCATGCCGCGCCTACCGCACCCGGGCATGTCCTCGGGTGACCGCCGACCGGCCCGCCGCCGCCCCCTTACCGGCAGCCGCATCGCAGACCCGCGTTGTCGGTCCCTGCGATTGCTATTCTTCCGGTCGGTTTTCGGTTCGTTCCCCTCGGTCGCGTCGGCAGGGCTTCGCCTACAGTGCCGGTGGCCGGGGGTCAAGTTCGCGCTGTGCGAAACCGCAGGTCAAATGCATGACCGCAAGTGCGCGGACTTTACCCCCGGACACCGGTGCTGTACCCCCCGGGCTGACGACGCGACCGAGGGGAACGGACCGCACCACCCCACAAACCGCAGCCGCTGAGACTCACCCGGCCACCCTAGGGAACCGCG
>NZ_JAAFYZ010000525.1 GCF_018274385.1 Catenulispora pinistramenti | reverse complement strand
GTGCCTGAGCTGCGGTTTCGTACGGCGCGAACTTGACCCCCGGCCACCGGCACTGTAGGCGAAGCCCTGCCGACGCGACCGAGGGGAACGAACCGAAAACCAGCCGGAAGAATAGCAATCGCAGGGAACGAGGACACCGGTTGGTTGCTGCGGCTGCCGGTAAGGCCCTGGCGGCGGGTCGCTGGTTGGCTGGCCGACAACATGCCCGGGTGCGGTGCAGTTAACAGGCCCAGGTGCAGTGCAGTGCAGTGCAGCACCGTGCAGCGTTCGACAGCTGTGCCCGTGGCGGGTGTCGAGGGCCAGGGCAAAATCCAGCTCGGCGACCAATACGGCCGCTATCTGCTGATCTGTCTCAGCAACCTGCTATCCCGCTGGTATCGGTTGTTGCCGCCGGGCCGATCCGGCGCCCGCCAACCCGGAAGGCATACCTCGGATACTGGCGCGCTGGCCAGCACCGGGACCGGCGGCCGAGCTCGCCGAGCCGCCGGTACCCGCACCCCCTGTTTTGTATTTCTCCGGCTGGTTTTCGGTTCGTTCCCCTCGGTCGCGTCGGCAGGGCTTCGCCTACAGTGCCGGTGGCCGGGGGTCAAGTTCGCGCTGCACGAAACCGCCGCCTACCTGCATGTCCGCCGCGCGCGGACTTTACCCCCGGACACCGGTGCTGTACCCATCGGGCTGACGACGCG
>NZ_JAAFYZ010000524.1 GCF_018274385.1 Catenulispora pinistramenti | reverse complement strand
CAGGACAAGGGCACAGGCCAGATCAAGAGCAAGATCAAGGGCACAGGCAAGATCAACAGCAAGATCAAGGTCAAACCCATGGTGAAGGGCCGGGCCTCCGGCGGGCCTCGGCAACCTCAGGGAAACTTGCGCGGTTCCCTAGGGTGGCTGGGTGAGTCTCAGCGGCGGCGGTTTGTGAGGTGGTGCGGTCCGTTCCCCTCGGTCGCGTCGTCAGCCCGGGGGGTACAGCACCGGTGTCCGGGGGTAAAGTCCGCGCGCGGCGGACCTGCAGGTGGGCGGCGGTTTCGTACGGCGCGAACTTGACCCCCGGCCACCGGCGCTGTAGGCGAAGCCCTGCCGACGCGACCGAGGGGAACGAACCGAAAACCGACCGGAAGAATGGCAATCGCAGGGACCGACAACGCGGGTCGGTGATGCGGCTGCCGGTGAGGGTGTGGCGGCGGGTCGGTGGTCGGTTGGTCAAGAAATATGCCCGGGTGCGGTAGGCGCGGCATGCCTTGATGGCCAGACCAATCTGCCATCCGGCGGTGGCCATCTTGGCAGCCAGGCGCGCCAGCGCCCGCGCCAGTCCCAGCGCCAGCACCCGCGCTCACACCAGTGCCCGCACCCGCCAGCTTAGAATGCGCACCTCGGGACCGCCGCGATGTCAGCATCCTGAACCGGCGGCCGGACTCGCCGGGCCGCCGGTACCCGCACCCCCTGTTTTG
>NZ_JAAFYZ010000523.1 GCF_018274385.1 Catenulispora pinistramenti | reverse complement strand
GCCGAGATCGCTGCCGCCGGATGACGGATAGACCGGGCCACCAAGGCATGCCGCTTACCGCACCCGGGCATGTCCTCGACCGCTGACCACCGGCCCGCCGCCACACCCTCACCGGCAGCCGCATCGCAGACCCGCGTTGTCGGTCCCTGCGATTGCCATTCTTCCGGCTGGTTTTCGGTTCGTTCCCCTCGGTCGCGTCGGCAGGGCTTCGCCTACAGTGCCGGTGGCCGGGGGTCAAGTTCGCGCCGTACGAAACCGCCACCCACCTGCAGGTCCGCAGCGCGCGGACTTTACCCCCGGACACCGGTGCTGTACCCCCCGGGCTGACGACGCGGCCGTGGGGAACGGACCGCACCACCTCACAGGCCGCAGCCGCTGAGACTAGATCGGCCACCCGAGGGAACCGCGCTAGTTTCCCTGAGGTTGCCGAGGCCCGCCGGAGGCCCGGCCCTTCACCACAGTTTTTGATCTTGCTGTTGATCTTGCTGTTGATCTGGTCTTTGATCTGGCTCTTGCCCTTGCCCTGACTTGCCGGAGTTGAAGAGGCCTGAGGCGGGGCGGGGTTGTGAACACGCGAACCGGCAGCCGACAGACACACCCACCGCCCCGAACCCCGAACCGGCACAACTATGACCGAAGGCCGTAAAAAGCTTTGAAACCCACACGCCAACCGCAGCCAGGCTCGGAACTCCCCACCCCGAAGCTCCCC
>NZ_JAAFYZ010000522.1 GCF_018274385.1 Catenulispora pinistramenti | reverse complement strand
CGGCGCCTCTGACTTATGCGTGGGTGGTTCGGCCGGGTAGTGGGGGTCGGTAGCCGCCGTGGGCGAGGAGTGCAAGGGCGATGAGGGCCTCGGGGTTGGTGAAGCCGTAGGCGGTGCGGGTGATCTGCCGGATCTTGGTGTTCATGGATTCGATCAGGGCGTTGGACAGGTTGTGTTCGAGGGCGTTGTCGATCTCGGCTCGGTTGCGTTTGATCTTGGTGGCGAGTTCAGTGAAGGCGGGGATGCGGCAGCGGGTGGCCCAGGACAGCCAGCGGTCCAGCGCGACGCGTCCGGCGGCGCCTTTGACCTTGAAGACGTGGCGTAGGCCTTCTTTGAGCAGGTAGGCCCGCCACAGCCTGGGGTCGGTTTTGGCGATCCAGGCGAGTTTGTCGTGCTGGCCGGTGGTGAGGTCCTCGGGGTTCTTCCACAACGCCCAGCGGCAGGTCTTCAGGGCGCGGGCGGCTCCGGTGGAGTTGCGGCCGGTGATCGCGCTGTTGCGGGCGCGTCCGGCGGCGGTGTTCCAGGCATCCCGGCGGACTTGGTCCAGGGCTTTGGTGGCCCAGGCCACGACGTGGAAGGCATCGGCGCAGCGGATCGCGTTCGGGCAGTGTGCGCGCACCGATTTCGCGATCCAGTGGGCGGCGTCGGCGGACACGTGCGTGATCTCCGCACAGCGTTCGGGCCCGAGGGCGTCGAAGAACTCATCGAC
>NZ_JAAFYZ010000521.1 GCF_018274385.1 Catenulispora pinistramenti | reverse complement strand
CGCATGCTCAGCCCCGCAACGCCAGCTCCACCCCGAACCCCACCAGCACCGTCCCGGTCACAGCGTCGAGCGCCCGCTTCACCCGCCGCTTCGCGAACCACGCGCGAGCCCGATGCGCACAGAAGATCAGCACACTGAACCACACCAGCGCCAACGCATCGTGCACCCCCGCAAGCTCAAGCCCCATAACCAAATGCGAGACATGCGCCGGCATGAACTGCGGAAAGATCGCGATGTAGAACGCCCCCACCTTCGGATTCAAAAGGTTGGTCCCGGCCCCCCGCAAAAACGCCCGCACCACCCCGGCATCCACGACCGCCTCAGCCGCCCCACGCACTTCCCCGCGCCGAGCGGCCCGCAACATCCCAATCCCCATCCACAGCAGGTACACGGCACCCACCACCCGCAGCCCGGTATACGCGGCATACGAAGCCGTCAGCAACACCGACACCCCCGTCGCCGCAGCCGCACCCCACACCAAAGCCCCGGCATTGATCCCGAAAGCCGCGGCGAACGCCTGCCGCCGCCCCAACGTGAGCGCGGACCGCAGCACCACCGCGGTGTCGAGCCCCGGAATGATAGTGATGAGCCCAGCGACCAGGGCGAAGGACAACAGCGCATGAAGGACCGAATCGCTCATGCCGCTCACTATGACAGCCGCGCCAATGCCGCCGTTTCCCGCTACTCACCCCGCCGGATCCCACCGTCCCAACC
>NZ_JAAFYZ010000520.1 GCF_018274385.1 Catenulispora pinistramenti | reverse complement strand
GGGTTTCCAGGTCGCGGATGCGGGGGTCGTTGGCGGTGCGGGAGTTGACGTCGCCGGCGAAGACGACTGCGGCGGCGGGGGCGCCGCCCAGGACGGAGGCGAAGGAGCCTTCCAGGGCCAGGACGGTCATGGTGGGGTTGAGGGCTTTGGAGAAGACGACGAAGGCGCCGCCGTGGTAGCGGGAGATGACGCAGAAGACGATGGGGCCCTGGAAGTTGACGATGGCCCGGCCGATCTCGGCGCCGTATTCGAGTTGGAGTTTGCGCATGGATTCTGGGGAGCCGTCGAATCCTGAGAGGTTGGCCAGGACCACCAGTGGGCGGTTGCCGCTGGCGGAGTTGATGGCGCGGGCCACCTTTTTCGAGGATTGCGGGAACAGGGTGCCGGCGGTGTAGGTGTCGGGGCCGTCGGTGGGTGGGAAGCCCCGGCGGGGTACGGCGCGGGATTCGATGCCGATCAGGCAGACCGGTAGGCCGCCGAGGTGTACGTCTTGGACCACGGAGGTTTGTGCCCCGGCCATGCCGGCCCAGCGTTCCAGGACCGGGTGGTCCTGGTCGGACAGGGCTCGCATCACGGTTCTGATGTCGAAGGCTTTTTTGCGGTCGGGGTTGGCGGTGGCGCTGAAGATCTCACCGACGGTGGTGAAGTCCGAGCCGGCGAAGGTGTGGGGGAAGGTGCTGATGTCGCGGTCGTGGGGGTCGTCGGTGGTGGCGCGGCG
>NZ_JAAFYZ010000052.1 GCF_018274385.1 Catenulispora pinistramenti | reverse complement strand
AGTTTCCCTGAGGTTGCCGAGGCCCGCCGGAGGCCCGGCCCTTCACCATGGGTTTGACCTTGATCTTGCTGTTGATCTTGCCTGTGCCCTTGATCTTGCTCTTGATCTGGCCTGTGCCCTTGTCCTGACTTGCCGGTGTTGAAGAGGCCTGAGGTGGGGCGGGGTTGTGAACGCGGAAACCGGCAGCCGAGAAACACACCCACCACCCCGAACCCCGAACCGGCACAACTATGACCGAAGGCCGTAAAAATCGCCTTTCAACCCACGCCCCAACAGCAACCCGGACCACAAACCCCAGCCCCAAAAAAACCCGAACCCGAACAGCCCCACGCCAGAGCAGGGCAACGGCGATCCGGTGCGCCGGACCAAAGAGCTGGCCCAAAAAGCTGGCCCAAAAAACCAGCTCAAAGAGCCGGACCAAAGTGCCACATCACCGAGCCAAATCAGAGCGGCAGCCGCGTAAGCGCAGCCTTGAACTCCTCAATAATCTTGCGCCCAGGACTACGGAACGCCGCATAGAGGTTGTCAACATTCGCTGTCGCCTTCGCGGTGATCTGCGTCGTCGTCGGGCCGACCGGCGTCAAGGTCACGACGAGTCCGCCCCAGACGGTGGCGGACTTGAACGTGCCCTCCACGCGGCCGGCGGCGTCGTCCACCATGGTGAGGGTGAATCCGGCTGCCTGCATGGCCGCGACGCATCTCGGGCCCCAGTAGGTGCTGGGGCCGTCGAACACTACGGATTCTTCCAGTGACTTGCGGATCGCCATGATGGCAGGCTACCTCCCCCGGGTGTGGCCGCTCAGCCGGTTCAGGCGGTGCTTTCGTCTTCGTGGCCTGACAGTGGCTTGCGGGCCAGGACTCCGTAGGTGCGCAGGATCGGTGTCTCGGCGGCGTTCGGCTCGGGTTCCCACTGGTCGACCGTCACCAGGCCCGGGGGCTGGATCTCCAGGCCTGTCAGCCAGGCCGCGATGACCTCGGGCTCGCGGTTGATGAAGGGGACGCGGGTGGAGCGCTGGTAGTCGTCGAGCATTTGTTGTTGCTCGCCGGGGTGCGCCAGGTCCGGGGCTGCGTGGGACAGGGCCAGGTAGCTGCCTGGGGCGGTGGCGGCGATGTAGGCGGCGACGATGGCGGCCGGGTCCTCGCTGTCCGGGACGAAGTGCAGGACCGCGTTCATCAGTACCGCGACCGGCTTTGACATGTCCAGTGTCTGCTGGAGCAGTGGGTGGGCCAGCACGGTCTCGGGGCGGCGGAGGTCGGCCAGGATCGCGACGGCGTTGGGGACGTCGGTCAGCAGGGCCCGGGCGTGGGCGATGGCGACCTGGTCCACGTCGACGTAGACCACGCGTGCCTCGGGGTTCGTCTCCATCGCGACCTCGTGAACGTTGCCCACGGTCGGTACACCGGAGCCCAGGTCCAGGAACTGGGTGATGCCTTCGGAGCGGGCCAGGCGGCGCACCACCCGGCCGAGGAAGGCGCGGTTGGCGCGGATGGCGCCGACCAGGGTGGGCATGGCCTCGGCGGCCCGTCGGCCGGCCTCCCGGTCGGCCTCGAAGTTCTGGCTGCCGCCCAGCCAGAAGTCGTAGATGCGAGCCGGACTGGGCTGCGAAGGGTCAATGTCCGGAAGACTCAAGGCCAGCTCCGCAACGTCGATCGCGTCCATAGACACCAAAATATCGCCGACGCCGGATCCGGGGCCGGGTTGAGCGTGAGGAACGGCGTGCCGTCCTTGAGGATCCGGACGGCGACACCGCTTTGCCGGGCCAGCCTGCCTCGGTGGACGCGTCTGTGCAACTGGAAGCGGCCGCGGCTGCTCAGCGCTGGCGTTTTGAGGTGTCTGCCGGTGCGCTACCGTCGGTGCCATGGCAGCAGACGGACGGAAGCACATCCTGGCGATCGGCGGCGGCGCCATGATGCCGCGCGAGGACGTTCCGCTCTACTTCGAGCTGGCGTGGCGGCTCAGCGGCAAGACCCGGCCGAAGATGTGCGTGCTGAACACCGCCGAGGGCGACAACCCGGCCACCACCCTGCGCTTCTACGACCGTCTCGCCGGCGCCCCGGCGGATGTGCGCCATCTGGCCCTGTTCCCGATGCCGAACGTCGCAGACCCCGAAGACCTGCTGCTGTCCCAGGATGTGGTGTGGGTCGGCGGCGGCAGCGTGGCCAACATGCTGGCGGTGTGGCGCGTGCACGGCCTGGACCAGGTGTTCCGCAAGGCCTGGGAAGCCGGCGTGGTACTGCTCGGCTCCAGCGCCGGCGGGATCTGCTGGTTCGAGGGCGGGACCACGGACTCGTTCGGCCCGGACCTGCGGCCGTTCACCGACGCACTCGGGTTCCTGAAGGGCTCGTACTGCCCGCACTACGCCTCCGAGGCCCGGCGTCGGCCGCTGTTCCACGGGCTCGTCGCCGAGGGCGCGCTGCCGGACGGGTTCGCGTGCGACGACGGGGTCGGGCTGCATTACGTGGACGAGGAGTTGGCGGAGGCCGTCGCGGATCGGCCGGGGGCCGTGGCGTTCTCGGTGCGGCGCGGTGCGGACGGTGTGGTCGAGGAGACCGCGTTGCCGACGCGGTTTCTGGGTGGTGAGTGAGGGGGCTGCCCGTCAGCCCCCTCAGCCCTCTCAGCTCCGTCAGCTCCTGTCGGTTTCGAGGGCGGCAAGCGCGGTGAGGACATCGGCGACCTCGGTGCGAGCCGTGTAGTCAGGCTGGATGTCCACGAAGCGCACGGTTCGGTCCTGGCCGACGATCAGCACGGTCGGGCGGGGAAGGTAGACCGAGCCTTCGGCGTTGACCGCGGCCAGGTCCAGACCCAGCTGCTGCTGGGCGGCGAGGACTTCGTCGGGCTGCCGGAAAGCGATTCCGAGGCTCTGGGCCACGCGGCTGCCGGGGTCGGAGAGCACCGTGAAGGCCAGCTCCGCCTTCTCAGCGGTGGACAGGGATTCATCGGGTGTCTGAGGGCTGATGGCCACCAGCCGGGCGCCGAACGCATCGAGCTCGGGGAGCAGCTCGCGCTGGTAGGTGCGCAGCGCCACATTGCAGTAGGGGCACCAGCCGCCGCGGTAGAACACGATCACGGCGGGACCGGCCGCGAGGAGCTGATCGAGGCTGACGGGCCGGCCGGCGGCGTCGTCGAGCGTGAACGGCTCCACCCGGTCACCGGTCTTGACCGCGTCGGCGGGGATCCCCGTCTCGAGCAGGTCCGCGACGCTGCGGTCGAAGACCGCGACCACCTCGCCGGGGAGCCGCTCGGCCGAGGCGGCCTTGATCTGGCCGGACTGCTCACTGATGGTGGCGGACATCGGACCTCCATGGGTTGGTGAGGGCTCGGAGTGACGAGCCGTTGAGTGACAGAGCCGTTGGTGACGTCAGTGGCGCTAGTGGACTGTGCAGTCCACTACTACCCTGACCGACGCGGAGTGGACTGTCAAGTCCAGTCGGTGGGATACTGCGGCTATGGGAGTACAGCCGACAACCGAGCGGGGGCGCCGGACCCGCGAACGCATCGTGGCCGCCGCGGCCGAGGTCGTCGCGCAGAAGGGGGCCCTCGGGGCGAGCCTGGACGAGGTCGGCGAACGCGCCGCCGCCTCACGCAGCCAGCTGTACCACTATTTCGACGACAAATCCGACCTGCTGCGCGCGGTGGCCGAGTCGACCAACGAGGCGGTGCTCGGCGCCCAAGACGATCTCTTCGCAGGCCTCGGCACGTGGCCGGGCCTGGTGCGTTGGACCGACGCCCTCGTAGCCTTGCAAGAGGAGCGGGGCGGGGTGGGGGGCTGTCCGATCGCCAACCTCCTGGGCCAGCTCGGCGAACGCGACGACGAGATCCGGGCGGTCCTCTCCGATGGCTTCGACCGCTGGGAGGCCAGTATCCGAGCCGGTCTCACCGCCATGGTCGCCTCCGGCGAGCTTCGGGCCGACGCCGACGCCGACTGGCTCGCGGCGTCTACGCTCGCCAGCCTCCAGGGCGGGCTCATCCTCGCGCAGGCCCGCCGCGACCCGCTGCCGCTGCGCCGTGCGCTCGACGGCGCGATCCGCCTCATCGCGACCTACCGCACGACGACAAAGGCCTGACTGACACCTGGCCGGCACCTGGCCAACGCGGGGCTGGACACGGGGCGGAACGCGGGGACGGAAGATACCGGCGCGGAAGATGCCCGCGCGGAAGATGCCGGGGCGTGCGCGTATCAGAACCCGGCCATGACCTCGCGCCCCTGCGGGATCGCCAGATCGAGCAGCCCCGGGAACAGTTCGTCCAGATCCCCGCGGCGCAGCCGGTTCAGCCGCCGCGTCCCCTCGTCGCGCTGCCGGATGACGCCGGCCTCGCGGAGCGTCCGGAAGTGGCCGCTCTGCGTGGACTTGCTCACCGGCAGCTGGAACACGCCGCAGGCCAGTTCGCCGTCCGGTTCGACGTCGGCCAGGCGGGCGACGATCGCCAGCCGCATGGGGTCGCTCAGCGCCGCCAGGACCGCGGTGAAGCGCAGCTCGGTGCGGTCCGGGTGGGTGAGTTCGGTGGCGGTGCGACTGGCCATGGATCCAGTCTAGAGCATCATGTTCGCGATTCTCGAACATCTGCTATGTTCGAGATAACCGAACATGTTGCCCCGGGAGGGACTCATGGCGCCCGATCGCCTTGCCACCGCTACCGCCGCTACCACCGCCGCCACCGGCACTGCTGGAACTGCCTCCACCGGCACCGCTACCGCCGCACCCGGCGGGCTGTCGGTGGCAGGTCGGCGGATCCGTTTCTGGGGAACGGCCTACACGTTCCTGATCCTCCTGACCGGCACGAACCTGCCGACCCCGCTCTACAAGGGCTACGAGGCCCGCTTCGGCTTCTCGCCGCTGACCCTGACGCTGATCTTCACCGCGTATGTCGCGGTCCTGATTCCCTCGCTCCTCGTGGTCGGCCCGGCCGCGGACGCCGTCGGCTACCGCGTGATGCTGGTGCCGGCCCTGGTCGTGGCGGCGGGCGGAGCGCTGGTGTTCGCGTTGGCGTCCAGCACCGGATGGCTGTTCGCCGGACGCGTCCTGCAAGGCGTCGCGATCGGCGCGGCGACCGGGCCGTTGACCGCGTCGCTGACCGGGCTCGAACCCGACGGCGACCGGCGCAAGGCGGCGTTGGTGTCGACGGTGGCCACGGCCGGCGGCCTCGGGCTCGGGCCGCTGCTGGCGGGTTTCCTGGCGCAGTACGCACCGGCGCCGCGGGTGTTCCCGTTCGTGCTGGAGATCGTGCTGCTGGTCCCGGCCATGGTGCTGGTCCTGTCGCTGCCCGCGCACCAGGCCCGCACGCGCTGGCGTCCGCGACGCCCCGAGATCCCGGCCGCGCTGCGCTCGGAGTTCGCGACCAGCGGGACGGCGTGCTTCGCGGCGTTCGCCGTCGTGGGGCTGTTCCTCACCCTGATCCCGACCTACGTGGCGACGCTGTCCGGCAGCAAGAACCTGTTCCTCGGCGGCGCGGCGGTGGCCCTGATGCTGGCCTGCTCGGCGACCGCGCAGGTTCTCGGCTACGGCCGTTCGGCGCGCGGGCTGGAGATCGCCGGACTGCCGCTGCTGGCGATCGGGCTGGCGTCGCTCGCGGTGGCGGGCAACGTGTCGTCGCTGGCGCTGCTGCTCGGCGCGACCGTGGTGGCCGGCGTCGGGCAGGGGCTGACGTTCCTCGGCGGGCTGACGGCGATCAACAGCGGGGCACCGGCGGACCGGCGCGCGGACGTGATGTCGAGCTTCTTCGTGATCCTGTATCTGGGAGTCGGCGTGCCGGTGGTCGGGGTCGGCTTCGTCGCGACGCGAGTGGGGTTGCTCACAGCGGTGCAGTACTTCGCCTGGGGAGCTGCGGTGTTGTGCGTGGTGGTGTTGGCGGTGCTCGCCCGGATGGCTCGGCGGGCGGAAGTCAGGTAGGCATGACCCATGACCGGGTTTCTGGAGTCCGAACTGCCGATCGTGGCCGCGCCGATGGCGGGTGGGCCGACCACGGTCGCCCTCGTGGGCGCGGTGCAGGGAGCCGGCGCGTTCCCGTTTCTGGCAGGCGGCTACAAGAAAGCCGAGGCGCTGGCCGCGGAAGTCCGGCAGGTTCGCGAACTCGGCGGGACGTTCGGCGTGAACCTGTTCGTGCCGGGGGCCGACGCGGTGGACGCCGCGGCGTTCCGCGCCTACGCCGCGGAGTTGGCACCCGAGGCCGCGCCGTACGGGCTGGAACTGAACCCGCAGCCGGTCGTGGATGACGACGATGAGTGGCCTGACAAGCTCGCGCTACTCCTGGCCGAGCCGGTGCCGGTGGTGTCGCTGACGTTCGGCTTGCCGGACGTGCGCGACATCGCGGCGCTGCGCCGGGTCGGGAGCCGGGTGCTGGCGACGGTGACGACGGCCGCCGAGGCGAAGATCGCCCGGGACGCGGGGGTCGACGGGCTCGTCGTCCAGGCTCCCGCAGCCGGCGGACACAGCGGGACCTACGATCCGCTGCGGACGCTCACACCGGTGAGCGCGCCGGATCTGGTGCGCGAGGTGCGGGCGGCCGTGGAGCTGCCGGTCGTGGTCGGCGGCGGGGTGGCGAGCGCCGAGGATGTCAGGGTTCTCCTAGCGGCCGGCGCCGAAGCGGTCGTGGTAGGGACCCTGCTCCTGCGTACCGACGAGTCCGGCGCCTCGCAGACCCACAAGGACGCGCTCGCCGCCCCGATCTTCGCCGAGACCACGATCACCCACGCTTTCACCGGACGCCCCGCACGCGGCCTCCGCAACGGTTTCATCGACCGGCACGAGACCGCGGCCCCCTACGGCTACCCGGCGATCCACCACCTGACCCGCCCTCTCCGTCAGGCTGCTGCGAAGGCCGGTGACGCGGACCGGCTGCATCTGTGGGCCGGCACCGGGTTCCGGGCCGCGAGGGAAGTACCGGCGGTCGAGGTGATCCAAGAGCTGGCGCGCGGACTGTAGCTACAGCAGAGCCCGCAGCAGCTATAGGCAGAGGCCGTCAGGTTTCTGACACGTGCGACAGACCCCTGACAGCTCGACAACATGCGCGACCTCAGCGAATCCGAGCCGCCGCGCCGTGTCCTCAGCCCACCGCTCGACGATGTCGGATGCGACCGGCTCGCTGATCCCGCATGCCCGGCACACCAGGTAGTGCTGATGGTCGCCAGTGGTGCGGGCCCGATAGTGCTGGACTCCAGAGGTGTCGCGGAACGTGTCGGCGGCCCCGGCGGCCACCAAAGCGCTGAGTGTGCGATAGACCGTGGACAGGCCGATCCGATGGCCCGCGGAGCGCATCAGGTGGTGCAGGTCCTGCACCGTGATGAACTCCGCGTGGCCGGTGAGGCATTCGGCGATGATCTGGCGTTGCCGGGTGACGTATCCGGGCACGGCGGCGCGGCCCCGTCAGACGGAGACGGTGTCCGCGGTGGCGACCGGTTCCGCGACCCGGATGTGCGCCGGGGCCACAGCGGTCGCCGCCGAACGCACCGCCGCGCGGCGCCGGGCAGACCACCGATAGATCATGGCCGCCGCGTAGACGGCCGTGGCGACCGCCGTGATCGAGAAGCTGGGCGGCATGCGCGGCACGAAGTAGGCCAGCGTCAGCCCGGCCCACATCTCCCCCACGGCCAGCGCGACCGCCAGGCCCAGGCCCCGGAACGGCCGGTCGGTCAGCACCAGCGCGGTGCCGGCCGGCGCCGCGACCAATCCGAGCAGCAGCAACGCCCCGACGGCCTGCGTGGCCTCGGCGGTGGCCGCGCCGACCAGCGCCAAGAACACGAACCCCAGCACCCGGACCGGCACCCCGCGAGCGGCGGCCACGGCCTCGTCCAGGGTCGCGAACAGCAACGGCCGCGCGATGAACACCAGCGCCGCGACCACGCCGACGCCGATCCACAGCGCGGTCTGCGCCTGCGAGGAGGACAGGCCCAGTATCGAGCCGAACAGCACGTTGATCGTCGCCGAGCCGTTGCCGGACCCGGAACGGTTGGTCGTGTACAGCGTCAGGAAGAAGACCCCGAGCCCGAGGATCCACGCGAAGACGTTGCCGATCACCACGTCGTCGGCCCGTCCGCGCCGGCCGAGCGCGCCGAGCAGCAGCGCGACCGCGATCGTCGCGGCGAACAGGCCGACCCGCAGGTCGATGCCGAACGCCAGGGCCGCCAGCGCGCCGGTGAAGGCCACGTGCGACAAGGCGTCGCCGGTGAACACCTGCGCCCGCAGCACGAGGAAGAACCCGACCGCCCCGCAGGCCGCCGCGATCCCGGTCCCGCCGAGCAGCGCGTAGACCATGAACGGATGGCTGAACATGCTCATGAGACCCCCAGGGCTTCCACCATGTGCCGACGCCCGGCACCACGCCACCGCACGACGAACCCGTAGAGGTTCGCCAAGAGGTAGCAACCGAACGCGAAAGTCGTGATCCAGAAGCCGATCGGGTAGGGCGAGAAGTACGCCGCCCCCAAGCCGAACCACGTCACCGCCAACGCGAACACGACGGACAGGACCAGGCTGCGGCCGGGCCGCGCGGTGATCCGCTGCGCCGTGGCCGCCGGCATCACCAACAGCGCGAACACCAGCAGCGAGCCGGTGATCTGCGAGACCTCGGCGGCGGTGGCGCCGAGCAACACCAGGAACAGCAAACTGAGCGTGCGGGACGGGACGCCGCGCGCGTCGGCGACGGCCGGGTCGACCGAGGCGAACAGCAGCGGGCGGCCGATCAGCGCCATGGCCAGCAAGACCACGGCAGCGACGGCGGCGAGCACCGCGATGTCGCCGGGCGTGACGCCGAGGAAGCTGCCGAACAGCAGGGAGTTGACCCCGTTGAGAAAGCCCTTGTAGAGCGCGACGAACAGCATCCCGCAGGCCAGCGTGAAGGACTGCACTATGCCGGTCAGCGCGGACTCCTCGGCCATCCCGCCCTTGCCGCTGCGGGCCAGGGCCGCGATCACCGCCGCCGCCCCGATGCAGAACCCGAAGTAGCCCCACGAGGCGCTCACGCCGAGGAAGACCGCGGCCGCGGCGCCAGGGAAACCGGCCAGGGACACGGTGTGCGCGACGAAGGTCTGGCGCCGCAGCACCACGAACCAGCCGACGACGGCCGCCAGGACGGCGACGATCGTGCCGGCCCGGTAGGCGTTCACCATCGAGTCCAGCTTCCACATCTGGTCGATGTCGGAGAGCAGGTTCCAGGACAGGCCGGAGTCAGCGGGCATCGTCGGCCTCCGATCCGGCCGGGCGGCGGTCGGCGGCGCGCCGGTCAGAGGCGCGGCCATCCGTGACGCGACGGTCCGTCGCACGCCGGTCGGCATCACGACCGTCGCCGCCGACGAGCGCCCCGGCGTGCCGATCGGAGTGCATCACCGGCGCCTCCGGGCCGCCGACCACGACCAGCCGGCCGTCGGAGGCCCGCAGCACCTCGACCGGCGTGCGGAACAGCTTGGACAGGGTCTCGGTGGTGATGACCTCCTCCGGCGTGCCGGAGGCCGCGCCGCCGTCGGCCAGGTACACGACCCGGTCCAGGTAGGGCAGGATCGGGTTCACGTCGTGCGCGACCATCACCACGGCCACGTCCTCCGAGCGCGATATCCGGCCGATCAGGGCCGCGACAGAGGCCTGATTCGGCAGGTCGAGGGAGTCCAGCGGCTCGTCCAGCACCAGCAGCCGGGGCTTGCGGACCAGCGCCTGGGCGATCAGCAGCCGCTGCTGTTCGCCGCCGGAGCACTCGCCGATCGCCCGGTGCGCGTAGGCTGACGCGCCGACCAGTTCGATCACCTCGCGGACCCGGGCGTCGGCTTCCCGCCGCTTGGTGCCGCCGAACCGGCGGGTGCCGGGCAACGGGATGCCCCAGCGGTCGCCGTCCAGGCCGAGGCGGACGACGTCGATGCCGCGGATGCGCAGCGAGGCGTCGAAGGAGCGGCGCTGGGGCAGGTAGCCGATCTGCGCGCCTGCGGTGCCGGGGCGGTGGCCCAGGACCCGGACCTCGCCGGCGGCCGCGGGCAGCACCCCGAGCAGAACCTTGACCAGCGTTGACTTTCCGACGCCGTTCGGACCCAGGACGGCCACGAACTCGCCGCACTCGACCGTCAGATCGACGCCGCCCCACAGGGTGCGGCCCGCGACCGACGCCGAGGCGCCGCGCAGTTCCACGACCGCCACCGGTTCGTTGCCCGCGTTGCACACCCGGCTCTCGCCGTCCAGCAGCGCGGCCGCCGCCTCAGAATCCGTGTTCACCGCATCCACCGCATCCACCGCCGTCATCGTCTCCACCACTTTCCCGGGCCCGTCGGCTGCCAACGCCGCCGCCGCCCGCTTGCTTCCGCCAGGGCGTCAGTGGCCCGTCGCCTGGGCCAGTGCCGCCTTCAGCCCCTGCAGTTCGCCGACCATCCAGTCCTGGAAGGTAGCGGACGCCGGTGCGAGGGTCTCGGTCACGGTGGTCACCGGGATCCCGGCGGCCTTGGCCTCGTTGACCTGAGCCGCGATGTCCGGCGTCGAGTTCTGCGAGTTGTAGACGTAGACCTTGATCTGCTTGCCCTTGATCTGGCCGTCGATCGTGGTCTTGTCCGCCACCGAGGGGTCGTTGCCCTCGGAGATGTCCTTCAGGAACGAGTACGGCGTCAGCATCTTCAGGCCGAGGGTGTCGGCCAGCGGCGAGACGATGGACTCCGAGGCGCCGATCGGGGTGCCGGCGTACTGGGTCTTGATCTCGGACTCCAGCTGGTTAAAGGTGGCCAGCGTGGTGTTCTCGAAGCTCTGCTTCTGGGTGTCGAAGTAGGAGGCGTCGGCCGGGTCCAGTTTCTTGTACTCGGCGACGATGGCGTCGATGACCTTGTAGACGCTGTCGTGCGAGTACCACTGGTGCGGGTTGTCGCCGTCCTTGAGGCCCACCACGTCGCCGACGGTCAGGACGTCGCGGCCGGAGGCCGGGTTGGCCGAGACCAGCTTGGGGGCCCAGGAGGTGTCGTAGCCGATGCCGTTCTGGATGAACAGCTGCGCGCCGGCGATGAGCTTGGCGTCGTTCGGGGTGGCCTCGTAGGAGTGCGGGTCGGTGTCCGGGTTGGTGATGATCGACGTCTCGGCCACGTGCGTCCCGCCGAGCTGGAGCGCGATCGAGCCCCAGAAGTTCTCGGCGGCGACCACCGCGATCTTCGTGCTGGACCCGGCCTGGCCGCCCGGGACCGCCGCGGCGGCGGGCTTGGCCGTCGACTTGGTCGAGCAGCCCGCGGTCAGCGCCACGGCCACCCCGACCGCCAGCAGGCCGCCGGCCGCGCGCTTCAGACTCCCGTTCATGGAGACCCCCTCTATGTGCAGGCTCACGCTCATGAGCTTGATGATGAAAACCGTTTTCAAGTCCCGACAGCCGGAAGCATATGAAAATCGTTTCCACTTGGCAAGGTCACGCCGGGTAGCGAACAATGCGCGGGGTGACTGACGAACGTGCGAACCTGCTCCGTTACCTGCGCAGCCAGCGCGAACACGTCCTCGGCGCCCTGGAGGGCCTGGACGCCGAGACGCTGCGCCGCCCGATCCTGCCGTCCGGCTGGACCTGCCTGGCGCTGGTGAGCCATCTCACCTATGACGACGAGCGCTTCTGGTTCCGCGGCGTCATCGCCCGCGACCAGGAGGTCATCGACACCGTGGAGCGCCGGGAGCCCGGCGGCTGGAAGCTCGACGCGGACCTGCCGGCCGAGGAGGTGTTCGCCCGCTACCGCGCGGAGGCCGAACGCTCCGACGCGGTGCTGGCCGAGTGCGATCTGGACGCCGCCCCGACGTGGTGGCCGGAGTACGTGTTCGGCACGTGGCGGCTGGACTCGGTGCGGCAGATCGTCCTGCACCACATCACCGAGACCGCGACGCACGCCGGGCATCTGGATGTGGTGCGGGAGCTGATCGACGGCAGCCAGTGGGTGATTCAGGACTGAGCCGTGGTTCAGGACTGAGCGGGCTGCACCACCATTCGGCGCCGTTCGACGAGGGTCCACAGGGTTGTGGTCGCGACGTAGAGGCTGCTGGCGACCGGGAGTACGACGGCCCCGAGGACTGAGAAGTACGGCAGCAGGGACATCAGCTTGGTGACGCCGGGGGCGGGGGTACTCGCACCGGTCACCGGGACTGCGTCGAGCGCGGCACTCGCCCGCATCCGGCGCGAGGACCAGGTGGCCAGGACCGCGAGCGCCGCGATCAGCCCCACGAACACCGCGGCGTGCCCGAGCGCCACTGACGACCCGCTGAAGACGTCCCGGAAGTGGGAGCCGAGGCCGACGCCGAACAGCTGGTCGCTGAGCAGTGCGTTGTGGTGCCCGCCGATGGTCGGCGAGACGAAGAGCCGGTACACGACGATGAACACCGGGATCTGCACCAGCCCGAGTCCGATGCCGGGCGCCAGCTTCACGCCGTTGGCCCGGTACAACTCGACGGTCTCGCGCTGGGCGCGCAGCGGGTCGTTCTTGTACTTGCGCTGGAGCTTCTGCACGGCCGGGGCGAGCGCGGCGCGGGCCTTCTGCCCGGACAGTTGCGCCGTCATCTGGGCCCGGTTCAGCGGGTGCAGACACAGGCGGACGGCGGCGGTGAACACGACGATCGCGACGGCCGGGCCGAGGCCGCCGAGCACCGGGACCAGCACGACGGACAGGCCGGTGACGGCGTGGTAGGCGGCGACGATGGCCGGGGTGAGCAGGGAGTAGAACGGCATGGCGAACCCCTTCGGGCATCTTGCGGATGGATGAGATCGGCGAGATGGACCGGGCCGGCATGGCCGCGGGTCAGCGGTGGCGGATCAGCGCTATCGGATCAGCGATCGCGGATCAGCGCGGCGGCCGGTCAGACGGTCGCGGGGTTCGATCCCGGCGGTCGGGGATGGGGCTTGCCGGCCGCATCGGGGTCGCGTTGCGGCAGGAACGCCGTGTCGCGCAACAAGGATCGCGCGGCGGCGGCGGTCTGCGCGGCCACCGCGGTCCCGGCCATCAGCACCGAGAACGCGCTGCGCCGCAGTGCGGCGGCGAGCAGCGCCAGGGCGGAGGCCGAGGCGACCAGGACGGCGGTGTTCTGCCCGCCGAACAGCACCAGGAGCGTGGCGAAGGCGGCGAGCAGTCTCGCGGCGGTCGCTCCTCGGTTCGTCACAGAGGTCAGCGTACAACCGCCGCCGCGACTGTGAAGAAGTCGGTCCACGCGATGCAACCCTCGGCACGGGCCCACGCATTAGTGATCTGGCAGTGTGCATCCACGCTGTGATCGAGACAGGGGGACGGCTGTGGGGGAACTGGCGCGGGACGCCGAGTTCACCGAATTCGCCAGGGCACGCGCGCCGTGGCTGCGCAAGGTCGGGTATCTGCTGTGCGGGGACTGGCACCGCGCGGACGACCTCGTCCAGGCCAGCATGCTCAGGCTCTACACCAGCTGGCACCGGGCCGGGCAGGTCGAGAACATCGACGGCTACGCGCGCCGGACGCTGATCAACGTGTTCCTGGCCGAACAGCGCGGGCCCTGGTGGCAGCGCGTAGTCAACCACGAGCGGGAGCCGGACCCGGAGGTGCTGGCCGACGCCCGGTCGGCGACGGTGCTGGACCTGGACGCGGCACTGGACCTGCGCGCCGCGCTCGCGGCGCTGCCGCCGAGGCAGCGTGCGGCCGTGGTGCTGCGTTACTACTGCGACCTGTCAGTCGATCAGACCGCTGAGATCCTGCAGTGTTCGGCGGGCAACGTGAAAAGCCAGACCTGGCACGGCCTGAAGACGCTGCGGGTCCGTTTGGAATCCGGGGCCGCCGACACCATGGAAGGACGAGGACTGTGAACGACGGACTCCACGGAAGCGATGACTTCGACGGACACGGTTTCGACGGGCACGATTTCGACGGGCCCGGCTTCGACGGACACGATTTCGATAGACACCATTTCCACGGGCCCGGCTTCGACCGCCTGAGCTCGCGGCTGACCGACCTGGCCGACGCCCCGGCACCGCCGAGCCCGTTCGATCCGGCTCGGGTGGCCGCCGTGGGCCGACGGCGGGTGTTGGCGGCTCGGGCCTCGGCTGTCGGGGGCAGCGGTGCACTCGCGGTGGCGGCGGTTTTCGGGATCGCGGCGGCGTTCGCCCCGACGGCGCCATCGGCGATCTCCGCCGCCGCGGCGGCCAGATCCGGAATCGGCGCCGATCCGCTGGCCACGGTCGCCCATTTCGGATGGCTGCCCGACTCGCTGCCGAACGTGAGCTACGAGGCCGCGGTCAACGGCCACGACAGTGATGTCACCGCCCAGGGGAACAAGTCGCCTGAGGGCGCACCCCGCGTCGATCTCCAGCCGCTTCCCGGCGACGGCCCCGGCGCGCCCAACATCCACGAGCGCATGATCCCGGCGACTCTGGACGACGGGCGCAAGGCGTACTGGGTCACCCAATCCGGGAATCAAGGTCAGTTCGCGGGGTTCTTCCAGCTGCGCTTCCCCGCGCAGGGCGGCCGGTGGTTCATGCTGACTTGGGACGTCAACTGGAACCAGTCCGCCGCCGCCGTTTCCAAGATCAGCGGGGTACCGGTGGACCCGGCGGCCTCTGGCGACAGCGCTCCGCCAGCCTCCGTCCCGGTCTCGGTGCAATGGCAGGCGACGCTGCTGCGCATCGCAACGCAGGTGACTGACACTCCGGCGCAGGTTCCCATGCCGTTCACCGTGGCGGGACTTCCAGCGGACCTCCAGCCGGACCAAGCCTTCCTGTGGCGCCCGGGCGGATTCGGCGACGGAGCGCCGGGGACCTGGAGCGCGATACTCGTCTTCGATAGAGACGGCGGGCCTGTCGACATCGAGGTCGGCCCGCACGGCTCGGTGAGCAGAACGAAGGATGACAAGTGCAAGACCTCGGCGGGCCTGGACGCCTGTGTGGAGGCCCCGGGCAACGCCGGTGGGCTCAATGAGGTCGGCGGACCGAAGGGACTGCTCAAACTCCTCACCCTGATCGGCCCCGACGAGAAACAGTGGACGACGGACGTCATCGTCCCCTGATTCAGGAGGCGACTCCTTCCAGCTCCGCGACGGTCGCGGTGACCATCGCCAGCACCTCGTCCTGGGTCGGCGCGGCGTCGCGCTCCACCCAGCGCAAAGTGGCGGCGATGGTGTCGAAGAGGAACACGATGGCGCGGACCACGGGGTCGTCGACGTCGGCGCCGGCCAGGACGGAGAACGTCATCAGGCCCCAGACGCCGGGGCGGGCCGGGTGCGGCAGGTAGTACGACACCCGGACTCCGACGGTGTCCCTGCCGTACATCTCCTGGTGGATGACGGCTGAGATCCGCGCGGCGGTGGCGCCGCCGATGTCGACGCACGACCCGTCCGGTCCGGCGTCGTCCAGGATCGAGGCCAGCAGTTGCTCGGGGTCCTGCGGATCCTGGTCTTCCAGGATGGTGATCAGCATCGAGCCGGGAATGCGGGTGCTGTTGAACTCGCGCAGGGGCATGACGACCCAGCGCGCGCCTTGGCGGCTGGCCTCGTCGGTGCTGGCGGTGAGCTGCTTGCGCAGTTCGCGGCGCCAGGGTTCGGCGCGGTCGCGGGGCAGGGTGGCGGGCAGGGCGCGGCCGATGATGCCGTCGATGGCCCATTTGCGCACGCGTTCGGTGTCCGGGGCGGTCGGCAGGACGGCCCAGCCGGCCGGCAGCACCAGTTCGACGTCGATCATCGGTTCACCCCCTGGCGGGCTCGGCCCGCGGGATCTGGTTCGGCACGGTCGGTGTGTTCGTGTTCGTGTTGGACGTGGCGCCGGCGGTCGGTGTGTTCGACGTGGCGCCGGCGGTCGGGTCGGTCGTCGTCCCGGCGTTCGTCCTGGAGGTCGAACCAAGCGCTGAATCCCTTGCGGGCTCAGGATTCGGCCCGATCGGCTTCGGATGCTCGGCGATCTGTTGCATCAGCTTCTCCACCCCCGGACCGATCAGCCCCATCAGCTGCAGATCCATCACCCGGGTCGTGAGCAGCACGTCGACCCGCGCCGCCGGCCGGTCCTCGGCGGCCGGCCAGTCCAGCCGCATCGCCGCGTCCAGCCGGCCGTAGGCGAGGTGGTCGTTGGTGCGCTGCACGCTGAGTACGCGGAGTCCGTCGCCGTACGGGGTGCTGACGTACTCGATCTGTCGGCCCAGGCCCAGGCCGCCGTCGGACGACGCCGGCTCGCCGCCGCCGGAGTCGGCCCCGACGAGTTCCATCAGATAGATCGGGTCGTCGGCGACCGGTGCCCGGTACTCGACCACCACCGGCACCGGGGACCAGCGCGGCCAGCCCTGGATGAAGGCGGTGCCCCAGGCCATGCGCTGCCACACCGGGAGGGTGGCGGCGCGGTCGGTCAGCCAGCGGGCGACACCGCGGCCGATGTTGTCGGCGGTGAAGGGGTAGTCCTCGGGCAGGTTCTCCTCGGCGATCCAGCGCTGGCGGAAGTCCTCGTCCCAGCCGTCGCGGGTCCACTCCTCGAACATCTCGACCACGCCGTCGGCCCAGGCGCTCTGTTCGTCCTCGGTGGCGCCGGGATCGGGGACCCGGCCCCAGAACCAGGGCACTGTGAGCTCGGCCGAATCATCGTCCGCTGTCATGGCTGTCGTCTCCTTTCCTTACCGCCATCAGGGATTCACCGCGGGGATCAGGCCGGACTCGCGTCCGCCGGTGTAGGAGATGCCGATGCCCAGGCCGAAGATGGCGTTGAAGCCGCCCCAGACGTACCAGGCCGGATTGATCTTGCCGCCGACGGCACCCATGATCCCGGCCAGCCCCTTGTAGCCGCTCCAGCCGCCGAGCACGCCGGCCCAGTCGGCGATGCTCTTCAGGGGGTTGGTGCCCAGGCCCTTCCACATGTTCCAGGCGTCGCCGATCTGCTTGCCGGCCGACCCCCAGAACCCGATCTCGGGGACGGCGCCCATCTTGCCGCCGTAGAACCCCAGCATGCCGGGCAGGTTGCCGGCCTTGCCGCCGAGCCAGGCCAGGGCACTGTTGGTGACCGGGTTGTTGTACCAGTCGGACATGTGGTCCCACTTGGTGGCCGCGTTGGTCACCGGGTCGATCAGGAACTGGTCGTTCATGGTGGACGGGGCCGGGCCGATGGGGCGCAGCGGGATGTTGTTCAGGTCCCCGCCGAAGGTGTTGTCGGCGAAGCCCAGCTGCGGCGCGCCCGGCCGCCCGGTGATGCCCGCCAGCGCCTTGGCGTCGTTGGCCAGCCCCTTGGCCAGCTGGGCCGCCCCGATTCCGATGAAGCCCAGGCCCAGGCCGATCGCGCCGAAGACCACGTCCAACACGCTGCCTTTGCCGTCGGCGTAGAGGATCGAGTTGACGATCAGTGACGCCGCCCCGACCACCACCCCGGCCAACACCACGATGTCCAACCCGGGGACCAGCAGCGCCAGCGCGCCGAGCGCCATGCCGATGTAGCCCAGGATCTTGCTGAACCAGCCCAGGATCTCGTCGAGCTTGTCCTTGAAGGTGTCGGTCAGGCCGTCGTGGTAGTTCTTGCTGTTGACCGCGTCGCCGAACCGCTTGCCGGCCACGTTCAGCTGGTCCAGGGCGTTGTTGAGCCGGTTCTTGGCGGCGGAGAGCGCGTCGTTGGCCTGGTTCTCGGCGTTGGTCTTGTCAGTGCCCTTCTGCTGCTCCTGCGGCGAGACGGTGCCGTCCGTGCCCTTCTGCGGGTCGGGCATCGAAGTGGCCTGCTTCTGCTGGCCCGCGGCGCTGTTCGCGTCGTTCAGCGCCGCGGCCGTCTCGTCCAGGCCGGTCTGCAGTTCGGGCTCGTAGATCTTGATCTGGTCGGCGACGTCGTGATAGCGGACGCCGGCCTTCTGCAACTCGTCGTGCAGCGAGCCCGCGCTCTTGCGCAGCCCGTCGATGTACTGGCCGACCAGACCGTCGGCGTTGTCGTCCATCACCTTCTGCAGCCGGGAGACGGCGTCGTCGATGGTGGAGGCGATGTTCTGGTAGCGCTGCTGGGCCGAGGCGACCTCGTCCGGGTCGGCGTGGACCGGATCGGAGTCCAGGCCCAGCGCCTCCCAGCTGCCCAGGTTGCGGATGCTCACGGTTCCTCCCGCCGGGTCACGACTGCTGGTTCAGGCTGTCGGCGAGCTGCTGGTCGCCCTGCTGCCACGCCTGGTTGATCTTGTCGACCGAGTCCCGCAGCGACTTCATGTCCTTGACCATGGAGTCGCGGTGGATCCGCCAGTTGGCGGCGAAGTCGCCCATCGACAAGTTGGCGTTCTTCTGGCCCCACAGGCCCTTGTCCTCGTTCTGGAAGTCCAGCGCGCCCTCGAACTCGCCGATCAGCGAATTGAGATCGTTGAGCAGGCTCACCAGGTCGTCTCTGACGATGAGGTCGGCCATCAGGGCTCCTTGTTCGGGTTCTGGTTCTGGTTCCGGTTCTGGTCAGGACTCACGGTCGGGATCTGCGCGGTCATCAGGACGCCGTCGCCGAGGTGCACCAGGCAGGCGCCGGGGACCACGCGCGGCGCGAGTTGGGAGCGGGCCAGCCGGATGCCGACCAGGTCGCCGTTGCTCAGCTCGGGCGGGGACAGCAGCGCGCCGCGGCGGTTCTTCTTCACCTCGGCCTGCCAGCCGGAGAAGCCCATCGCCACCGAGCCGATCTCGCCGCCGAGGATCAGGCCTCTGTTACGGCCCGAACCGGTGCGGACGTAGGACCGCAGCCATTCCCGGGCCCGGCACTCGCGCCAGGCCTCGCCGTCGTCGATGATCAGCACCACCGGGCCCTCGCCCGGGTCGAGCAGCGCGGCCAGTTCCTCCTCGACCGGGTCCGATGCGCTCACCACGCCGCGCACCCCCGGGCGGCCGACCAGCGCGGTCAGCGGCGTCAGGCCCGGCGCGCCGATCACGATCTCGGCGCCGGTGCGCAGCAGCGATTCGGCCATCACCCCGAGCGCCGTGCTGCGCCCGGATCCAGAGGGTCCGGCGATCAGGAACGTCGGCCGGTCGCCGAACAGGGTCGCGCCCACCGGCTCCAACTCGTCGCCGCCGACGCCGAGCAACGCCCAGGGCTGTTTGCGTTCCTCTTCGAGATAGCCCCATGCTTCCTCGAACGTCAGCTGTGCCGGCAGCACCGCGATCCGGCCGGGCCGCTGGCTCTTGGGGACGTCGACCTCGCGGTCGGTCAGCTGGGAGGCCAGTGACCGCAGCGCGGAGACCTGCGCCGGGCCGGAGGGGTCGGCTGCGACCAGGGCGACCTGCGTCTCGGTGGAGCCCATCGAGCGGTAGCCACGGCCGGGCGCCATGTTCTCCGGGATCGTGCGCGGGTTCAGACCGACCAACGAGTAGTCGGACTTGTCCGGCAGTCGCAGTACCAGCTTGTCCTCGGTCAGGGAACTGATGCGGCCCGACATCAGGGTTCGGTCACCGGCGATCAGCACGTGCACGCCGACGCTGGCGCCCTCGCGCATCAGGGTGTGGATGATGTCGGTCAGCGAGCCGTTGTCGTGCTCGCTGAGCGTCCCCATGAACCCTTCCCAGCGGTCCAGCAGCAGCATGATGTGCGGCAGCCGTTCCTCCGGCGCACTGGCCCGGCGCTGTTCGGTGACGTCGGCGAACCCGCCCTCGCCGAGGATCCGCTGCCGGTTCATCACCTCGGCGTGCAGCCGCTTGAGCAGCCGGGAGGCGCGTTCGGTCTCCGAGCGCTGCACGATCGCGCCGCAGTGCGGGAACTTGCTCAGCGGCAGCAGCGCGCCGTTGCCGCAGTCCAGGCCGTACAGGTGCAGGTCCGGTACCGAGGCGGCACTGGCCGCGGCGGCTGCGATGGTGCGCAGCGCCTGGGACCGGCCCGAGCGCGGCGCGCCGATGATGTGGAAGTGGCCGAACGTGGCCAGATCGATGGTGACCGGCTCCTGCGCCTGCGCCGCCGGGAGGTCCTGGATCGCCCAGGAGAACACCGGCTCGCCGGACTCCGCGGGCGTCGGCTCGGTGGCGAGTTCCACCACGGGGGCCGTCGGCAGCGGCGGCAGCCAGGGGCGGCGCTGCTCGGGCAGGCCGAGCAAATCAGTGGTCTGGCGCAGCGCGGAGACCAGCACCGACAGGTCGGTGACCACGTCGGTCTCGGCGACCGCGGCCGGCCGCTCCGGTGCCGGCCGGCCCAGATCCAGCCAGTCCACCGGACGCAGGAACGGCGCCGGCGCGGCGACCGAGCGGTCCTTGGACGGCCGCCGGCCGCCGACGCGGCCGGTCTGGAACGGCAGCAGGGAGCTGTGACCCAGGCGCGCGTAGCCGCGGCCGGGATGCGTGGGCGAGATGCTCGCCGCGTCCCGGGCGTCGATGACGTCGGTGCTCTCCCCCGCGTCGGTGACCCGCAGCGCCACCCGCAGGTTCGTGTTGGCCCGGATCTCGGCGGACACCACGCCGGACGGCCGCTGGGTCGCCAGGATCAGATGGATACCCAGGGAACGGCCGCGCTGTGCGACGTTCACCAGACCGGTGACGAAGTCCGGCAGTTCGCGGACCATCGAGGCGAACTCGTCGATCACGATCAGCAGTCGCGGGATCGGTGCCAGGTCCGGCCGCCGGGTGGCGTAGTCGAGGTAGTCCTCCAGGTCCTTGGCCCCGGCGGCGGCCAGCAGCCGCTCGCGGTGCGTCAGCTCCGCGCCCAGCGAGGTGAGCGCGCGCTCGACCAGGTGTGTGTCCAGGTCGGTGACCATGCCGACGGTGTGCGGGAGGTCGACACAGTCCTTGAACGCCGCGCCGCCCTTGTAGTCCACGAGGACGAAGGTCATCGCGTCCGGCCGGTTGGCGACCGCGAGCGAGGCGACCAGGCTCTGCAAGAACTCTGACTTGCCCGAGCCGGTCGTCCCGGCGACCAGGCCGTGCGGGCCGTGCGCGACCAGGTCCAGGGCGAACGGGCCGTCGAGCGAGGCGCCGATGATCGCCTTGGTGCTGCGGCCTCCGGCGTGCCAGCGTCCGCTGAGGACTGCGGGGCTCGGGTCGGACAGATCCAGCAGGTCCAGCAGCCGGGCGGCGTCCGGCAGCGCCATCCCGCCGGCCACCTCGCTGACGTCGCGCAGCGGCGCCAGGCGGCGGCCGACCACCGGATACCAGTCGGCGCTCACGTCGTCGGCCAGGATCCCGTCGATCCGCGCGGCCCGCTGCTGACGCAGGCTCACCGGCTGGCCGGGGATGCCGCCGGCCAGGATCGTCGTGCACTCCTCGGGCAGCGTGCGCTCGTCGGCGTCGACGCAGATGCTGTAGACGCCGACGGCCGGGCCTTCGCGCAGGACCGTGACGACGCCGGGCAGCGCGCGCAGCCGCAGCGCGCCGTCCAGGACGACGACGATGTCCGGGTCGACACGGCCCGCGCCGGCGCCGGAGTCGAGCCGGGCCCGCTGGCGCGCGGCGATCAGATCTCCGAGCTCTGCGACGCGGTGGCCGAGCGTCTCGGCGTCCGCGCCGACCAGAGTCAGGGCTCGTTGTCCCAGGCTCGGCCGGGCGTGCGGGAGCCAGGTGGCCCAGTCCCACAGGCTGTCGCCGGCGGGGTCGGTGAGGACGTAGAGCTGGAGGTCGCGCGGGCTCTGCAGAACCGCGATCTGGCCGACCAGCCAGCGTGCCATGCGCCGCGGCCACTCCCCGCGCCCGGCCACACCGACCACACCGGCCTGCGCGATGGAGAACGCCGCGGGGGCGTCGTGGGCCGTGCGGTGCTGCGAGGTGCGCTGCGCGCCGTCGACCTGCTCGACCACCACTGAACTGTCCAGATCGGCCAGGCCGACCCGGACCAGGAGGTGGTCGGGATCGCTGCGACGGCGCTCCCACAGGCGACTTCGCGGACCGGTCGCGATCAGCAGCAGCTCGGCGGCGTCCGGGCTCCAGGACCGCAGCCGCAACCGCTCCAGCTCCATCGCGCGGCCGATGTCCTGCTCGGCGGCGGCCAGCTGCTCGACGTGCTCGGCCTGCATCCGGCGGTGTCCGACCTTGCCGGTGCGGCGGCCGTTGAGCCAGTTGCCGATCATCATCACCGGCGAGAACCCGGCCATCAGCAGATAGCTGGTGTTGTGCAGAATGGCCGTCATCACCACGCCCAGGCCGACCGGCATCAGGGCAGTGATCCAGGGCATGGGGCTCTGGCGGGCCGGCGCCGGCTCGGCGGGGAGCCGGAAAGAGTTGCGGGAATCCGGCGGCAGCAGCCGCGGCGGCCGGTTGTAGTCCAGCCACTCGCCTTCCGGCGAGACCTCGATCATCGCGTCGGGTTGCCGGACCGCGCCTTGTTCGTAGCGGCTCTCGCCGATCCGCACCTGCACGGCCTCGGGCCAGTCGGTCTCGGCGGCGGCGTCGGCGAGCGGGACCCGGTCCAGCTCCGGCGGCTCGCGCAGGGCGACCGGCCGGATCCGGACCGAGGCGTCCAGGCTGACCCGGACGGTGGCCACGACGCCGGGCTGGCCCGAGCCGAGCCGGACCGCGCACGAGGGGTCCGAGCCGATCTGGTGCACGCCGGCGCCCAGGTGCCAGACCCGGCCGCTGTCCTTGCCGGCGACGGCGCGGATGGTGACCAGGCCGGAGCCTGAAGCCGCCGGATGGCCGGGCTCCCCGGCCTCGCCGGGGGCGCCCAGCCACAGGACCGCGCCGTCGTGGATCCCGGCGGTGCCCAGCGGGCCGGCCAGGTCCACGCGGACGCCGTCGAGGAACACGGCTTCGGCGACGTCGGCCACGGCGTCCGCGCCGACCACGTCCAGCAGCCCCTTGACGACGTCCCGGACCGGTGTCGTGGGATCGGCGTCCACCACGACGTCATGCGACCGGCCCGCCGGCCGGGCCACGGTGATCAGCATGCGCATGGCGGTCGCCTCTCCCAGATCCGCTGATTGAGCCAGAGTGCTGATTCAGATACCGGTCACTTCTGCGGCAGGGACTGCGCCATCTGCGTGTCCATGTCCTGCATCGCCGAGACCGCCTTGTCCAGCCACCCCGAGAGCTGGTCCAGCGAGTCCATCAGCTGGTTCGCGGAGGTCACGAACTCGTTGTGGACGTCGTCGAACCGGCCGGAGGCCTGGTCGGTGACGAAGCCGGAGGCGGTCAGGGTGTCGACGATGCTCTTGCACTCGGCGATCTTGGAGTCGATGTCGGCCTTGTCGTTGCGCATCCGCGTCGCGGCGTCCGACATCTCCCCGTAGGTGACGTTGAGGTTCGGCATCGGTGGATGCTCCCTTCGAAACGGTGCCGGGCGCTGCTGCGTCGACACGTGTGTGCGGCGGACACCGGACACGCTAGGCGCGGCCCGGGCCACCGGGCCAGGCTCTGATCTGCGCGTATGGGCCCAGGGACCCAGGGTCCTGCGTTGACACCCAGGCCCGGCCGGGCCAACGATTCAAGCGTCGTGAACCCACGTGAGGCAGGAGGCCCCGATGCCGGTGACCGTGCTGCGCCGCGCCCTGACGTCCGTCGTCGCGGCCGCGCTCGTCCTGCTGGCCGCGGTGTGGCCGGCGACGGCCAGGGCGGCCCAGGCGCCGCCCCCCGTGAAGTACTACGTCGTGACCAGCAGCTACCAGGGTCAACCGGAGTTCCTGTTCGAGATCGCGCAGCGGTTCCTGCACAACGGGAACCGCTCGACCGACATCTTCGACCTGAACAAGGGGCACCTGGAGCCGGACGGCGCCACGGTGGCCGATCCGACGAAGATCTCCCCCGGCTGGTTCCTGCAACTGCCGAACGACGCCGTCGGCGACGGCGTCATCACCGGCGTGCTCCCCACGCTGCACTTCGACCCGAGCGGCACGCCGGTGAAGTACTACTGGGTCGCCGACGGCTACCAGGGCAAGCCGGAGTTCCTGGCCGAGATCGCGCAGCGGTTCCTGGGAAACCAGAACCGCGCCCAGGACATCTTCGCGATCAACAAGAACCGTCAGGAGCCTGACGGCCGCCTGTTCACCGACCCGGCGAAGATCACCCCCGGCTGGTTCGTCAAACTGCCCGACGACGCCAAGGGCGACGGGCTCATCGCCGGTCCGCTGCCGTTCCTGGGACCCGCGCCGCCCGGACAGCCCGCACCTTCTCAGGGCTCTGGCGCGGCACCGACCACGGCCGGATCGGCGAGCACCGGCGCCAGTGCCTCACACAGCGCACCGGTCTCGGCTTCCGCCCCCGCTTCGTCGAAGTCGAAGAGTTCGTCGAGCAGTCCGCTGGTTCTGATCCTGGCGATCGTGGTGGCGGTGCTGGTGATCGCGGGCCTGGTGTGGTGGGCGCTGCGGGCCGGGCTGTTCGCCAAGATGGGCGCGAAGACGCGCGGGCGCAGGTCCCGCAAGCCGGGACCGGTCGCGCCTCGGGATGACGCGGCGGCGTGGACCATCGACCGGGTGCTGCGCACGCTGGCCACCGCCTGCGTGCAGGCCGGACGTCCGCTGCCGGGCGTCGCGGCGGTCGTGGTCGGCACCGACACCCTGACGCTGCGGCTGGCCCGCCCGGACGAGCAGCCGCCGGACGGCTGGAGCGCCGAGCACCAGGGCCGGTCGTGGGCCGCGCCGTTGCGGCTGCTGCAGAGCGCGCCGGTCGACGACGCGTTGCCCGCGCCGTATCCGCGGCTGGTCTCCACCGGCGATTCCGACCAGGGCAGGGTTCTGTTGAACCTGGCCGAGGCGCACGGCGTGATCAGCCTGGAGGGCGACGCGCGCCTGACTCGGACTCTGGTCGCGGACTGGGTCCGCGAGCTGTCCGGGAGTCCTTGGGCCCGGGGGACCGTGGTGCTGCGGATCGGGTTCGGTTCTGGTGGCGGTTCCGGTGCTGGTTCTGGTTCTGGTTCGGGTTCTAGTTCCGGCGGCGGTTTCGGTTCCGGGGAGATGCCCGGGGTCGAGGACGCGCCGAACATCGAGGCCGCGGCGGCGATTCTGGACGAGGCCGACGGCGGCGTGCTGGTGTTGGCGCGCGCACCGGGCGGCCGGGAGCCGGAGCGGATCAGCACCCTGGCCGGCACGGCCGACGGCCGGTGGTCGGTGGTGGTGCTGGGCAGCTTGAAGAACGCCAGTTGGCGGCTGGTCGCCGATGCCGCCGGGACGCTGGACACCGGGCTGCTGGGTGAGCCGGTGCGGCTGCACGGGAAGCGGCCGTTGGAGCACGCCTGAGGGGAAGCGGGGCCGCGCTCTCCGGGATCGACCCGGAGCGCGCGGCCTTCGCGCGCGTGGCGGAAACCTGTCCAAACAGGCTGTCCTAGCCACGTCAGACCGCTGACACCTTGACCTGACACCGATCCAAGCGTAAACAATGCGAATACCACTCCGAATCGCAGGCGAAGCAACATTCGGGGCGGGAAGCGGATCGTCAGGGAGGCACGCGAGCATGGAAGACGGCGGTCGACGGCTCCGCGTCGAGGTCCTGGGTCCGCTGCGCGCGTACGCCGGGAACCGGGAGATCAGCCTGGGCGCGCCGAAGCAGCGGGCGGTGTTCGCCGTGCTGGCGATGGCCGCGAACACGGTGGTGGCGCGCGGGGAGTTGATCGACCGGATCTGGGGCGAGGGCGTCCCGATGACCGCCGCCGGGAATCTGCACACTTACGTCTCCGGGCTCCGACGGATCTTGTCAGGGCTCGGCGATGTGCTGGCCGGCGGCAGTTCCGGCTATCTGCTGCGGCTGGCGCCCGAAGCGCTGGACCTGAACCGCGCCGAGCAGTCGGCGGCCCGGGCCCGGGCGGCCCGCGACGACGGCGACCGGCCGAGCGCCATCGCCGCTTTGGACTCGGCGTTGGCGTTGTGGCGCAGCGACCGGCCGCTTGAGGCGTTGCCGGGGCCGTTCGCCGCCGAGCAGCGGGCCCGGTTGGCGAACATGCGGCTGCGGCTGCTGGTGGACCGGACCGAGCTGATGGTCGACGCCGGGGACGCGCGGTCGGCGGATTTCGCGGCGGCGGCCGACGAGTTGGAGCGGCACGCGCGGGCGCACCCGTTCGACGAGCGGCTGCGGTCGGCGCTGATGATGGCGTTGCATCGCAGCGGCCGGACCGCTGATGCGTTGGCGCAGTATCAGATGCTGCACCGGGTGCTGGGCGAGGAGTTGGGGATCGAGCCGGAGGCCTCGACCCGGGCGGTGCAGATGGCGATCCTGGCTCAGGATGCGCCGGGCCGGCGTGGTCGGGCCACGGATTTGCTGCGTCCGCTGGGGGCTGTGGGAGCTGTGGGAGCTGTGGCTGTGGGGACTGTGGCTGTCAGTTCCGTCGCGTCGCCGGTGCTGCCGGACCGGCCGCAGATGCCACAGATGCCGGAGCTGCCAGGCCTGCGGAGCCTCCCGGCGACCGCGCCGTCGCCGACGTTGCCGGCGCAGTTGCCTCGGGACAGCGCGTCGTTCATCGGCCGGTCGGATGAGGTGCAGCAGGTCCTGGCGCACGCGGGCGCCGACGGTAACTCCTCGCCGCGGGTGGTGATGGTGGTCGGGGTCGGCGGCATCGGCAAGACCACGTTGGCCGTGCGCTGCGGCCATCTGCTGCGCTCGGCGTACCCGGACGGCCAGATCTACATCAACCTGCGCGGTTTCGACCCGACACATCCGGCACTGACCCCATCCGCCGCGCTGCACCAACTGCTGGCGTCGCTGGGCGTCTCGACGGTCCCGGCCGAACACGAGCAGCGGGTGGCGTTGTGGCGGAGCATGGTGGCCGGACGCCGGATGGTGGTGCTGCTGGACAACGCGCGGTCGGCCGAACAGGTCGAGGACCTGTTGCCGGGCACCGGTTCCAGCTTCGTGATGGTCACCAGCCGGGAGCGGCTCGGCCGGCTGGCCGTGAAGTACGCCGCGCGCCGGGTCACGCTGGCCCCGCTGCCGGTGGCCGAGGCGCTGGGACTGCTCGCCGACGCGGTCGGCGCGGCGCGGATCAACGCCGAGGTCGGGGCGGCGCGGCGGCTGGCGGAGCTGTGCGACCACCTGCCGTTCGCCTTGCGGATCGCGGCCGAGCAGCTGGTGACGGTCACCGACGGGCGGATCGCGGATCTGGTCGGGAACCTGGAGGACGCGCATCAGAGGCTGGACACGCTGCGGTTGGAGAACGACGACCTGTGCTCGGTGCGCAGCGTCATGGCCTGTTCGTTCGACGCGCTGGACGCCGACACGGCCCGCGCTTGCCGGATGCTCGGCGCGTTCCCGGGCGTGAGCATCGGGCGCTACTGCGCGGCGGCGTTGTTGGACGTGTCGGTCGCCGAAGCCACGGAGGTGTTGCAGAAGCTGAGTGCGCAGCACCTGCTGGAGCAGCACGGCGATCGCTACACGATGCACGACTTGACGCGGACCTATATCAGGGAGCTGGCACGTGGACTGCCCGACGGCGAGGTCCGGGCGGCGCGGGATCGGGTGAGCGCTTGGTACGCGGAAACGCTTTCGCAGGTGGTGGGTGCGGGCCGGCGACGGATCGTGGAAGTGGACTCCGGCTTGGAGCCCGAGGACTTCCGGCACGAACCGCGACCGTTTGGCGGCCAGGGCGAATTCCTGCGGTGGTGTGCGCAGGAGTGGCCGAATATCAGTGCGCTCATCCGAAGCACCGCACGGTCTGCTGATCACCTGTCCACGTGGCGCCTGACGTACCTGATGTTCGACTACTTCTACGCGAGCGGATCGGCGGCCGACTGGCTGGAGCTGCTCCGGATCGCGATGCGCTCGGCCGAGGCGTCGGGCGACCGGCGGGCGCGTGCGGTGCTGCTGAACCACATGGGCGTCGCGCATTGTCGTACCGGACAGACGGATGCCGCGGTGACGGATCTGTGTACGGGGCTGGACTTGCTGGAGGCTTCCGACGAGCCGCTGCTGCGAGTCAGCCTGCTGAGCACGCTTGCCTCGGTGCTGCGCGTGTCGAAGGCCTATGAGGAGGGGCTGGCCGCGGCGCTGGAAGCGGTGGCGCTGGCCGGGGAATGCGCAGACGGCTACCACCGCGCGACCGCCGAGGACGTACTGTGCGAGCTCTACGCCGAGACCGGCCGCTGGCCCGAGGCGGTCGCACACGCCGAGACCGGCCTCATCGACGCACACGCCTGCGGCAGTCCACTGCTGAAGGCGAACCTGCTGATCAACCTGGGCCTGGCCCACAACGGCCTCAGCGACGCGGGCGCAGCGCAAGGCTGCCTGGTGCGGGCCCTGCGAATCACGCAGGCCGCCGGCGACCGCTACCACGAGGGCCTGGCGCTGCTCGCGCTGGCCCGGGTGCGGGCCGCGGAGCGGGGTGCCGCGGCGGCGATGGCGAAACGGGCGCTGGCGCAGTTCCAGGAGCTGGCGGCCGAGGAGGCTAAGGACGTACTGGCCTTCTTGGGGGATCTGCAGCTGGCCGGGAGCGTCGCGGTCGCCTGAGCCGCGGGGCTAGTGCCGTGTCGGGCAACGTTTGCCTGGGAGTTCGCGCCCCGGGAGTCCGCGACGTGCTGGTCGCCGGGCGGGATTCGTTGGTGGGCGGAGTTTGCTGGGGTGCTGGGGTTTGTGGGGCGGGTTGCGGTTGACGTGTGGGTTGAAAGGCGATTTTTACGGCCTTCGGTCATAGTTGCGCCGGTTCGGGGTTCGGGGTGGTGGGTGTGTTTGTCGGCTGCCGGTTCCCGCGTTCACAACCCCGCCCCACCTCAGGCCTCTTCAACTCCAGCAAGTCAGAGCAAGGGCAAGAGCCAGATCAAAGACCAGATCAACAGCAAGATCAAAAACTGTGATGAAGAGCCGGGCCTCCGGCGGGCCTCGACAACCTCAGGGAAACTAGCGCGGTTCCCTCGGGTGGCCGATCTAGTCTCAGCGGCTGCGGTTTGTGAGGTGGTGCGGTCCGTTCCCCACGGTCGCGTCGTCAGCCCGGGGGGTACAGCACCGGTGTCCGGGGGTAAAGTCCGCGCGCGGCGGACATGCAGGTAGGCGGCGGTTTCGTACGGCGCGAACTTGACCCCCGGCCACCGGCACTGTAGGCGAAGCCCTGCCGACGCGACCGAGGGGAACGAACCGAAAACCGACCGGAAGAATGGCAAAGCCCAGTGGTTCGGTACCGGCGGCTCGGCGAGTTCGGCCGCCGGTCGGGGTACTGGCAGCGCGGCAGTGCCGAGGGCGCGTATTCCGGGCTGGCGGGTGCAGGTGTGGGCGCGGGCTCGCCTGTCCGCCAAGATGGCTGCCGCCGGATAGCTGATTGGCCTGGCCGCCATGGCCGATGCTGGCGGATGGCATGGTCTGCCCGGGGGGATGTTGGCAGTCGGCGCCTGGCTGCTGCGAGCACGACCAGTCCATTGCCGCATAAGGCATATCGGATACCGGACCGCACTCGGGCATGTTCTCGACCAGTTGACCACCGGCCCGCCGCCAGCACCTCACCGGCAGCCGCAGCAGCCAACCGGTGTCCTCGTTCCCTGCGTTTTGTATTTCTCCGGCTGGTTTTCGGTTCGTTCCCCTCGGTCGCGTCGGCAGGGCTTCGCCTACAGTGCCGGTGGCCGGGGGTCAAGTTCGCGCTATCACAAACCGCAGCTCACACACATGACCGCAAGCGCGCGGACTTTACCCCCGGACACCGGTGCTGTACCCCCCGGGCTGACGACGCGACCGAGGGGAACGGACCGCACCACCTCACAGGCCGCAGCCGCTGAGACTAGATCAGCCACCCGAGGGAACCGCGCTAGTTTCCCTGAGGTTGCCGAGGCCCGCCGGAGGCCCGGCCCTTCACCACAGCTCTTGACTTTGATCTTGCTTGTGGCTCTTGATCTTGCTTGTGGCTATTGATCTTGTTCTTGATCTGGCCCTTTGTCCTTGCCCTGACTTGCTGGAGTTGAAGAGGCCTGAGGTGGGGCGGGGTTGTGAACGCGCGAACCGGCAGCCGACAAACACACCCACCGACCCGAACCCCGAACCGGCACAACTATGACCGAAGGCCGTAAAATGCATTTGAAACCCACAAACCAACCGCAACCCGACCCACAAACTCCAGCCCCAGCAAACTCCACCCGCCAAACGGATCCCGCCCCCCGACCGGCATGTCGCGAACCACATCGCGAAAACTCCCGGGCAAACGTTGCCTGATGCAGCACTAGTTCTGGGACTTCAAGCCCTCCCGCTCTGCTGCATCGCGCTCCGCCGGGTGCGCCTGCGCCTGTGCCTGTGCCTGCGCCTGTGCCTGCGCCGCGCCTGCCTGCCGCAACAAAGCGAGGGCGGCTTCCGAGGACGAGCCGGCGCGTGCCGTGCACACCACGAGGACCTGCTCCGGCGAGCGGATGAGTGCCAGCGACTGCTGCGTCACCGTCAGTGAGCCCAGCGTCGGGTGGTGCAGGTCGTAGGACACCGGATCGCAGGCCGACACCCTGTGGTCCCGCCACAGGGCGACGAACTCCGGGCTCTTCATCGTCAGCTCGCCGACCAGCTCGGCCAGCAGCTGATCCTCTGGATGCCGGCCCGCCGCGGTGCGGAGGTTGCCCACGACGGCGCGGGCCTTGCGGTTCCAGTCCCGGTACAGCTCGCGGCAGTGCGGGTCCAGGAACAGCATGCGGCTCATGTTCGGGCGGTGGGCCGGGTCGTGGGGTGCGAGTGGATCCACGTGTCCGGCGAGCAGGGCGTGGCCCAGGCTGTTCCAGGCGAGCACATCGGTGCGCCGCCCGAGGACCAGAGCCGGGACGCCGTCCATCGCGCGCATCAGGTCCCGGGTCTCCTCGGCGACCTTTTCCGGCCGGGGCCGGCGGGTCCGGGTCGTGCGGCGTGACGCGTCGGCGAGGCGGGTGAGGTGATCGCGCTCGTGGTCGCTGAGCTGTAGGGCCCGCCCGATGGCGTCCAGGACTTCCTGCGAGGCGCCGCGCGACAGCCCTTGTTCGAGCCGGGTGTAGTAGGAGGCGCTGACGCCCGCCAGCTGCGCCAGCTCCTCCCGGCGCAGTCCGGTCACCCGGCGAGGCCCGAACGGGGGCAGCCCGATGTCCTCGGGCCGGAGTTGAGCCCGGCGTGCCTGCAGGAAGTCGCCCAGTGGGCCAGGTCCGTCCATACATGCAGTCTGCCGTGCGGTGAAGGACGCAGCCACTCCCTGCCAGGGGTAGGACAGAGCGGGTCTGGTCGGCCCGGCCGGCGTCGCCGAAGCTCGGAAGCACCCGGCCATGCGCCCGATCGACAAGGAAGACCATGGAACAGATCACCCTGGGCGACGTCACCGTCGCTCGCGTCAAGGAGTACTACGGCCCAGTCGGGATGACTCCGGCGGAGTTCTTCCCGGACACCTCCGACGAGGCTTGGCAGCAGGCCCACCCCGTTTTGGTGCCGGACTTCTGGGACCCCGCCACGAACGAGTGCAACACGGCGCTCCAGTCCTGGGTGCTGCGCAGCGAAGGACGCACGATCCTCGTCGACACCGGCGTGGGCAATCACAAAGACCGGCCCTACGCGCCGGTCTGGAGCCGTCTGGACACCGACTACCTCGAAAACCTCGCGGCGGCCGGCGTCCGGCCCGAAGACGTCGACATCGTGGTCAACACCCACCTGCACATCGACCACGTCGGCTGGAACACCTACCTCGACGGCCGCACGTGGGTGCCGACCTTCCCGAACGCCACCTACCTCATGCCGCGGCGGGACTACGACTTCTGGAACCCGGCCAACGGGCATGAAACGGTCTTCGGCCGCGGCAACCAGAACGTGTTCGAGGACAGCGTCGTCCCGGTCCATCAGGCCGGACTGGCCGAACTGTGGGACGGCTCCTACCAGATCGACAAGAACCTGCGGCTGGAGTCGGCGCCCGGCCACACTCCGGGTTCGTCCGTCCTGACGCTGGAGTCGGGTGGCGATCGTGCGCTCTTCGTCGGGGACCTGTTGCACACCGTCGTGCAGATCATGGAGCCGGACACCAATTCCTGCTTCTGCGAGGACCCGGCCCAGGCCCGGGCGACCCGGCACAAGCTGCTGGGCCGCGCCGCCGAGACGAACGCCCTCGTCTTCCCGGCGCACTTGGGCGGGCAGGGTGCGGCCGAGGTCGACAAGGACGGGTCGAAGTTCGCGATCAGGGAGTGGGCGGGATTCTCCCGCATCGCCTGAAGCCGCTCCATCGAAAGAAAGTGTTCCCATGCCCCAGCAATCACCCCCGGTCGTCGAGACGTACGCCGGCTCCGTGCGCGGTCTGCGCGACCGGTTCGGCGACCTGTACCGGGCCATCCCGTATGCGATGGCACCACAAGGCGCCCGACGTTTCGCCGCACCGGAACCGCATCCCGGCTGGCCCGGGATCAGGGATGCCACCGAGCCGGCGCCGACGGCACCACAGCCCGCCCGGCCCTTCGGCCGACTCGACATGACGCCCTACTTCGGACCGGGCTGGGTGCCGGGTGCGGAGTACCTGGCCCTCGACGTCCGCACCCCCGCAGCTGATGGCGGGAAGCGTCCGGTCATGGTCTTCGTGCACGGTGGCGGCTTTGTCAGCGGCTCCAACCGCGCCGCGCTGTACGACGGCAAGGCCTTCGCCCGCGACGGAGTCGTCCTGGTGACGGTCAACTACCGGGTCGGCATTCCGGGCTTCCTCGACCTTCCCGGGGCCCCGGCCAACCGCGGCCTGCTCGACGTGCTGGCCGCGCTGCGCTGGGTCCGCGACGGCATCTCCGCGTTCGGGGGCGACCCCGGCAACGTCACCGTCTTCGGTCAGTCGGCGGGCGCGACGATCGTCGGTGCGCTCCTCGCGGCGCCGGAGGCGGCGGGCCTGTTCCGCCGCGCGATAGTGCAGAGCGGCAGCGGCACTGGTGCCTTCACCCCCGAGCAGGCCGAGCGGGTGACCGCAGCGGCGGCGAAGGCGCTCGGCATCCGGGCGTCCGCCGAGCAGTTCGCCGCGATTCCGGACGAGCACCTCCTGGGCATCCTGCCGGAGCTGTCCGGACTCGGTCTGCGGACGGCCACGGCCCGGGACCCGCTGCTCGGGTTGAGTCCGTTCAGCCTGGTCTTGCCCGTCCAACCCGCCGATGGGCTGGCCGACGGTCCAGCCGCCGAGGTCAGCGTGCTCATCGGCGACAACATCGAGGAGGGGAACCTGTACCTCGTGCCCCAGGGCAAACTGGAGCCTTCCACCGAGGCCGACGTCCTCGCCGTCGCCGCAGCGGGCTACGCCGATCCCGGCGCCACGGTCGCGGCCGTCAAAGCAGCCCGGCCGAACGCCCATCCCGGCGAGCTGCGCTCGGCACTACTCGGCGCAGCACTGTTCGGCGCTGGCACCACGCGCATGGCCGAGGCGCACTCCCGCATCTCGGGACGCCGAACGTACGTCTACTCATTCGCTCAGCGCTCGACGGCACTCGACGGCCGGCTCGGGGCCACGCACACCACCGAGCTGCCCTACGTGTTCGACCTCGCCGACGAGCCGTGGCTGCACGGCGACAGCGGCCTGCTCGGCCCGGATCCCGCACCGGAGGGGCTCGCCGAGGCGATGCACGGAGCCTGGACCGCCTTCGCCCGCGACGGCGATCCCGGCTGGGCCGCCTACGATCCGGAGCAACCGGAGGTGAGGGTGTTCGGGGGCTGATGTAGTTGAGGTGCGGCGGTCCTACGGGAGTCCCGGTGACCAGGCGGGGAGTGCGCTGATCCGTGGCAGCTGCGGGCGGTGTCCGCCACCACGGCTCCTGGAAGGCGTCGTCACAGCTCCTGGAAGACGTCGTCGGCCAGCTGCCGCAGGCGGTCTGCCTTGGCCTCGAGGAGTGCTCCCTCGGCCTTCCACACAGTGCGCGCCCGGGGCCGCCACCAGTGCGGTCGGCGGTGCTTCCAGTCCTCGGTGGCCGCCTGCCAGCACAGGTCCTCCACCACGAGCACCGCCACCGACGGCGACTCGGTCAGGAACCGCGCGGCCACGTTGCTGCCGACCGACGCCAGGTGCAGGCTCAACACCGGCTGTGGCGCGCGCGGTGGACGTTGGTGCGGCTGGCTGCTTCGCGATGGTTTGCGCGGTCTCGGTCTCGGTCGCGGTCCCGGCTCGGGGCGCGGGACCGGTTCGAAGAATCCGTTCATGATGTCGGCCCTTCAGCCTGCTTGGGCACGCGGTCCTGCTCTCATGCCGCAGGGCGTCCGATGAGCCCTCGATACGGCCACGGTATGGCGCCCCAGGCGGGTGCGGGCAGGGTAGAAGGAAAGGTTGGGATTAGAGTCTTTCGGCCCTGTTGGGGTCTTGGGCACGGACTAACGTAAGGAGTGGACCTGCGGGGCGAGCGAGGGAGTCCGACGCGGAAGGCGATCTTGAGAAGGGGTTACCAGACGAGATCGTGTGACGGGACGGGCTGAGAGGCTGGAAGGCTGATAGGGGCCGGACAGCGACCTCCACCACCTGATCTGGACGATTCCGGTGACGGGAGCCCACCTTGCAGGTTCGCTGGCTCTCGGAATCTTGCGGCCCGTGCGGCACGGGCCGTTTCGCTGTGCGGTGGACGCCGGCTCCCCGACCGGAGACAGTGCCGGGTGCGGGGGCGGTCCACTTCTTCCATACAGCATTGCCAGGAGGGAGGATCTCGTGACCGGGTCGCTGAGTGTGCCGTGGGATGACTGTCTGCTGGAGTACGACTTCGGCCACGACCATCCGCTGGCGCCGGTGCGAGTGGAACTCACGATGGCGCTGGCCCGGTCGTTCGGTCTCCTGGACCTGCCCGGCGTGGACGTGGTCGCCTTCCGGCCTGCCGACGGCGATTTGTTGGAACTGGTGCACTCCGCCGAGTACGTCGGGGCCGTCCGGCATTCCGCGTCTGTGACGCATGCCGAGCGCGTGCGTTTCGGCTTCGGGACCGAGGACAACCCCTACTTCCCCGGCATGCACGAGGCGTCAGCGCGGATCGTCGGAGCCTCCGTCGCCGCCGCGCGCCAGGTGTGGAGCGGGGCGAGCGAGCACGCCGTGAACATCGCCGGCGGCCTCCATCACGCGATGCGTTCCCGGGCCTCGGGGTTCTGCGTGTACAACGACCCGGCGATCGCCATAGCGTGGCTGTTGGCCCAGGGTGCGCAGCGCGTCGCCTATGTGGACGTCGATGTGCACCACGGGGACGGGGTCCAGGCCGCCTTCTGGGACGATCCCAGGGTCCTGACGATCAGTCTGCACGAGCATCCCAGGACCCTGTTTCCGGGCACCGGTCTGCCGGAGGAGTCCGGTGGTGCGGGCGCGCAGGGCAGCGCCGTGAACGTCGCGCTGCCGGCGGGGACCGGGGACGAGATGTGGCTGCGGGCCTTCGATGCGGTAGTGCCGCCGCTGCTTCGGGCCTTCGAGCCGGAGGTGCTGGTCACGCAGCACGGCTGTGACACCCATGCCCTGGACCCGCTGGCCCATCTGCTGCTCACGGTCGACGGGCAGCGTGCGGCGGCCGAGAGGCTGCACGGGCTGGCTCACGAGGCCGCGTCCGGGCGGTGGGTCGCGTTCGGCGGGGGAGGCTACGAGACCGTCAACGTCGTGCCGCGGGCCTGGACCCACCTGCTGGCCGAAGCGGCCGGTCAGCCGATCGCGCCGGCCTCGGCGGTCCCCAGCGGATGGCTGGCCTTCGCCCGGCAGGTGACGGGCCGTACCGACGTGGTCTCGGTGATGACCGACGGACACCGGCCCGTCCCGCGTCCTTGGAGCGCCGGGTACGACCCGGCCGATCCCGTCGACCGGGCCGTCATGCTGACTCGGCGCTCGGTGTTTCCTTCGCATGGGCTGTACCCGGAGCCGTAAGCGGCGGGCGTGTCCAGGCGCTCTGGATCAGGGTCGTATGGCCCTGCCCTGAGGAACTGGTCGAGGCCCATGCTGAGAGCGGGAGCACCAGACACCAGGAGGCGTCGTGCAAAGCCGTATCAAGCCTGACCGGCAGCTGAGTGTGCGGATGGGGGTGACGATCTTTTTTCTGGGACTGTTGTACCTCGTCTTCGCCGCGGCGCTGGTGGTGTTGCTCAAGTCCGTCGTGTTGATCGTGGTGATCCTCGGCGCCCTGCTGTTCGCGCAGTACTGGTATTCCGACCGGATCGCGCTGGCCGCCCTCAAAGGGCACATCGTCACGCCTGAGGAGTATCCGCAGTTGCACGCGGTCCTGGACCGCCTGTGCTCGCTGGCCGACATGCCGAAGCCGAAGGTGGCCGTCGCGGACTTGGACGTGCCCAACGCGTTCGCGACCGGCCGGAACGCCGATCACGCGGTGTTGTGTGTGACGACCGGGATTCTGGGGCTGCTGGACGAGAAGGAGTTGGAGGGCGTCCTCGCGCATGAGCTGACGCACGTCGCACACCGGGACGTCGCGGTGATCACCATCGCCTCCTTCCTGGGCGTCGTGGCCGGGCTGATGATGCGCTTCACCCTGTACTCCCAGGTGTTCGGCCGCCGGAACCAGAACACGGCGATGGTCATCATGGCGATCATGGTGGTCTCGACCGCGGTCTACGCGATCAGCTTCGTGTTGATCAGGGCCCTGTCGCGGTATCGCGAGCTGGCCGCGGACCGGGACGGCGCCATCTTGACCGGCCAGCCTTCACAGCTCGCCTCCGCGCTGGTCAAGCTTTCCGACTCCGCGGCCCGGATCCCGCGTCGCGACCTGCGCAGCGTGCAGGCGTTCAACGCCTTCTTCATCAGCCCGGTCGGCGGCGGTCGTCTGGCCGGCCTGTTCTCGACGCACCCGAAGCTGGAGCGCCGTCTGGACCAGCTCGCCCGGATCACCGAGCAGCTGGGGCGGCCGGTGTGAGGGGGAAGCGGAAATGAGGAACCGGAATTGAGGAATCGGAAATGAGAGCCCTGATCATCTATGAGTCCGTGTTCGGCAACACCCACACCGTCGCCGAAGCGATCGCCGAAGGCCTGCGCACCGCCGGTGAAGCGACTCTGGTCCCGGCCGCGGACGCCGAGGGGAGCCTTCTCGCGAGCGTCGACGTCGACCTCCTCATCATCGGCGGGCCGACGCACGGGCACGGTCTGCCGGCGCTGTATACCCGTAAGCCCGAGCCGCGCACGGCGGCGTCCGCTTACGGCCTGCCCCAAGCGGCGCCTGGTGCGTCCGAGGAGTCTGACCTCAGGAGTGTGCTGGACGCGTTGCCCGTGGGCAGCCATGTCGAGCCGCAAGGCATCGCGGTGAAGCATCAGGTGGCTGCTGCCGCGTTCGACACCCGCCGGTCCGGTCCGGTCTTGTTCACCGGCCGTACCAGCCGGGCCATCGCCAAGCGGCTGCGGCAGCGTGGCTACGCCAGTGCCGCCCGGCCGGCCAGCTTCCTGGTCGACGGCCAGGACCAGCTGTTGGCCGGCGAGATCGATCGCGCCGTCCAGTGGGGGAAGTCGCTCGCCGCCCACGGTTCGTGACCGGCGGACTGCCCGGGGCCGGTCACGAACCGTGGGCGGCGGCCGTTGTCCGGCGGGAGATCGTTCCGTGCTTCACGATCGTTCCGTGCTTCACGATTGTTCCGCGATCGCTGTCAGGCGCACCTTCCAGCCGGCCTCCTCGCGCACGACGTCGATCTGGGCCGCGTGGGACGACGTGGCCCCGTCGGCGATCGCGGTCGCCAGCGCGCGGGCGGCGGCCAGGGTGGGCTCGCGCCCCTCGACCTTGGCGAGCAGGAACTGGCTGCCGCTGGTCGTCACGACGCGCAGGCCCTCGACGACGTTGATCTGCCGGACCTGGTCGGCGCGCAGGAGATCGCCGTCCGAAGTGCTGATCCACACGTGTGTCATTGCTTCTCCTCGCGTACCGGCCGGGCTCCGCTGGGGCGGGTCCTGATTCTCAGCTTGCCTCGGCTGCCGGGTCCCGCGGAACGGCCTTTGTCCCCTGTGCCGCAGGGCCGAAGGGCCCGGATTCGGTCGCGGGAGCCGGGTGATCGTGCCCGGCGGTTGCCGGCGTCCGTCATGGCGGCGGCTCGGGCACGGCTCGGGCTCGGCTCGGGCACGGGAAACCATGTTCAGCGCCTCGAGTTCCTGACAGCGCGGACCGGGTAGCTTTCAATGATCCGCTGCCGCTCGGCATCGCGACCGGATGCGGAGCGGAGAAGGAGGAGGAGCCGGTGAGCCTGGATGTTCTCGCGCTGGTGCTGGCCGTCGGGCTGGTCGGCCCGCTCCTGGCCGCGCCGAAGCGCCGGGGCGTGCCGGTGGCGGTGGGGGAGATCCTGGCCGGGGTCCTCGTCGGGCGGACGGCGCTGCGCTGGGTGGATCCCTCCTCCGCGGTGCTGACCTTCCTGGCCCAGGCGGGGTTCGCCCTGATCATGCTGGTCGCCGGCAGCCACATCCCGGTCCGCTCGCCCACGCTGCGGCCGGCGTTGGGACGGGGCGTCCGGCTGGTGGTCCTCACCTCGGCGCTGGCGGTACCCGCCGGGCTCGGGGTGGCCGTGGGCGCCGGGACCGGGCACGGCTGGCTGTACGCGGTGCTGATCGCTTCGAGCTCGGCGGCGCTGGTGATGCCGGTGGTCCAGGACGCGGGGCTGTCCTCGTCCCCGGTGCTGGTGATGACGGCGCAGGTGGCGGTCGCGGACACCGCGGCCATCGTCCTGCTGCCGCTGGCCGAGCAGCCCGCGCGGGCCGGGCGCGCGGTCCTGGGCGTGCTGGCCGTCGGCGGCGCGGGGCTGGCGGTGTTCCTGATCGTGCGCGAGCTGCGGGCGCGGGGCGGCCAACAGTGGCTGCACCGGCTCAGCCGGCGCCGGAACTTCGGCCTGGAACTGCGGGAACAGCTGATCATCGTGTTCGGGCTGGCCGGCATCGCCGAGGCGACCGGGGTCTCGGTGATGCTCGCCGGGTTCACCGCCGGTCTGATCCTGGCGGCGCAGGGCGAGCCGCGGCGGCTGGCACGGCAGCTGTTCGCGGTGGCCGACGGGTTCCTGGGGCCGGTGTTCTTCGTGTGGCTCGGCGCCTCCCTGGACCTCAAGGAACTGATCGACCATCCCGGGATGATGGCGCTGGCCGGGGCACTGGTGCTGGCGACCGTGGTCGTCCACGCGGCGGCTCGGCTGCTCGGTCAGCCGCTGCCGCTGGCAGTGCTGGCCGGGGCACAGCTCGGGGTGCCGGTCGCGGCGGTGACGATCGGTCAGCGGGCCGGTCTGCTGCGCCCCGGCGAAGGCGCCGCGATCCTGGCCGCCGCCCTGATCGGCCTGGCGGTGACGGCGTGGGCCGCGGATCGGGCGAAACAGGATGCCTCGCCGCAGGCCGCGGCACCGCCGCCGGCCCCCGCGGCAGCAGGGCAGCCCGGGTCGTAGAGAAGTCGACAGCGACGCCGAACGTCTCGCCGTCATTGCGAACCCCGGCGGTGGTGGCCGCGACCGTGCCGGTCCGTTTCCGGAGCCGTACGGACCAGTCCTGGCCCGTGTACATCGCGCGCAGGAGCCTGGGCACCCGGGTAAGTCCGGGGAGCCTGTCGAAGAGTTGTTCGGTATGACTCTGTTTCTCGTGGTCTGCGCCGGTGCCAGGTTCAGCGCAGGCGGCGCAGGTAGGGATCGGTCGGGGTACGGGGTTCGACCCGGATCCGGAAGTCCGCCGCCGTCACCCCGTCCGGGGCGGCGATCAGGGGGTTGATCTCGGCCTCGGCCACGCAGGTCTGCTCGGCGGCCAGAAGCGCCAGCCGGGACAGCACCTCGCGGACGACAGCGACGTCGCCGCCGGGTCGGCCGCGATAGCCGGCCAGCAGCCGGGCGGCACGCGTGGAGCGCACCAGTTCCCCGGCGTCCGCGCCGGTCAGCGGTGCCAGCCGGAAGGCGCGGTCGGCGGCCAGGTCGGTGCCGGTGCCGCCGATGCCGAAGGCGACCAGCGGGCCGAAGACCGCGTCGTTGTCGACGCCTGCCAGCAACTCCACGCCCACCGGCGCCATCTCCTGCACGATGACGCCGGCCAGACGGTCGCCGAACTTGTCGTGCAGCCGGCGCCATCCCGCGCGGATGTCCTCCGGTCCCGAAAGGCCCAGCAGCACGCCGCCCATGTCGCTCTTGTGCACCAGTTCGGGCCAGTACGCCTTCATCGCCACCGGGGTGCCCCACAGAGCGGCCGCGGTCACCGCGGTCTGCTCGTCGGTGGCCAGCACCAGGCGCGGGCAGCCGATCCCGTAGCAGGCCAGCAGATCGGCGGCGCGGTCCGGCGGCAGCCATCCGCCTTCAGGATGCGCGGCGAGGAACAGCGAGATCAGGCGCGCGGCGTCCCGCGAGCGGATATCGGACAGCGTCGGCACCTCACTGCCAGGCCGGCGCAGCCAGGCCGCGTAGTCGCAAGCGTGACTCAGCGCCCTGGCCGCGTTTTCGGCGTCTCCGTAGACCGGTGCGGGCCTTCCGTCGGATCCCAGCACGGTCTCGACTGCGGCAGCCTGGTCCACCCGCACGGCGATCGCCGGTACCGTTCCGGTCCGGGCGTCGGCCGCCAGGCTCGCGGGCAGCTCTGCCAGCGCTGTCGGCACCAGCAACAGCAGCACGGCGTCCACCTCGCCGGAGGAGGCCACGGTCTGCACGGCTTCGCGCAGCAGGTCCGCGTCGGCTCCGGCTCCGGCGTCGACCGGGTTGCCGCAGGCCGCGACCGGGCCCAGCAGGGTGCTGAGTCGCTCGCGCAATGCCGCGCTGAACTCCGGGACGGCCAGGCCGGTCTCGACGCAGGCGTCGGCGCCCAGCACCCCCGTGCCGCCGGCGTTGGAGACCACCGCGACCCGGTGGCCGGCCGGGCGGGCACCGGTCGCCAACAGCACCGCGGTCTCCACCAGCTCGGCGACCGAGCGCGTGGCGATGACGCCGGCCTGCCGGTAGAGCGCGTCGCGGGTGACGCCGGGGGTGACCGAGGCCGCGGTGTGCGAAGCAGCGGCCCGCGATCCGGCGGCGGAGCGTCCGGCCGCGACGATCAGCACCGGTTTGGTGCGGGCCACGCGGCGGGCGTAGCGGGCGAACTTGCGCGGGTTGCCGAAGGATTCCAGGTGCAGCAGCACCGACTCGGTCGCGGGATCGCGCGCCCACCAGGCCAGCAGGTCGTTGCCGGAGACGTCGGCCTTGTCGCCGAGCGAGGCGAAGGAGCCGGTGCCGATTCCCAACCGGGACAGGTGGTCCAGTATCGCGATGCCCACGCCGCCGGACTGCACACCCACCCCGGCCGAACCGGCCAGCGGGGTGTGCGGCCCGAACGTGGCGTCCATCGTGATGTCCGGTCCGAACGCCGCGACACCCAGGCAGTTCGGGCCGACCAGGCGCATGCCGTAGCGGCGGCAGACCGCCTTCAGCGTCGTGCGCACCGGCTCCGTCACCGGTGAGGTGACGATGGTCAGAGCTCTGATGCCATGGCGGCCACACGCGATCGCCGCCTCGACGAGGCCGTCCTGCGGCAGGGCCAGCATCGCCAGGTCGATCCGGTCCGGCAGCAGCTCGATCGAGCGCGCGCACGGTACGCCGGCGATCTCCTGCGCGTGCGGGTTCACCGCGAACAGCGGCCGGTCGAATTCGGCGGCGAGCAGGTGCTCCAGGATCGCGCGGCCGACTCCCCGGGTGCGTCCGACGCCGACCACGGCCACCGCGCGTGGCCGGAACAGCGGTGTCAGGGATGCCGCGCTGCCGGTGAACTCGCGGTCGGCGACGACCTCCAGGAAGGCGTCGTCTTCAGTGAGGTCGATGTCGTGGAAGACGGCGCCGCCGTGCTCGAACGTCGCGCTGTGGTGCAGCCCGGCCGAGGCGATGACGCGTTTCATCGCCAGGTTCTCCGACAGGGTCTCGGCGGCGAACCGCCGGATGCCCGCCGCGCGGGCGGCGTCGGCGAGGTGCTCCAGGAGCAGGGTGCCGATGCCCCGGCCGCGCAGCCTCTCGGCGACGGTGAAACCGACCTCGGCGGCGTCGGCGTCGGGCCCGAGCCGCCAGGCCTCGCCCTCGCCGACGATCTCCTCGGCCGCGCCGTGGTGGACCACCGCGACCAGGGCGATGCGGTCCGGATGCGGCTCGCACAACCTGCGTGCCGCGTCGCGCCCCGCGGCGGCGCCGGAGGCGAAGAACCGCATGCGCAGGCTGTTCGGGGACAGCGTGGCGAACATCGCGTTCAGGCCGTCGAGGTCCGCCTCGGCGGTGGGCCGGATCGAGACGGTAGTGCCGTCGGAGAGCAGGGCGTGTACGGGTTCGCGTGCGATGCCGGCCCGGTCGGCCGTCGTCGCGGGCCCGGTCATGACGTCCACTTCCATTCGCGGATCTCCGGCAGGTCCTCACCGTGCTCGACGATCCAGCCCTGGTGCCGGGTCCGGGCGTCGGCCATGGCCTGTCGCACCGCCGCGGCCCTCGGCGCCAGGCCCGGCACCCGGTCGATGACGTCGCAGACCAGCTTGAAGCGGTCCATGTCGTTGCGGACCAGCATGTCGAACGGCGTCGTCGTGGTGCCCTGCTCCTTGTAGCCCCGCACGTGCAGGTTCGCGTGGCCGTGCCGACGGTAGGTCAGGCGGTGGACCAGCGACGGGTAGCCGTGGAAGGCGAAGATCACCGGCTGGTCGACGGTGAAGATCGCGTCGAACTGGGTGTCCGGCAGGCCGTGCGGGTGCTCGGACTCGGGCTGCAGACGCATCAGGTCCACGACATTGACCACCCGGATGCGCAACCCGGGCAGGTGTTCGCGCAGCAGCTGGGACGCGGCCAGAACCTCCAGGGTCGGGACGTCGCCGGCGCACGCCAGCACCACATCCGGTTCGCTGGCGAACTCGTCCTCGGTGCCGGCCCAGTCCCAGATGCCCAGCCCGCGCGCGCAGTGCAGGGCCGCGTCCTCGGGGCTGAGCCAGTCCGGGCTCGGGTTCTTCCCGGCGACGATGACGTTGACCAGGTCGCGGCTGTTCAGGCAGTGCTCTGCGACGAACAGCAGGGTGTTGGCGTCCGGCGGCAGGTACAGCCGCACCACATCGGCGGTCTTGTTCGCGACGTGGTCCAGGAATCCGGGGTCCTGGTGCGAGAAGCCGTTGTGGTCCTGGCGCCACACGTGCGAGGTGAGCAGGTAGTTCAGTGACGGGACCGGGGCCCGCCAGGGCAGTGCCCGCGCGGTCTTGAGCCATTTCACGTGTTGGTTCAGCATCGAGTCGACGATGTGGATGAAGGCCTCGTAGCAGGAGAACAGGCCGTGTCGGCCGGTCAGCAGGTAGCCCTCCAGCCAGCCCTGGCACAGGTGCTCGGAGAGCACTTCCATGACCCGGCCGTCCGGGGCCAGGTGGTCGTCCGTCGCCTTGGTGGGCAGGGTCCAGACCCGGTTGGTGACGTCGAAGACGTCGTCCAGGTGGTTGGAGGCGGTCTCATCGGGACCGAACAGGCGGAACGTGCCGTGCGGGGCGTCGGCGGCGATGATGTCGCGCAGCCAGGTGCCGAGCACGCGGGTCGGTTCGTGCTCGGTCTCGCCGGGCTTGGCGACCGGCACCGCGTACGCGTCGATGGGCGGCAGGTCCAGGGTGCGGGTGAGGACACCGCCGTTGGCGTGCCGGTTGGCGCCGATGCGCTGGTCGCGGTCCGGGACGCAGGCCAGGATCTCGGGCTTGGGCCGGCCGAAGTGGTCGAAGAGCTCGCCGGGCTGATAGGACTTCATCCAGTCCGCCAGCATGTGCCGGTGCTGCGGGTTCTCCCGGACGCCGGTCAGCGGGACTTGGTGGGAGCGGAACGTGCCCTCGATCTGCACGCCGTCCACGGTCCGCGGACCGGTCCAGCCCTTCGGCGTGTGCAGGATGATCACCGGCCAGGGCGGGACGCCGTTGTCGGCGGCCTTCGGGTTCCGCTTGACGTTCTGGATGCGCCGGATCGTGGCCAGCGCCGAGTCCATGGCTTCGGCCATCTTGTGGTGCATGGCGTGCGGGTCGTCGCCGAAAACCCAGCGGGGGTCCCAGCCCTGGGAGGCCAGCAGGCCGTCGAGTTGTTCGCGCGGGATGCGGTCCAGGACGGTCGGGTTGGCGATCTTGTAGCCGTTCAGGTGCAGGATCGGCAGGACCGCCCCGTCGCGGGCCGGATTCAGGAACCTGACGCTCTGCCACGAGGTGGCCAGCGGACCGGTCTCGGCCTCACCGTCGCCGACGACGCAGGCCACGATCAGGTCCGGGTTGTCGAAGGCGGCGCCGAAGGCGTGGGCCAGGCTGTAGCCGAGTTCGCCGCCCTCGTGGATGGAGCCGGGGACGTTCGCGGCGATGTGGCTGGGGACGCCGCCGGGTGCGGAGAACGCGGCGAACAGCTTGTTCATCCCGGCCTCGTCGCGGGTGACGTCGGGGTAGTGGTCGGTATAGGTGCCGTCCAGCCAGGAGCAGGCCAGCGCGGCCGGGCCGCCGTGGCCGGGGCCCAGGACCGTGATCAGGTCCAGCTCGTGCTCCTTGATCAGGCGATTGAGATGCGCGTGGACGAAGTTCAGCCCGGGGCTGGTGCCCCAGTGGCCGAGCAGCCGCGGTTTGATGTCGGACGGCTCCAGGGTGCGGTGCAGCAGTGCGTTGTCCCGCAGGTAGATCTGGCCGGCGGCCAGGTAGTTCGCGGCGCGCCAGTAGCGGTCGATCGCGTCGAGGCTGACGGAGTCGAGGTGGTCGGCGTGGTCGGCGTGGCTGGCGTGGCTGGCGTGGCTGGCGTGGTCACGGATGGTCATGGCAACAGGACCTTTTCTCCCGGGCGGGGGACGACGGCCGTCCACCGCAGGCGTTCGGTGATGCGTTCATGCGGGAACTCGGCGGCCTTCGGCTCGCCGTGGACGAGGTGGGCGGTGTTCGGGGCCGGCGCGTCACCAGCCGGCTGTCCGAGCGGTCGCTTCCGCCACCGGCCGCGTCAGACCTCTGCTTCGTCGTCGGGGTGGTGCGGGATGCGGCGGCCGATGACCTTCTCCGTCACGATCTTGATGAAGTGGTCCCGCTCGCCCGGTGCCCACGGGTCGACGTCCAGCCCGGCCAGCCGGGCCTGTTCGGCCGGGCTGGTGATCAGCTTGGCGCGGCCCAGGAACGTCACGAACCAGCCGTCGTGGGCCTGCTCGTCGATCCGGTCGACTTCGAAGGCGACGACGGTCTCGGCGACCCCGGCGCCGAACATCGGACCCTTGCGGGTCCGGAACACCGGATCGCGGCCGTCCAGCTTGAAGTTGACGATGAAGACCGCCGGCAGCGCGTAGCGGCTGTAGACGATCCGGCCTATCGGCACGGTCGCGGCGAGGCCGAGGGACTCAGCCTCAGAGAAGCGCTCCATACGCTGTTCTACGGTCATGACTCGATCGTCTCCGTGGCCGGGACCGGGGCAGAAGAGTCTTTGGGCCCTATTTGCCAGGGCACCGCTCACGCTGTCTCACAGACCCGGGCGCACTAGACGATCGTCTAGAGTGGGCATTGCAGACGCCGGTGCGGGCTATCGGTTCGCCTACCGTCGTAGAAAGGCGGCCCGGGGATGGCCGATCGGGAGCCGGACGAGCCTCGCAACTCTTTGTTGCCGCAGCTGCGGATGGACGAGTTGCTCGATGAGCTGATCTCCCGGGTGACCCAGATCCGGGCGACCCGTGACCGCGTGCAGCAGCTGCTGCAGGGCGTTCTGGCGGTCTCCGGCGGCCTGGAGCTGGACCAGGTGCTCTCCACCATCATCGGCACCGCCGCCGAACTGGTGGACGCGCAGTACGGCGCCCTGGGGGTGATCGACAGCGGCGGTGAGCATCTGGAACGCTTCGTCACGGTGGGGTTGACCCAGCGGGAGATCGACGCGATCGGGCCGTTTCCCACCGGGATGGGGCTGCTCGGGCAGCTGATCCGGCACCCGGTGCCGTTGCGGCTGGCGGAGATCGCGGAGCACGAGTCGTCGTTCGGGTTCCCCGACGACCATCCGCCGATGCGGACTTTCCTCGGTGTTCCGATCCGGGTCCGGGACAAGATCTACGGCAACCTGTACCTCACGGAGAAGCGCGGCGGTTCGCGGTTCGACGCCGACGACGAGACCCTGCTGAGCACCCTGGCCGCCGCGGCCGGCGTGGCGATCGACAACGCCCGCCTGTACGACGACGCGCAGAGCCGCCAGCGCTGGATGACGGCCACGGCCGAGCTGACCCGCGGGCTGCTCTCCGGGGCGGACGCCCGCAACGTGCTGGCGGTGCTGGTCGAACGGGTACGGGACATGGCCGGCGCGGAGTTGGTGATGGTGTCGCTGCCGGACCCGGCCGCCGATCACTTGACGGTCCAGGTCGCCGCCGGCCCCGGCGGGGAGCGGGTCCGGGGCGACTCCACGCCGATCGCCGGCTCCGAGGTCGGCGCGGTGTTCGCCGCGGGGGTCGGGCGCGCGATCGTCGACGGGCAATGGGATGACCGGCAGCCGTGGACGGAACTCGGCCTCGGGCCGGCCTATATCGCGCCGCTGGGCACGGCCGGCAAGGTACGCGGCGTTCTGGTCGCCGCCAAACGGTTCGGGGCTCTGCCCTTCGACGCGGGCGCCATGCACATGCTGACGGAGGTCGGCGGGCAGGCCGCGGTGGCGCTGGAGCTGGCCGACCGCCGGGCCGACGTGGATCTGTTGGCCTTGTACGCCGACCGCGACCGGATCGGCCGTGACCTGCACGACCTGGCGATCCAGCGGCTGTTCGCCACCGGCATGACGCTGCAGTCGGTCCTGAAGATCACCGACAAGCAGGCGGTGCGGGACCGCGTCAACAAGGCCGTGTCAGAGCTCGACGACACCATCAAGGTGATCCGCTCGACCATTTTCGCGTTGTCCGAGCGCGGCGGGCCGGACGAGGACCCCGGCCTGCGGGCGCAGGTGCTGCAGGTGTGTCAGGACTCTGCCACGGTCCTGGGCTTCACCCCGGCGGTCCGCTTCACCGGGCCGATCGACTTCGAGGTGTCGGACGAGGCGGCCGAGCACGCTCTGGCGGTGGTGCGCGAGGCGTTGTCCAACGTCGGGCGGCATGCGCAGGCCACGAAGGCTGATGTGGATGTGGCGACTGCTGACGGTTTCCTGGTGCTGCGGGTCGCCGACAACGGGGTGGGGATGCCGGAGGGCGGCGGACGCCGCAGCGGTTTGGGCAATCTCGCCGACCGGGCCGTGGCGTTGGGTGGGGAGTTCACGGTCGGGCCCGCCGAGGGCGGCGGCACCGTGTTGACGTGGCGGGTCCCGCTGGACGACTGACGTCGTGGTGCACGCTGGGCCCGGCGCGGGCGTGTCAGGTACCGGGCTGCGGTCGCCGCCTCAGTGCTGTCGTGCTTCAGCGGTGCTGTGCCTCGGTGGGCGCCGCGCCTCAGCGGTGCCGTACCTCGGTGGGTGCCCTACCTCAGTGGTGCCGTGCCTGCTCGGACTTGATCTCGGAGACCATCACCGCGGCCTGCACCCGCCGGGTCAGGCCGAGTTTGGCCAGCAGCGCGGAGACGTAATTCTTCACGGTCTTCTCGGCCAGGAACATCCGCTCGGCGATCTGCCGGTTGGTCAGGCCCTCGCCGATCAGGTCCAGCACCTTGTGTTCCTGCGCGGTCAGCTGGGCCAGCGGGTCTCTGCGCTCGTCGGCGGCCCGGAGTTTGGCCATCACCTTGGCCGCGAGCCTGGGGTCGAGCAGCGATTCGCCGCCGGCCACCGTCCGCACCGCGGTGACCAGTTCCGGGCCGAGGGTCTGCTTGAGCAGGTAGCCCGAGGCGCCGGCCATGATGGCGTCGAACAGTGCCTCCTCGTCGGCGAACGAGGTCAGCATCAGGCAGGACAGCTCCGGCAGCTTCGAGCGCAGCTCGCGGCACACGGTCACGCCGTCCCCGTCCGGCAGCCGCACGTCCAGTACCGCCACCCGCGGCCGCAGCGCCGGGACCCGGGCCAGCGCCTCGGCGGCCGTGGAGCCCTCGCCGACGACTTCGAAATCCGGCTCGTCCTCCAGCATGTCCTTCAGCCCCCGCCGCACGACCTGGTGGTCGTCCAGTAGGAACACGCTGATCTTGCCGTTGTCAGCGCCGTTGCCGCCGTCCATGTCGCCCAGCCTCCGTGGCCCGCATCGAGGTCCTGAAACGACAGTAATGCCGAGTTGCCGCTGGGGGACGGGCCGAAAGACCCTTCTTGCGCGAGCCGGGGGATTCAGGCTGCCCTGCGCCGCAGGAACACCACGTTCGTGTAGGGCGCGAGGGACATGTACTGCGCCAGCGCGGCCCGGACCGCACCCCGGATGTCCGACCTGACCTGCGGATCCAGGGCGCGGGCAGTGCTCACGTAGACGGTCGCCAGGCCGTCGCGCTCGACCACGGCGATCCGCGGCTGGTCGTCGACCCAGCTCGCGGCGAGGGTGCGCTGGACGCCGAGCAGGACATCGCGGAAGGCGTCCCGGCCGGGATCGGTGGCGTGTGGGGTGTGTGGGATTTGGACGTCGATGGTGGTGCTCATGGCCTTGCCGCTCTGTAGAAGAAACCCTGTCCTTCTCCAGCGTCATGCCGCGAGGACGCGGAGTTCAGAGGCCTTGATCCCGTAGCCGCCGGGTCGAAGGTCCCCGGCAGCCGGGCCTTCGGCCTCTGGGGCGCGGCCGTCCTGGCGCCGACAGTGGAGGCGATGTGAACGACACGCACGCTCAAGCGCCCTGGAGGAACGATGAAGAGCACCGTCGTCGTCGGCTACGACCAGACCCCGCACGGCGACGTCGCGCTGGCCGCGGCGGCCCGCGAGGCGGCGATACGCGGCGCGGACCTGAACGTCGTCACCGCCTTCGGCCGCCCCGCGCCCTCCGGACCGACCGTCCCGTCGCCGGCGGAGCCCGACCCGCAGGACGCCGCGCGCAAGGCCGCCGAGGCCGTCGCCCAACACGGCGTCGACCGAGTCCACGAGCGTTACCCGGGACTTCAGGTGCGGCCGTGCGCCCTCGTGGGCTCGGCCGGCAAGACGGTGGCGCAGGCCGCCCACAGCGCCGATCTGCTGGTGATGGGCAGCCGTGGCAAGGGCGGATTCACCGGCCTGCAAGTGGGCTCCACCTCGATGCGCGCCCTGGCCGACGCCTGCTGCCCGGTCCTGGTGGTCCGCGGCGAGACCGACGCCGACCACGACCGCGTCACGGCGGCGGTCGACATCGACGAACCCTGCGAACAAGTCCTCGACTTCGCCTTCACCGAGGCCTCCCGCCGCGGCGCCCGCCTCACCGTGATCCACATCTGGGACGAGCCCTGGATCCTGGCCTACAGCCAGGACGACCCGGGCCTGGCCGACGAGATCACGCTCATCCAGAGCGAACGCGAAGACCATCTGTCCGCGATCATCCACTCCCTCCGGCGCCGCCACCCCGAGGTCCAGTCCTCCCACCAGGTCGCCACCGGCTCGGCCGGCCGCCTGCTGGTCGAGGCCTCATACCGCGCCGACCTGCTGGTCACCGGCGCTCGCCGACACGGTGAGGGGCAGCACGGAATGCAGATCGGACCGGTGACCCAGACGCTGCTGCAGCACTCCGACTGCCCGGTCGCGGTGGTGCCCCTGGCGTGAGGGCCGACCCGGTCGCGGTCCTGGGACCCGCGCCGGGCGGTCAGCAGCCCGCCGCCGGGCCGACACCAAGGCCGCGCCTCTCGGCGCCGTCGCGGAGCGGGTGGTCAGACGGAGGTCGTGGTCAGTCGTGGTCAGATACTGATCAGCTCCCACTGCTGGTTGGCAGCGCCGCTGCTGATGGTCTCCTGCTCCAGGCCCGCCAGGTCGGCGGTGGAGGATCCGGCGACGCCGACGGCTTTGCCGCTGCGGACGCTGACCAGCGTGACGTAGCCGCCGCCGGCGTCGGTGATCCGCCACTGCTGATTGGTCGCTCCGGTCGAGGTGTACTGGCAGATCGGTGCGCCGTCCGCGGTGCCGCCTCCGTAGACGTCCATCAGCAGGCCCGAGGAGACGTTGACCAGGTTGTAGATCCCCGCGCCGACCGGCTGGAGCCGCCAGGACTGGTTGGATCCGCCGTCGCGTGCGTACTGGATCAGCTTCGTGCCCGCGGTGCCCGAGGCTCCGGGATCGTCGATCGCCTTGCCGCTGTTGCGGTTGACCAGCACGTAGGTGCCGGATGGGCCGGAGGAGGGGGCGAGGGCGGCGGATGCGCCGGCGGCCAAGGTGATCTGTTGGCTGGAGGCGCCGTAGGCGACGGTGATCGTCGCCGGGGCCGGGCCGATGTTGTGCAGTGTGCCGGAGGTGACTTGTCCGCCGCTCCAGACGAAGTCGACGGTGAACCCGCCGCGCACCCCGATGCCGGTGACGGCGCCGGACGCCGACCAGGCCGACGGTAGCGCCGGGAGCAGTTGCAGCAGGCCGGGTCGGGAGTAGACGAGCATTTCGATCGCCGCTGAGGGCAGGCCCAGGTTGGCGTCGATCTGGAAGGTGTCGCCGCTGTAGATGTCCAGGAGGTTCCCGGCCGTGCCGGTGGAGCCGCTGGTCGATGGCGTCAGCCCGTTGACGAAGCACTGGTAGGCGTTGGCGGCGTTCCGCAGCCGGGCCCAGCACGCCGCGCGCCAGGCGACGCCCCAGCCGAAGCTGGTCATGCCGCGGGCGGTCAGCAGGTTGGTGACGCCGGTCAGCAGCGCGGCCGGGGACTGGTCGGCGGTGATGCGATCGCCCGGGAACAGTCCGATCAGCGGTGACAGGTGCCGGTGCTGGATGTCACCGGTGTCGAGGTTGTCGGGTGTCATCCACTCCTCCAGCCAGCCGGTGACGGTGCTGACCTGCGGGAGGTAGAGCTTGCTCTGGAGCCCGGCGACGGTCGCGGCGAAGCCGGAGTCCCGGCCCAGGACGGATGCGGCCTGCCGGTAGTTGGCGAACAGCTGCCAGATGAGTTCCTGGGCGAAGGTGATGCCGATCTGGTTGGAAGGGCCGTGTTCGGGCGACCAGTCGTTGTCGTCGACCAGGACCGTGTTGCCGTCCGCGTCGGTGGTGGTGATCAGCCGGGCCTGCCAGAACTGACAGGCACTCATCAGCAGCGGGTAGATCGAGGCGAGGTAGCTCGTGTCCTGGGTGTACAGGTAGTGGTCGAACAGCTCGTTGCACAGCCAGGCACCGCCTGGTGGGCTCCAGTCCCAGCCCAGACCGCCGAACGGATTCGTGGAGATGGCCACCGTCCAGCCGGCGATCTGGCCGGAGGAGTTGCGATACGCCCCGTTGCTGGCGTCGTTGAAGTGTGCCTGGGTGTGCTGGGCCCAGGACGGCTGCTGGCTGATGCAGTAGTCCGCGAACGGCGCGAAGCAGGACGGCAGTCCGGTGCGGTCGGGCAGCCAGTAGTTCATCTGGATATTGATATCGGTGTGGTAGTCGCTCATCCAGGCCGGGGAGTTCGTATCCTGCCACGGCCCCTGCAGGTTGATCGGCAGCCCGGTCCGGGAGCCGCTGATCATCAGGTAGCGGCCGAACTGGACGAACGCCGCGTGCAGCTCCGGGTCGGCCCCGGAACTGTGGGCCGCGGCCAGGCGCTGGTCGGTGGGCAGCGCGCGCTGGGCGGCGGTCGAGGTGCCCAGGTTGATCGTCATCGCCTGCGACAGCGCCTGGTAGTCGGCCAGGTGGTGGGAGAACAGCGCGGCCGTGCCGAGTCCGGTGGCGCGCGATGCCTGGTCGGCTGCCACGGTCGCCGGGACGATGCCGGGGTCCATGAACCCTGAGGTGGTCGGCGAGTAGTTCGTTCCGCCGCTGATCACCAGCAGCACGTCCGAGCAGCCGGTGAACGTCACCGCCGAGCCCGAGCCCGAGGCGCCGACCGAGCCGCTGGACGCGGATGCCTGGACTTGCGCGGCGTACAGCAGCCCGTTGGCCAGCGCCCCGGTGAAGGAAACCGTGCCTGCCGAGGAGTTCGAGGACGTCGATTCCGAGCGGGTACCGGTCAGCGTCAGGCTGCCGGTGTAGGAGCCGCCGCCGGACTGGCTGAGGTGGATGACGACGACGTCGTCGGGGTGGCTGGCCCACACGTCGCGGCGGTAGGTCACGCCGTCGAAGGTGTAGGTCGTCGAGGCGTAGCCGTTGCTCAGGTCCAGCTGCCGCACGTAGCCGCCGACCGCCGACATACTGTGGGCCGGGATGTTCAAGGTGGCCTGGGCCAGCATCTGCTGCGTGCCGAAGCCCGAGGTGTCGTAGGGGAATCCGTTCGACCCCGGATCGGCGTTCGGCCCGCCGGCCCAGCACGTCGCGTCGGTGACGTTGTACAACTCGCTGCCCGGATCGCCGGTGAACAGCGCACCGAGACGGCCGTTGCCCACCGGCAGGGCCGTGGCCATCATCGAGGAGGCGCTGCCGGGTGCCGTGTACCAGATCGTCGTGGCCTGACCGGTAGGTATCGGCCTGGTCGCGGCCGACGCGCCGCGCGCGCTCGCGCGTGCCGCACCCGTGGACAGCCCCGGCGCTGCCAGCACGGTCCCCACGGCCGCGGCGCCGCGGAGAAGCGATCGACGTGAGGGGTTGTGGAACTCGGGCATCCGCCGTCTCCAGACGCGTCAGCGATACATCGAATGTTTCGACGAGATCTCGAACTTTCACCATGCAGCCTCGCGTGGTGGGAGCGTAGGAGGTGGTCCGAGCTCCGTCAATACATCCGAGGACATCAGGTCCCTCACTTGCCGGCCAGGCTGGGGCGCGCCAGTCGCTCGGCTATCGGCCGGCGTGGGGCCCGGTACCGCTGATCTCGCCGGTCACGTCCTCAAGATGCGCGCGCAGGAGCAGGCAGACCCAGGTGCGATACGGCCGCCAGTTCTCACTGAGCTGCTCCAGTTCGTCGTCTGAAGGCGTAGCGGGCAGGCCGTAGGCGACGGCCACGGCGCGGGCGAGTCTGGGCTCGTGGTGCGGGACGCGGTCCGGGTCGCCCGCGCCCCGCAGCAAGACCAGTTCGGCGGAGAAGTCCCCGATCCCCGGCAGTTCCTTCAGCGTGGCCAGGGCCTGCTCGGCCGGGAGCGCGCGCAGTCTGGCGGCGTCGAGCCGACCTTCGAGCGCACCGTGAGCAAGAGCGCGCAGCCATTCGGGCTTGCGGCCGGACAGGCCGGGGAACGCTTGGAGCTCGGCCAGGCGCTGTGGGGCCGGGAAGGCGTGCACGGTGTCGTCGCCGAAGGAGACTGGTTCGCCGAGTTGCTCTGCCATGCGTGTCTTGATCGCAGCGGCCTGCCGGATCCGGATGCGGTGCCCGATGATCGCCCACGCCGCGGCCTCGTACGGCGAGTAGAAGCAGACCGGGCGCAGACCGGGATAACGCTGCTGAAGTCCCGCGACGACCTTGTCGCGCCGGCCCACGTCGGGGAACCCGGAGCCGTCGACGTCCAGCGACAGAATTCGGGCCACTTGCGCGCGGACCGCTTCGGTCAGCTTCTTCTCTGATGGCTGTGGGCTGAGAACCTCGCCCCGAACTCCGCCGGCGTGTTCCCGCACTCGGACTCCGACGGTCTGCCAACTCCCTTCGATCGGGAACGCCAACTTGAGCGCCGGGTCGGACCCGGGCTGGTAGGAAGCCGGGGTGAAGCCTTCGAGGAAGGCAAGGCTCGGGGCCAGTGAGAAGGGGCCCTTGGCGGTGAGGGTAAAGGTGCTCATCGACCGCTCTCCAGGATTGGCGGGTTGGCGCTCCTGCTCGCCGAACCTAACCCTTCGCTGCCCAATGCGCATTTCGGGCCCACTGTCTCATCCGGCCTCGCTGACGTCACACTGGCGTCGAGCCGACGTGCACGATCTCACGTTGCCACGCCCCGCGTGCCTGGCGATGCAGGGTCCAGTAGTGCTCGGCGACCAGATCGGGATCGGAATCCGTGCCGGCGACCATGTGGCAGTCGACGGTGACGGTCGCGACATGGACGCCCGCCGGGCCGTATTCCTCGTCGAGCAGGTGAGTCAGGGCGCGTATCCCCGCCTTGCCCAGCGACAGGCTGGCGTACCGGGCGTCGGGCCGTGGCATGCCGCCGGTCAGCAGAATCGTGCCGTGGCCCCGCCGTGCCATCGCCGGCGCGATGTGAGCCGCGCTCTGCAGAGCGCCGAGCACATTCACCGACCAGGCCTGCTGATGCCGTTCCGCGTCCAGTTCGCCGGGCCGGTCCTGTTGGATGATCGCCGCGTTGTAGACGAGCACTTCGGGCACGCCGTGCGCGGCCACCGCGGCGTCAAGGGCCGCCCGCAAGGACGACACGTCGGTGCTGTCGGCCCGCAACGGCAGGGCCTTGAGACCCTCGCGCTCCAGCGAGCCGGCCAGCTCCACGACCCGGGCACTGCGCGCGATCAGCGCGACCGGCACCTCCGCACGCGCGAACCGGCGCGCCACCGCGATCCCGAGACCTGGCCCGGCACCGACAACGACTGCTCCTGCCATGGGAATCTCCTCATCTCACCTCGTGTTGAGTGGCACGACGGTAGGGCCTGACATCCATGTGAAGGGCAAGCCGATGTGACGGAGGGCACAGGCATATGCAGATCGGGGAATTCGCGGACCGCACCGGGGTCCCGCAGCGCCTCCTGCGCTACTACGAGGAACGCGGACTACTCACCCCCGGTCGCACCGACGCCGGCCACCGCACCTTTCAGGACTCCGACGTGCCCCGCGTCGAAACCATCCGCGCGCTGCTCGCGGCAGGCCTGAACACCGAGACCATCCGCATCGTGCTGCCCTGCACCGACTACCGCGCCGGCCACCTGGTGCCGACCTGCACGGAGATGCTCACCCACCTGGCCGGGGAACAGGATCGGCAGACAGCGTCCATCGCGCGTCTGGAGCGCTCGAAGCAGGCGATCGACGGCCTCTTGGCCGCCGCACCGCCTGAACTGACTGACCCCGTCCGCCATGCTGCGCTGCACAACATGCGCGAGGGGTCGGGTGCTGATCGGGTCTGATGTGGGTGTGTGGGTGTGTGGGTGTGTGGGTGTGTGGGTGTGGGGGTGTGTGGGCATGCGCCTGAGGGCGGTTCGGGGTTCGGATCTTCTTGTGGGGCTGGAGTTTGCGGGCCGGGTTGCGGCTAGTCTGTGGATTTCAAAGCTTTTTACGGCCTTCGGTCATAGTTGTGCCGGTTCGGGGTTCGGGGCGGCGAGTCATGTTTGTTGGCTGCCAGTTCGCGCGTTCACAACCCCGCCGCAACTCAGGCCTCTTCAACTCCAGCAAGTCAGGGCAAGGGCACAGGCCAGATCAAGAGCCAGAGCCACAAGCAAGGTCAAGGTCAAGGTCAAGGGCTGTGATGAAGGGCCGGGCCTCCGGCGGGCCTCGGCAACCTCAGGGAAACTAGCGCGGTTCCCTGGGGTGGCTGGGTGAGTCTCAGCGGCTGCGGCCGGTGAGGTGGTGCGGTCCGTTCCCCACGGTCGCGTCGTCAGCCCGATGGGTACAGCACCGGTGTCCGGGGGTAAAGTCCGCGCGCTGCGGTTGGGTGCCTGAGCTGCGGTTTCGTACGGCGCGAACTTGACCCCCGGCCACCGGCACTGTAGGCGAAGCCCTGCCGACGCGACCGAGGGGAACGAACCGAAAACCAGCCGGAAGAATAGCAATCGCAGGGA
>NZ_JAAFYZ010000519.1 GCF_018274385.1 Catenulispora pinistramenti | reverse complement strand
GCCTCGGGGGTTGCCGCCGGATATTCCGGGGTTGGGGTTGGTGCCGTTGCGGGACGCGGGGGATCCGGTGGTGGTGCGGTTGATTTTGGGGCCGCGGAGTGAGTGGTTCGGGGACGATGCGGTGCGGGACTTAGTCAGGGCTCGGTGGGAGGTGGGGACGGAGTCGAATCGGACTGCGGTGCGGTTGGAGGGGCCCGCTTTGCGGTGGGCCCGGGACGTGGAGCCGGCGAGTGAGCCCTTGGTGGTGGGGGCGTTGCAGGTGCCGCGGGATGGGCGGCCGGTGCTGTTCTTGGCCGACCATCCGGTGACCGGGGGGTATCCGGTGATCGCGTGTGCGCATCCGGCGGATTTGGACGCCGTGGGGCAGGCGCGGCCGGGGACGGGTATCCGGTTCCGGATGGTCGGCGGGTCGGGGTGGCGGTGAGGGTGGTGATGGTGAGCGTGAGGGAGACCGCGAGGTGGTGGTGGTGAGAGCGATGGTGGGCGTGGTGGTGAAGCCGACAGCGGGTTAGGCGGCGAAGGTGACCCGGGGTGTCGCGATGGCACTGCTAGTGGCAGTGTCAGGTTGCGCCGGGGGCCGTGCCTGACTGGCCGCGAGGTGGGTTCATGTACGCGCCGAGGGTGGCTCGGGCCAGCGAGGACTGGGCACGGGAGAAGAACCGTGAGCTCGGGCCGGACCCGGGAGCGGAGTTGGGGCTGGGGCCGGGGTCTGGATCGGAGCCGCTGTCGGGCTGGGCGGTGGGG
>NZ_JAAFYZ010000518.1 GCF_018274385.1 Catenulispora pinistramenti | reverse complement strand
GGTCGCGTCGGCAGGGCTTCGCCTACAGTGCCGGTGGCCGGGGGTCAAGTTCGCGCTGAACAAAACCGCAGCTTGAGCACCCAACCGCCGCGCGCGGACTTTACCCCCGGACACCGGTGCTGTACCCCCCGGGCTGACGACGCGACCGAGGGGAACGGACCGCACCACCTCACCGGCCGCCGCCGCTGAGACTCACCCAGCCACCCGAGGGAACCGCGCTAGTTTCCCTGAGGTTGCCGAGGCCCGCCGGAGGCCCGGCCCTTCATCACAGCCCTTGACCTTGACCTTGATCTTTAGCTCTTGATCTTGTCTGTGCTGTTGATCTTGCTCTTGATCTGGCCTGTGCCCCTTGCCCTGACTTGCTGGAGTTGAAGAGGCCTGAGGTGCGGCGGGATTGTGAACGCGGAAACCGGCAGCCGACAAACACACCCACCACCCCGAACCCCGAACCGGCACAACCATGACCGAAGGCCGTAAAAATAGCCTTTCAACCCACACCCCAACCGCAACCCAGCCAGCAAACTGCAAACCCCAAGAAAAGACCCGAACCCGAACACCCAAACCGACCCTCTACCTCATCCCGCCAGCAATCCAGCGAAACCGCCACGCCGACAACCTCCGCCTAGAAGACTCATGAAAATCATGCGTTCTGACCTCGTCGGTTCTCCGGTGGGGTCAGACTGCTGTTATGCAGGGTGAGTGGACTGGTGAGCTGGTCGGGGCGGATGTGTGGGAGACCTGTCGG
>NZ_JAAFYZ010000517.1 GCF_018274385.1 Catenulispora pinistramenti | reverse complement strand
CCGGCGGCAACACATCGGAGGCCATACACACAGCATGGGTACGAAAGCCATACCGGGCCCAGAGGCCAGGCGGCCCCATTGCGGGACCACGAAAAAGGTAACGGGTACAGCACCGGTGTCCGGGGGTCAAGTCCGCGCGCTGCGGACATGCAGGTAGGCGGCGGTTTCGTACAGCGCGAACTTGACCCCCGGCCACCGGCACTGTAGGCGAAGCCCTGCCGACGCGACCGAGGGGAACGAACCGAAAACCAGCCGGAGAAATACAAAGCCCAGTGGTTCGGTACCGGCGGCTCGGCGGATTCGGCCGCCGGTTCAGCGCCTGGCAGCGCACCAGCCCCGAGGTGCACATTCCCGGCTAGCGGGTACGGACCGCCCCGACTACCAAGACAGACACCGGCGGATTGCGGATTGACCTCGCCACCAAAGCCGATGCTGCGGACAGCAAGGCCTGCCGGGGATATCAGTCGCGGTTGGTTGCTGTGGCACAGCTGCACCGCACTCGGGCATGTTCTCGACCAACTGCCCAGCGACCTGCCGCCATAGCCTCACCGGCAGCTGCGTCACCAAGCCGTGTCCTCGTTCCTTGCGATTGTTATTCTTCCGGCTGGTTTTCGGTTCGTTCCCGACCCTGTTGGTTTATTCGTCAGGTGGCAAGGGTGAGGGCGAGTTTGCCGAGGTGGCTTGTTCTGGTTCGGTCCAGGGGGTGGTGGTTCCAGTAGGCGTTGAGCCGGATCAGGTTGAGGGCGCAGG
>NZ_JAAFYZ010000516.1 GCF_018274385.1 Catenulispora pinistramenti | reverse complement strand
TCACGGACCCCGACCCCGGCGACCCCTTCGCCCCGCCTACCGCGGCCCCCGCCGTGCCCGCTGTCGCAGCGGCCACCGAGTCCGAGGCGGCGGCGCGCGACGCGAACCCGCAATACGTACTGCCGCTGGTGGTCCGCATCGAGCGCGCGGCACCGCCGCAACGCACTGACGCACTGGAGACCGCCGCGCGCGCTGTGCTCACCTTCCTGTCGGACCCGCGCGCCACCGACGGCGAGTGGGCGCCGCTGGTGCACGCCTGGACCGACGGCCGGATCCGCAAGGTGGTGCGCCGAGCGCGCGGCGCGGAGTGGACGCGCGCCGAAGCCCTGCCGGGCATCACGGTCACCGGCGACACCGCACAAGTGCGCGTCTACCCGCCGGTCCCTCTGGACGGCTGGCCCAAAGACCTCGCACGCCTCCAAGTCTCCGGCACCGACCTCGACGACACCGAACCACCCGCCCCGGTCGAGCCCGGCTCCCTGCCGGTGCTCTGGCTGAATCCCGAGCTGGAGATGACCGCCGGCAAGTCGATGGCCCAAGTCGGGCACGCCGCGCAGATCGCCTGGTGGCGCCTCAGCGACGCGCAGCGCAAGGACTGGGCCGACGCCGCCTTCCCGCTCGCGGTACGCGTCGCGCCCAAGGACGCGTGGCCGGCGCTCGCCGACTCCGGACGTCCGCTGGTGCGCGACGCCGGGTTCACCGAGATCGCGCCTGGGTCGTGCACGGTGGTCGCGGATCTGCCGGTGCTCGGCGG
>NZ_JAAFYZ010000515.1 GCF_018274385.1 Catenulispora pinistramenti | reverse complement strand
ACACGGGCAGGGGCGGGTGCTGGGGACGATGGCGCTCGGGTTGGCGTGCGTGCTGTTGGTGTCGGGGTCGATCGAGGGGTTCGTGACGGGGCACACGTCCGCCCCGGTTCGGCTGACGATCGGGTTCGCGGCGGAGACGCTGTTCCTCGTATACGTGTTCTACGTCGGCCGCAGGGCCGCGTCGCGAGGCGAGACAGGCGACGTGAGCAGGGCGGACAGGGCGGACGCGGTACCCACGAGGGCTTAGTCGGACCACCGCATCCGATCAGCGAACCGATGGTTTCAGCCCTCTGAGTGATGGGTAGACACCGGCAATTGGTCTGGAGCCTCAGACGTGTGCCATACTTACGGAGTTCCCCCCAAACGAACCGGCTCCGACCTTAGGGTTGACACGCCAGTTCGGGGAGCGTAAGTTGGAGGGGTTGCTGTCAAGCAGGTGGCGGTGGGCGAGAGCCCAAAGAAACCATGCTAGAGTAACCAAGCCGTCGGGGCAAGAATTCGAAAAAGAATTCTGAACCGGCAATCGCAAAGAAGCGACAAGCTGAAATTGCGGTAAACGCGGAGGATCTGCTAAGATCTAAAGCGAAGCAAGAACAAAAGAAAAACAAAGCAAGACCTGACAACGCCGGGTCGCAGCCGATCGGAATGAAAGTTCCGGGACGAGTGGTTCGGGCGTCTGTTTCTTGAGAACTCAACAGTGTGTGACGAATTGTGATGCCATGCGACCTCGGTCCTGCGCTCTTCACTGAGCGATGGTTCGAGTGTCATTTTACACATG
>NZ_JAAFYZ010000514.1 GCF_018274385.1 Catenulispora pinistramenti | reverse complement strand
CTCATCCAGATGCGGGAACACCGCCTGGAACTTCGCCGCCAACGCCACCTCGACACCCTCACCGATCGCCATAGCACATCATCGTGCCCTGTTTCCGGAACCGACGCATTGTTTTTCGACGAGCCCTAAAGTCCGCGCGCTGCGGTTGGGTGTGTGAGCTGCGGTTTCGTATGGCGCGAACTTGACCCCCGGCCACCGGCACTGTAGGCGAAGCCCTGCCGACGCGACCGAGGGGAACGAACCGAAAACCGACCGGAAGAATAGCAATCACAGGGAACGACAACGCGGGTCGGTGATGCCGCTGCCGGTGAGGGCGTGGCGGCGGGCCGGTGGGCGGTCACCCGAGGACATGCCCGGGCACGGTAGGCGCGGCATGCCTTGGTGGCCAGACCAATCTGCCATCCGGCGGTGGCCATCTTGGCAGCCCGGCGAGCCAGCCCGCACCAGCGCCCACACCAGCACCCACACCTGCACCAGCACCAGCGCCCGCGCTCACACCAGTGCCAGCAGCACCAGCGCCCGCGCCCGCGCTCACACCAGTGCCCGCACCCGCCAGCTTAGAATGCGCACCTCGGGACCGCCGCGAGGTCAGCCCCCTGAGCCGGCGGCCGAATTCGCCGAGCCGCCGGTACCGAACCACTGGGCTTTGCCATTCTTTCGGCTGGTTTTCGGTTCGTTCCCCTCGGTCGCGTCGGCAGGGCTTCGCCTACAGTGCCGGTGGCCGGGGGTCAAGTTCGCGCTGAACGAAACCGCCGCCTACCTGCATGTCCGCCGCGCGCGGACTT
>NZ_JAAFYZ010000513.1 GCF_018274385.1 Catenulispora pinistramenti | reverse complement strand
GGATGACAGATTGGTCTAGCCGCCAAGGCATGCCACCTACCGCACCCGGGCATGTTCCCGACCAACCGACCACCGGCCCGCCGCCACACCCCCACCGGCAGCCGCATCACCGACCCGCGTTGTCGGTCCCTGCGATTGCTATTCTTCCGGCTGGTTTTCGGTTCGTTCCCCTCGGTCGCGTCGGCAGGGCTTCGCCTACAGTGCCGGTGGCCGGGGGTCAAGTTCGCGCTACCAAAACCGCAGCTCAAATGGCCAACCGCAGCGCGCGGACTTTACCCCCGGACACCGGTGCTGTACCCCCCGGGCTGACGACGCGACCGTGGGGAACGGACCGCACCACCTCACAGGCCGCAGCCGCTGAGACTCACCCAGCCACCCGAGGGAACCGCGCTAGTTTCCCTGAGGTTGCCGAGGCCCGCCGGAGGCCCGGCCCTTCACCACAGCCCTTGACCTTGACCTTGCTTGCGGCTCTTGATCTTGCTCTTGATCTGGCCTGTGCCGTTGATCTTGCTCTTGATCTGGCCTGTGTCCTTGCTCTGACTTGCTGGAGTTGAAGAGGCCTGAGGTGCGCCGGGGTTGTGAACACGAAAACCGGCAGCCGACAAACACACCCACCACCCCGAACCCCGAACCGGCACAACTATGACCGAAGGCCGTAAAAAGCATTTAGTGCCTGTTGCTCAACCGAACATGGGTGTTGAGCTGGGAAAATAGTTCCTGGTGTGGGGTGTGATCCGTTGTTGGTGGCGGTAGAGGTTGGTGACGGATCGGGGCGGGGTTCGGCCGGGGAGG
>NZ_JAAFYZ010000512.1 GCF_018274385.1 Catenulispora pinistramenti | reverse complement strand
GGTGGCGCGGACACGGGGGTGGCTCCTTTCTTTGTGGGGCGCGGCGTGGCGCGTCACGGCTGCGGCCGATGCCTTACGGGGCGTCGCGCCCGCCCGCCGCGGTGCGCGATGCCGCCGTGCTTCGGCGGGTTTGCTTTCGGGTTTTGCTTTCGGGCTTTGCCTTAGCTCTATGCGCTCAGCCCTACGCACTCAGCCCTACGCACTCAGCTCTATGCACTCCACAGCCGCACCACCTCACCGCCGTCCCTGATCTCCGCAGCCACCCCGGGCCGCCGCTCGGCATCCCCCGAATGCGTCGGCGCGCCCATGCCCGTGCCCGCGTCTATCTCCACGCCTGTGCCCGCGTCCATCTCCGCACCTGTGCCCGCATCCATCTCCGCGCTCCACTCGCGTACCGCTCCGTCGGCCGCCGGCAGCCACAGCCGAGCCGTGCGCTCCCGGCCCGCGGCGCCACGACCGCCGGCGACGACCGTGACCTGCCGTCCGGTCAGATGCCCGGTACCTTCGCCGAGCCCGGACCACGCCGCGTCCGTCAGCCGCAGCCGCAGATCGGCGCCCGGCCAGTCACCGGCCACCACCAATGCCGCACCGCGCTGCCGAACCGTGCGCCGGATCCGGGCCCCGATACGCCGCACCTGCTCACCCCCCGGCCGACGCGGCGGCCGCACCAACACCAGGTCCACCGCACCGGCCAGCACAGTCACCGCCTCAGCCCACCGCTCCCCGGGCTCGTCCAGCATCAGGAAGCGCCCGAGATCGGCCCCCATCCCCGAAGCCGCCGCGATCCCGAACGCCGGCAGCCCCACCACCC
>NZ_JAAFYZ010000511.1 GCF_018274385.1 Catenulispora pinistramenti | reverse complement strand
GGAACCACCACCCCCTGGACCGAACCAGAACAAGCCACCTCGGCAAACTCGCCCTCACCCTTGCCACCTGACGAATAAACCAACAGGGTCGGGAACGAACCGAAAACCAGCCGGAGAAATACAAAACGCCGGGAACGAGGACACCGGTTGGTTGATACGGCTGCCGGTGAGGGTGTGGCGGCGGGCCGGTGGTCAGTTGGTCGAGAACATGCCCGGGTGCGGTTTGCGGTAACGGACCGGCTGCGCTCATCACAGCAGCCAGCCCGCCGACTACCGACTACCGACTACCGACATCCTCTGGCAGGTCTCGCCATCCGCCAGCAACAGCATGGAGGCCAGGCCAATCGGCTATCCAGCAGACTTCATCGTGGTGGTGGCGGCCGGGTCTATCTACCATCCGGCGGCGGCCATCTCGGCGGCCACGCGAGCCCACACCTGCAGCCGCACCCGCCAGCCCAGAATGCGCACCCCGTGACTGCCGCGATGTCAGCATCCTGAACCGGCGGCCGAACTCGCCGGGCCGCCGGTACCCGCACCCCCTGTTTTGTATTTCTCCGGCTGGTTTTCGGTTCGTTCCCCTCGGTCGCGTCGGCAGGGCTTCGCCTACAGTGCCGGTGGCCGGGGGTCAAGTTCGCGCTGTACACGGCCGCCGCCTGCCCGCCCGACCGCAGGTGCGCGGACTTTACCCCCGGACACCGGTGCTGTACCCCCCGGGCTGACGACGCGACCGAGGGGAACGGACCGCACCACCTCACAAACCGCCAGCGCAGGGCCCTGACCGGACCACCCTATGGAACCGCGCCAGTTCCCC
>NZ_JAAFYZ010000510.1 GCF_018274385.1 Catenulispora pinistramenti | reverse complement strand
GTGGTTTCGCGCGGGTCCGAGTCACTGCGCACGCGTTGGGCTGGCGGCAATCGTCGCGTGTGGTGGGCGCCTGAAGTCAACGGCAGGGGCCTCCGGCGGGCCTCGGCAACCTCAGGGAAACTAGCGCCAGTCCCTCGGGTGGCCGGGTCAGTCTCAGCGGTGGCGGTTTGTGAGGTGGTGCGGTCCGTTCCCCTCGGTCGCGTCGTCAGCCCGGGGGGTACAGCACCGGTGTCCGGGGGTAAAGTCCGCGCGCTTGCGGTCATGCAGGTAGGCGGCGGTTTCGTACGGCGCGAACTTGACCCCCGGCCACCGGCACTGTAGGCGAAGCCCTGCCGACGCGACCGAGGGGAACGAACCGAAAACCAGCCGGAGAAATACAAAACGCCGGGAACGAGGACACCGGTTGGCTGATGCCGCTGCCGGTGAGGCCGTGGCGGCGGGTAGCTGGTTGGGTGGTCGACAACATGCCCGGGTGTAGTGCAGTTAACAGGCCCATGTGCGGTGCTGGACAGCAGTGCCCGCGACGAGTGTCGAAGGCCCGGACAAGGCCCAGCTCGGCGACTACCGCAGCCCGATTTCCGCCGATCTGTCTCAGCAACCTGCTATCCCGGTGGTATTGGTTGTTGCTGCCGGGCCGATCCGGCGCCCGCCAACCCGGAACGCGCACCTCGGATACCGGCGCGCTGGCCAGCACCGGGACCGGCGGTCGAACTCGCCGAGCCGCCGGTACCCGCACCCCCTGTTTTGTATTTCTCCGGCTGGTTTTCGGTTCGTTCCCCTCGGTCGCGTCGGCAGGGCTTCGCCTACAGTGCCGGTGGCCGGGGG
>NZ_JAAFYZ010000051.1 GCF_018274385.1 Catenulispora pinistramenti | reverse complement strand
TCCCTGCCCAGCATCGATCCAGCACGGACACTTCGGAGACGCAAGCACGCCGGATTGCAAGTCGGCGACCTGGTTCTCGGCGTTGACCAGGCCGTCTTCGCGGCGTGACAGCACCAGGGAATCAAGGTGCTGCGCTCCCTGGTAAATAAGGCATCTGATTCACTTGTCGGGCTGCGAGGACCGTGTTAGGCTCTGGACATTGTCATATCGGTGGAAACCATCGCTCAATTCCCTTACATGCCGAAGTCGTGACACGCCAGGCCTCTCGGACAGCCGCGAGATCCGGGCTGGCCATTCAAACAGGACCGCGAACCCCGTCGAAGGGTGTGTGTCGCGTCCGGCGAACTCATGAACGGCTCCTCACCGACGTCGAAAGCCTCGAAGTGTGAGAGCACATCCAGCAAATCAAGTAAGGAAGCGCATGCCCATTGATCACTGGCTGACGCTCGGGCCCGGTCGTGCCCGCGTGGTCGGAGCGGGCCCGGAGCATCGACGTCATCGTCCCGAACCGCGTCGGCCGCCGGTCACCGTCCGGCCTCGAACGCTGTCGGCCGGGTCTTGTTGATCCGGCCGCCCGAGCTCCTGCGGCGGAACCGGAACTACCGGCTCTACTTCACCGCCCGCAGCATCACCGCGCTCACCCTGGCGATCGGTCCGACCGCCGTACCCTTCGCGGTGCTGAGGGTGGACAAGTCGGCCGGGGCGGTGGCGAGCGTGGTGACCGCGACGAACATCCCGGTGATCCTCTTCGTGCTCGTCGGCGGGGTGTTGGGCGACCGATACCAACGGATGTTCATGCTGGCCGTGGCGAACGTCGTATCCGCCCTGGCACAGATCGCCATGGCCGTCACGCTGGTGACACATTCGGCGACCCTTGGATCCTTCCTGCTGCTGGCGGTCGTCTCCGGACTCGCCAACGCGGTGGCGCTGCCTGCCGGTGGCGGATTCGTGGTGCAGATCGTCGAGACCGGACAGGTCGCAAGCGCGCAGGCGCTTCTGACGATCAGCCGGACCAGCCTGATGGTCGTCGGGGCGGCGGTCGGCGGCGGGTTGGTCGGCCTGGCCGGCCCGGCGGTGACGATCGCGGTGAACGGGGTGCTGTATCTGGTCAGCATCGTTCCGCTACTGCGGATCACCGTCGCGCGATCCCGCCGTGTGGTGTACACCTCGCTGGCCAAGGCGCTGCGCGAAGGCTGGACCGAGTTCCGGAGCCGGGGGTGGCTGGTCGGCACCTTGGCCCAGAACCTGGTCTATGTCGTCTGCATGGTCGCGGCCTACCAGATCATCGCGCCGGTCATCGCCCCAAAACAGCTCGGCGGGCCGGCCGGTCTGGGACTGCTCCTGGCGGCACGGGCGCTGGGCGGGCTCGGCGGGGCGCTGCTCGCGGCGCGGGCCGGACCGCGCAGCCCGCTGCGGGTCGGCCAGATCAGCCTGCTGATGCAGATCGCCGTGCTCACGACACTCGGGATGTCCGCCCCCTATCCGCTGCTGTTCGCGGTGATCGCGCTGGACGGCGCGGCGGCCGAGTACTTCCAAGTGATCATGCTGACCGCGGTCCAGCTGCGCATCGATATGAGTGTTCTGTCACGGATCACCTCCTACACGACGCTGGTCGACTACGGCGGCATCCCGCTGTCCGGCGCCGCGATGATCCCACTGGCCCATTACTTCCCGATCTCCGAGGTCCTGTTTCTGCTGGCCGGCTTCAGCGGCTGCGCCACGGTCCTGACCCTGCTGCTCACCCGTCGGCACGCCCGGCGGGCCGGCCCGGCCGGGCGCGACAGCCCGACGGCGGTCGTGGCCGGCGCTCGCACCGGTACCAACATGCTGATGGATGGAGGCGATGATGGGTGAACGCGGCTGGCCCGTTTCGGAGTCGGGCGTCGATGTGCTTCCCGGCGGCAAGGCGATCATCGAAGGCTTCGGCGCGCCGTGGGACTCGGCGCAGACCGCGGACGGCTGCCCCCTGCTGAAGGTGGCCCGGGAGCTCGGCGGCCATCACCTGCGGCAGTGGGAGGCCGAGGACCTGTCCCGGATATCCAGGAACGACGCGGCGGCACTGGCCGGCCTCAAGCGCGTCATCGACGACATGAACATGCGGCGCAGCGGCTTCATCGACGAGGTCGACGACTGGGTGGCCGAGCATGTCCGCCAAGCCGATGACGCCCCCTTGCACACCGAAACCCTCGGAAGCATCGTCGACCGGCTGGCCATCGCCTGGGTCCGGTGCCAGAAGCTGGGCGCCAAGGAATCAGCTTTCGAAGACTCCGTCCAGACCCGCCGAAGCCGGCTGGCCACACGGCAGCTCGCCGAGCTGGGAGAGGCATACGACGTGCTCCTCGGCGACGTCGGCTCACGCCGGCGCCGGATTCCCGACTGGCGGATCCTCAAATCGTACGGATGACACGTGGCGGCGGGAAGACCTTCGCCGGACCGTCGGAAGGGCATCAGAATGTGGAGAATCGACGGAGTGAAATGCCATCGGGGAGGCAGACTCATCGTTCCCAGGCAAACCGCTCCGCTTGGCGTCCGCCTCCCCTATCGGCGGGCCGCCGGTGAAGGGCCGGCCAGCCCCTCACGTCTGCTCGAGCGCATCGCGGACAGCGGCTGGTCGATGGAGTTCGTCAACGATCCGCACAGCGACGCCACCTCGTTCAAGCTGGGCGATCTGTTGCTGCAGATGGCGGCTGCCCGCGCGGTCTCAGACGCGGTGACGGCGATCGGCCGGAACGTGTCGCCCCTTCTGTATTCCGGCCCACGCCACAAGCTCATGGAACGCAGTGAACTGTCATTCGCCGAGTGCGAGCCGGCCGCCGTGAGCCGCGTGGTCAGCCCGGGCCCGTCCCCGGTGCGCATCAAGGTCGGTCCCACCAGGACACCGGTCTGGGATGACGACCGCGACGAAGGGGGACCCGGGTCCGCAAGCCTGGTCCCGCCGTGGCTCGACCTGCTCGGCGACGACGTCGAGGTGCATTCGACACTGCCGATGAGGTACTACCTGGACATCGAGCAGCGGCTGGGGGTGCGTCTCACCGAGGGCACCGCCCCGGCGCCGCGCTATCACTCGAGCGTCACTGAGGCGGAGCCCCGACGGGCCGTTCTCGTGGCGACGACGAGTGCCTACGGCAGCAGGCAGGACTACGGCGCCCAGGGTCTGATCAGGGTGGCGCAGGCGCTCGCGGACCTCGATCACCGGTCTGACTGGCGTTTCACGCTCGTGACGAACAAGAAGGAGCACGAAGCGGCGGCGAGATCCGCGCCGTTTCCCGTGGATCTCGTGCTGGACGCGGAAGCCGCGGACTGCGTCGACATCTTCGCCGCCGGCGAACTGGTCATCGGCCATGACACCGGGCTGACCCATCTCGCGGCGCTCGCGGTTCGCCCGGACGGCACCGGCCCGCAGGTGATCGCCTTGCACGGACGATTCAGCCATCTGAAGTGGCTGACCGGCTCGGCCCGGCACCACAGCGTGGCGACTCCCGCGGCGCAGATGATGGCGCTGACCGACGTGGGCCTTTACATCAACGCCTACGGCCGCGCAATCGACGACGAGGTCTGGGGGGTCAGCGCCGTGTCCGACATCCCGCCCGGCGTCATCGCCGGATTCGCTGCCGACCTGCTGGGCCCGCAGCCACTGACGAAGCGCGACTGAGAACCCAGTATCGCGGCTAACTCCCTGCTCAGGAGGTGTTGCGACTATCTCAGTGTTCTGAGACACTGTAGTCACCGACAGACGAGACATTTGTCATGAGTAGCACAAAGCACTGTCACTGACCGCCGGCTCAACCGGCGAGGGCAGCGGATCTCAGGACCTACGGCACCGACCTTCTTCACCCCGGGCCGGCCCCGGTCGTCGGCCGGGATCCACGTTTGGCGTTGCCGCCGCCGATGGCGGCATCCGGACGATCGCCGTGCTCTGGAGGCGCGATCGTGGCGTTTCCCCTCCGCAGCCGGGCGGTCCAGGCCGCCCGCGATCGTAAGGATGATCAGTCATGGTCGAGAGCCTGACGTCACCGCCCGGCACCCGGTCCGAACAGAGCCTGGCGGACATCGCCGCCGGGGCTCGCAGGCGCCTGGTGGACCTGTCCGCCACTCGGCCCGTGCACCTCGGCGCGTCGCTGTCGGTGATCGACATCCTGGTCGCCGTGTACGACGCGCTCGGCCTGGACCCGGCCCGGCCGCGGCGGCCGGAGCGCGGTGACGTGATCCTGAGCAAGGGGCACGCGGTCTGGGGTCTGTACTCCGTGCTGGCCGGATTCGGCGTCGAGGGGCTCGATGATCCGCGCGCCGGGCACCCGCTCGACACCACCCCGGGTGTCGCGGCCGGTACCGGCGCCCTCGGCCACGGCCTGTCCATCGGCGCCGGCCTAGCCCTGGCCGCGCGCCTGGACGGCGGCGACCGCAAGGCCGTGGTCGTGCTCGGCGACGGGGAACTGGACGAGGGCTCGGTCTGGGAGGCGGCGATGTTCGCCGCACACCACGCGCTGGCGAACCTGGTGGCCGTCGTCGACCGCAACGGTCTGCAGCAGGAGGGGCCCACCGAATCAGTGCTCGCTCTGGAACCGCTGGCTGCGAAATGGCGGGCCTTCGGCTGGCAGGTGATCGAGGCCGACGGCCATGACGGTGCCGCCTTACGCCGCACGCTGGAAGAGGCGTTCGCCAGCGAAGACCTGCCGACCGTGGTCATCGCGCACACGGTCAAGGGACGCGGCGTGCCGTTCATGGAACACGATCCGGCCTTCCACCACGCCCACCTGACCTCGCACCAGCACGCGGCCGCACTCACGGCGCTGGCCGCCGGACCGGAACAGGAACCGGCATGAACACTGTCATCGCGGCCGGACAGCCAAGCTACGCGCCGATGCGCCCGGCCGTGGCGAACGTTCTGCTCGAGGCCGCCGACACCGACCCGCGGCTGGTGGTCCTCGGCGCGGACGGCCACGCCCTGGCCGCCGGAGTGCGCGAACACCACCCGGAGCGGTATGTGGATGTGGGCATCGCCGAGGCCAACCTGGTCGGCGTCGCCTCCGGTCTGGCCCGCGCCGGGCGTCGGGTGGTGGTCTGCGCCATGGCGCCGTTCCTGGTGCGCCGGGCCGCCGAACAGATCCGCAACGACGTGTGCAACGCGGGGCTCAATGTCACGTTCGTGGGCGTCGGCGGCGGCCTGGGCTACGGCACTCTGGGCCCGACCCACCACTGTCCGGAGGACCTCGGCTTCTTCGCCGCCCTGCCGTACACCCGCGTGTACTGCCCGGCCGACGCGATCGACGCCTGTTGGGCGGTGCGTTCCGCCCTGGCCGGGCCGGGGCCGGCCTACGTGCGTCTCGGCGCCCGCGAGGACCGGATCGTGCACGACCCGGACAAGCCGTTCGACGCTGCCGGCGGCCTGCTGCTGCGCCCGCCTGGCGACGCGCTGGCCGTGGCCACCGGGATCGGTGTGGGCATCGCGCTGGACGCCGCCGACCGGCTCGCGGACACCGGTCGCCAGCTGGGCGTGCTGGCCCTGACCGCCGTCAAGCCCTTCCCACGGGAGCGGCTGGTGGCCCTGGCCGCCGGTGTCGGCACCGTGCTGACCGTCGAGGAACACCTCGAGACCGGCGGGATCGGCGCCAGCGCCGCCCGCGCCCTGGCCGGCGGCTGGACCGGACGGTTCGCCACGCACGCGGTCGGCGACGACTACCCGCCGCTCGGCGATCGCGGCGAACTGCTCGCGCATTACCGGATCACGGCGGACCACGTGATCTCGTCCTTGTCCGACACCGATCGCACGCGGGGATGACCATGAAGATCCTGATGGGCGCCCAGAGCTGCGGCTTCGGCCCGATCTCCAAGCTCACCGCGCTCTCCCTGCTGATCCCGCAGCACCACCGGGTGTTCTGCGGCGACACCGTCGCCTCGCTGTACGCCAGGCGCAACGCTGAGGCCTTCGACGAGCTCTACGACACCGGCGAGCCCGGCGGCGGACCACGTTCGGACCTGCTGGAGGCCAGCGACTGGGTGGTGTCGGTGATGGACGCCGACCTGGTGATGCGGGCCTTCGCCGCCAACCGCCCGGTAGTCATGGTCGACAGCCTGTTCAGCTTCTGGCAGCACGATCGCCCGCTGGCAGACCTGGCCGAGCTGTGCCGGCGGGCGCCACGTGGCCCGGTGGACCGGGTGCTGTCCCACTTCCAGTCGCTGCGGCCGCACGAGCAGATCCTCGCCGCGCACATGCTCGCCACCCACAGCGTCGTCCAGAACTTCCAGGGCGTGCGCGAGCGGATCGGGCAGTTCGCCGACCTCGGTGTCGGGCGCCTGCACCTGACCGGGTCGATCGTCGACGCCGACGCCCTGGCCCAGGCCGCCAAGGGCACCGGACCGGACTGCGACCTGCTGATCAACATCGGCGGGTTCAAAAACTTCCTGCTCGACTTCGACGTCAACAACGCGTACCTGAAACTCTTCGACCGCTGGATCCCGGATCTGCTGTCCGACTGCAAGCGCTTCGCCGAGGTGACGGTGTGCTGCGGCGCGTTCGGCGACGGACGCGAGCGGCAGGTGAGCGTCGGTTCGAGCCGCGCCCGGCTGCGAATGCTCTCGCACCGCGAGTTCCTGCGGACCGTCGCGACGGCCTCGCACTACATGATCACGCCAGGCCTGACAGCGATCCACGAGTCGGTGGCGCTGCGCCAGTTCCCGATGGCGCTGCCGGAGCAACATTTCGGGCACGTCTTCAATCTCGACAGCCTAGGAGGCACGCTGTTCCACCGGATCGGCGCCCGGCTGTCCGCGGTCATGCCGGAACACCCGGTGCCGCCGGACGACTTCGAGGGCACCGCGGCGATCAACGAGATAGCCGAGCGGATCAGTGCGGATCCGTGGCTGTACAAGCGGTTCCGGAACATGATGAACGAATGGATCGAGACCTTCGTCGCCCTTGACTCCCGGCAGCGCGCGGCCGGGATCGACGAGCTGGGCGCGCGGCTCGGTGGCCGACCGCTGCCCGATGTGGTGGACGAGCTGTTCCAGACGGCGGCTCGATGAGCATGCCGGCCACCGCCCCGGGCACGGACCGGAACATGATCCCGACGGTCGAACAGGCCTTGGTGCGACTGCGGGCCGACTCCGGCTGGCCGCCGAACGCCCGAGACCTGGCCTGGTGGATCCCCGACAGCGCCCGCAGGCAACGGCAGCGGTTGTTCGTCTCCTGCCTGGCATCGGACGGCGCCGCCCTGGTGGCCAAGGTTCCCCTGGACGCCGCCGACACCATGGTGGACCGGGAACGGGAGATCCTGCGCGGTCCGGCTCCGGCAGGCGTGCGGCGCCCGACCTTGGTGCACGACCTGGAGCGCGGGTTCGTCATGACCTGGGTGCCGGACCGCGACTTCCCCGAGGCGCTGACGGCCGTGGAAAGCGCGGACGATCTTCGCAAGCTGCTGGAACAGGCTGTGGACGCGATGCTGCCGCTGCACACCGGCGGCGCGGCAGGACTGGGCGACGGCAGGGCGGTGGCCCACGGATATCTCGGTGACCTCATCGAAACCGCCGGTGACGCGGCGCTCGAAGCATTGACCCCAACCTGGATCGGCCCGATGCACGGCGACCTCGGACCATGGAACATCCGCTGGAACTCCGCCGACGGCCGGCTTTCACTGATCGACTGGGAGGACTACCAGCAGACCGGACTGCCGGTCGTGGACTTGCTCAACACCGTGCTGACCAGCGCCCTGCTCATCTACCCGGACTACCGCACCCGCGGCCACGACTGGCTCGGCGAGCAGATACTGCACAGCGACGGTCCGTTCCGGTCCGCCGCACGGTCGGCGCTGCGCCGCTATGCGCATGCCACGGGTCAGTCCGCGGTCAGCGCGGCCCGGCTGTTACCGATCGCCTGTCTGTGGCTGCACCGCCGGGTGGAGAAGCAGGGCAGGCTCACCGGCCACCTGTTCTACCTGCCGCTCATGCGCGCCTTCCAACGCGCGGAACCCCGATGGATCGGAGAGCTCGATGACTGAGCCGTTGGCGGAGAGTGCTTGGGACGTCCTGGTGATCGGCGGCGGTCCGGCCGGTCTGTTCGCCGCCCACGAGTCGGCCCGGGCCGGGCAGCGGGTGTTGTTGGTCGAAGCCGGCGACGATATGCGCGGCAGTCTGTGTCCACGAGTGCGGGCGGTGCTGCGCGGGCAGCGCGTGCGCGACGTGGAGAAGTTCCGCCTACAGTGCACGCACTGCACCTGTCTGGTCGGCATCGGCGGCGCGGCCTTCCATTTCGACACCAACCTCGGCTATATCAGGGGTCTGACTAGATCGAAAGTCGAGAGTGACGGCGGCGGCGGGACGCGCACATACAGCGGCCTGGAACGGGCGCTCGGCAGCTTCGCGGCGGCGCAAAGCGGCATCGAGGAAGTCTATGAGACCTTCTATCGGCTGGGTCTGCCGAGGGCCGGGGGGGATCAGCCCGCTGACACCGAGACGATCGGGGACCATCAGGCCGATACCGGTGCGGTCGATGCCGTCGGCGCCGCGTTCGCCCTCGCGGACACCGCGCCCTCGCAGCCGATCACGGTCGACGAGGCCCTGGGCGTTGTCGAGGCGATGCTCGCGGAGATCCGCGCCGAACGCGGCTTGGTCCTGACCGGCCACCGCGCGTCAGGGATCCGGCGCACCGGAAGAGGGTTCGCGGCGACGGTGGCGGGGCCGAGCGGCGGGGAGTTCCACGCCCGGTCGGTGATCGTCGCCGTGGGCAAGCTCGGATTGCCCTGGGTCCGCGGTCACCTTGATGACCTGGCTGTGCGCTACGACTCGCCGCGCCGGGTAGATCTGGGCGTCCGCCTGGAGACCTCGGCTGAGGACGCCGCGCCGCTGACCGCCGCCTGCCACAATCCCAAGTTCACCTACCTCAACGACGCTGGCGAGCCGGTACGCACGTTCTGCGTGTGCGAGCGCGGGCGCATCATGCAGTACCAGTTCCTCGACACGGTCGTCCTGGACGGCCAGCACTGTCTGACCACACCGACCGCCCGTACCAACCTCGGCATCATCACCACAGTCGACGTCCCGCGCGGCCGCGACGGCACCGACTTCGCCCTCGACTTCGCCCGCCGGGTAAACAAGGCCGGTACCGGGGGGTCCGTTGTACAGAGTGTGGGTGAGTTCCTGGGCCGGCCACCGTCGGGGAGCGGACCGACCGTCACCAGCAGCCTGCTCGAAGCCGCCCGCGGCGACCTCGCCGGAGCCCTGGGACCGGCGCGCACCGCGGACGTCGCCGGGATGATCGAGCGGCTCAACGACGCCTCGCCCGGGCTCGTCGGACCGTACGCGCTGCTGGCCGCACCGGTGGTGGAACGGATCTATCCGGCCCTGGAACTGAGCGAGGACATGGAGTCCAGCGTTCCCGGCCTGTATTTCGTGGGCGACTCCTCATCGAAGATCATCGGCGTGACGTACGGCGCCGTCACCGGCATCCGGGCGGCCCGCTCGGCGATGGGCAGGAGCGGAGCATGCTGACACCTGACGAGATCTCCTTCCTGGACCGCCACTCCGGCTCGGTGCCGCACTACGAGCCGACCACTTTGCACGCGCTGTTTCGTGCCCAGGCCGCCCGCACCCCCGACGCCGAGGCACTGCGCGCCGACGACAGATCCCTGACATATCGGCAGTTGGAGAACGCTGCCAACGCTGTGGCCCGCACCTTGGCCGGCCTCGGCGCCGGACCCGGCCGCCCGGTCGCCGTCAGCGGCGAGCGCAGCCCACAGCTGTTCACCGGACTGCTCGCCGTCCTCAAGGCCGGCAGCGCGATCCTGTACCTGGACCCTTACTACCCGGCCGACTACCAGCAGGCGGTCCTGAAGACCGCCGAAGCCCGGATTCTGGTGCTCGCCCCGGGAAGCACGATCCACGCGCCCGACCGCGACCTGGCGATCGTACCGCTGGACGACGTTCTCGACGAGGCCGACCGGGACCACGAACCCGTGGCGGACGGCGCGGGATACGAGGATCCGGCCTACATCATCTTCACCTCCGGTACGACCGGAACGCCCAAGGGCGTGGTGCGCCCGCACCGAATGCACGTCACCCGGATCGCCCTGGAACAGGGCATGTACCACCTCGGCGCCGACGACCGCGTCCTGCTCAAGTCGCCCATCTCGTTCCGCGAGTTCCTATGGCCGCTGGCAGTCGGCGCGACCGCCGTCATCGCCCGCGACGGCGGCGAACGCGACGACCGGTATCTGCTCCCGTTCCTGCGGGATCAGCGGATCAGCGTGGTCAGCTTCGTGCCGTCGATGCTGCGGGTGCTCGTGGCGAACCCGGACTTCCCGGCCTTGGCCGGCTCGCTGCGGCACATCTTCGCCGGCGGCGAACGGCTGCCCGCCGACCTGGAGGAGCAGCTGCGCGGCCACGGATTCCAGGTGCACAACACCTACACCCTCACCGAGGCCGACTACGTCGTACACCGCAAGGACGCCACCCAGGCACGAGGGCGGGGCAGCGTCGTCGGCACGCCCCTGGACATGCGGGTCTATCTGGTCGACGAGGCTGGGCAGCGGGTCCGGCCCGGCGAGGTCGGCGAGATCCTGACCGGCGGTCCGGGCCTGGCGACCGGTTACCTCAACCGCCCGGATCTCACCGCCGAGCGGTTCGTGGCGAACCCCTTCGACCCGACAGTGCCCGTCGTGTTCCGCACCGGCGATCTCGCGCGTTTCCTGCCGGACGGCCAGATCGACTACATCGGACGCGCCGACCTGCAAATCAAGGTTCGCGGCCAGCGCGTGGAGCCGACCGCCGTCGAGTCGGTCATCCGCGAGCATCCCGCCGTGCGCGACGCCGTGGCGGTCGGCTTCCCGGACGCGGACCAGGGCGCGAGGCTGGTCGCCTTCGCCACCCCGCGGGACGCGCCGGTCCCGGTCGAGGAGATCGCCGCGTTCCTGCGGGCACGGCTGCCGGACTTCATGGTGCCGGCGTCTCTGATCTGGTTGGAGAGGCTACCGCTGCTGCTCAGCGGTAAGGTCGACCGGGCCGCCCTGGTGCCCGAGCCGGGCGTGCGACCGGATCTACAGACCCGGTACATCGCGCCACGGACGCGGCACGAAACGCGGCTGGCCGCGGTATGGCGGCAGGTGCTCGGGATCGCGGACATCGGTGTCGACGACCGCTTTCTGGAGATCGGTGGCGACTCGCTGCGGCTGCTGATCCTGCGGTCGATCATCGAGCAGGAATTCGGCGGCCCGGTGCAGATCGCCGATCTGCTGGACAACGCCACGATCCGGACCCAGGCCATGTTGCTGTCCGCGCAAGAGCCGCCAAGCGCTCCCGACCCGGGCACCGCCGCACCGAGCGCTCCCGATCCGAGGGCCGCGGCCCTGGCGGCACGCGAAGCCGCGCTCGACCAAAGGCGCCAGCGCGCTGCATCGGGGAGCGTCGCGGCGGTGGAACCGTCATGACCCGGATCGCCGTGATCGGCATCGCCGGCCGTTTTCCCCAAGCAGACGACGTGCGCGCCTTCTGGAACAACCTGGTGGATCGGCGCGACTGCCTCACCCGGCTGTCGAAGGACGACCTGGCCGGACTCGTGCCCACCGCACGCCTGGACCATCCGCGGTTCGTCGCCGCGTCCGGCGTGATCGACGGCGTCTTCGAGTTCGACGCCGGTATGTACGCGATGGCACCAGGCGAGGCCGTCAGCACCGACCCGCAGCACCGGCTCTTCCTCGACTTCGCCAGGCAGGCCCTGGAGGTCGCGGGCATCGTTCCGGGGGCGACGAAGGACATCGGCGTCTACGCGGGCGTCGGCCGGTCCCGGCACGAGGCGATGGCGCGCGCCGCGCTGGGGACCGCGGACGTCGACGACGTGCTGCTGGAGACGGGCAACGAGAAGGACTACTTCGCGGGCCGGGTCTGCTACCGGCTCGGACTGACCGGCCCGAGCGTCGTCGTGCAGTCGGCGTGTTCGACCGGACTCCTGGCGGTGCACCAGGCCTGTCTGGCTCTGACCGGCTACGAATGTGACGTCGCACTGGCCGGCGCCGCCGCGATCCGTGTCCCGCTGGAGTATGGGTATGTGTTCCGGCACGGCGGCATCGGCTCGGAGACCGGGCGCTGTCTGCCGTTCTCCGCCGACGCCGACGGAACCGTGGCCGGGGATGGCCTCGCCTGCCTGGTTCTGAAACGGCTCGAGGACGCCGAGGCCGACGGCGACCACATCCACGCGGTACTGCTCGGATCGGCGGCCAACAACGACGGTGCGAAGCCGGGCTTCGCGGCGGTCAGCGCCGCGGGCCAGACGCGGGTGATGGAGTCCGCGCTCCGCTTCTCCGGGCTCGACCCGGCACAAGTCGGGTACCTGGAGGCCCACGGTTCCGCGACCGCTCTCGGCGACGCCACCGAGTGGACGGCGATCGAACGCGTCTACCGCCACGGCCTCACCGTCGGCGCGGTCAAGGGGAACGTCGGCCATCTGCGGGAAGCCTCCGGACTCGCCGGGCTGATCAAGACGATCCAGGTCGTGGATACCGGAGTCGTCCCCGGCGCGCCGTACGAGGGCCGACCCGCCGCGTTCACCCGGGAGCAGAACGCGCGCTCGACGCCGGCGCGGGAGACCACCGCCTGGGCCTCGCCGAACGACCCGCGCCGCGCCGCGGTCAGCTCCTTCGGCCTCGGCGGCACCAACGTTCACCTGCTGCTCGAACAATACGAGCGCCCGACACCGGCAGCGCAGATCTCGGCGGCCGAGGTCTTGACGATCACCGCCCACGCTGCCGCCCCACTCGCGGCCACCGCCAGGCAGATCGCCTCAGCCCTGGAACACGAAGACGTTCCGCTCGCCGGGGCGGCCCGGACCTTGCAAGAGCGCCGAGCTCATCTACGCTACCGCTGGGCAGTGACCGACCTGGAAGAACTCACCGAATCCGAGGCCGCCCCCACCGAACCGGTGCAGGACGACCCGGCGGTCGGCTTCGTCTTCTCCGGCATCGGCGACCACTATCCCGGGATGGCGGCGGGCCTGCTGGATCAGCTGCCCGGCTACCGGGATCTGCTGTTCGACGCCCTCAGCAAGGCCGGGCCAATGGTCGGCCGGGATCTTCGATCCCTGATCCAGACCGCTCCCGCCCGGCCAGCCGGCGGCATCGACCTGCGCGCGATGCTGCGCGGCCGAACCGGCGAGGACGGGCTCCAGGACACGGTCAGCGCCCACGTCGTCATGTTCTGTCTGCAGCAGGCACTGGCCGGCGCGCTCGCCGGGGTCGGCGTCACGCCGGCGGCGGTGATGGGCCACAGCATCGGCGAACTCGCCGCCGCGACCGTCGGCGGCGTCTTCGCCCCCGAACACGCGCTCGATATCGTCGTCCAGCGCGCGCGGCTGGTCGCGGGCCAGCCCGAGGGCGGCATGCTCGCGGTGGCGCTGCCGGGAGCCGAGGCCGCCGAACTCACCGGTCCCGGGATCTGGCTGGCGACCGTCAACACCCCGAGCAGCAGCGCGCTGGCCGGCAAGCGACCAGCCCTGACCGACCTCGCGGCGGGTCTGCGCGAGCGGGGAATTCAGGCGCGGATGCTCGACGTCACGCACGCCTTCCACACGCCGATGCTCGCCGAGGCCGCAGAGGGCCTGCGCGCCCTGCTCAGCACGATGCCCGCCGAGCCGCCACGGATTCCCCTGGTCTCCGGCCTGACCGCCGACTGGGCCGGACCCGAGATCACGCGCCCAGAACACTGGGCGGCGCACCTGTCCTCGACGGTCCGCTTCGGCCAGGCCGTGGAACGCCTGGCCGATCGGTGCACGGTCCTGGTCGAGATCGGCCCTGGGCAACTGCGCAGTGTGGCCGGCCAGACGGGACTCGCAGCCAGGGGGGTGGTCACGGTGCCGACCGTCCGGCGCAGCTATGAGGAGACCACAGACGCCCGCATGCTGACGCGAGCACTCGGCCGGGTATGGCAGGCCGGCGTCGATGTCGACTGGTCGGCCCTTCGCGCAGGCCGACGCGTCACAGCGGCGCCGATGCCGGCGCGTGCCGCGGACCGACGCACGCATCGGGCGTCCATGGCGACGGAAGTCTCCTGGTGGCAGCCGACCACCGACGTGGCACGTGCCGCCGCCACCGCCGTAACCGCGGCGAGGGCGGCAGCCGGCGGAACCGTGGCGACCACAGCGGCGGCGGCACCGGAAATCGCTTTCCATGACCGGCTGGCACGTATCTGGTGCACGGTGCTCGGTGTGGACCAGGTCCGTCCGCGCGACCACTTCTTCGACCTCGGCGGCGACTCCCTGATGGGCGTTCGTCTGATCGCCCTGCTGGAGGCGGCGACCGGCGTCCACGTCCCCAGCGCGGTGGTGTTCGAGTCCGCGGTGCTCTCCCGGATGGCCCGCATCGTCGATACCTACCTGAACACGGAAGAGAGGACACCATGAGCGGACCGGTGAATCCCGTCGGCGTGGTCGGCGCCGGGGTGATCGGCAGCAGCGTCGCACACGCCGTCGCCCGCGCGGGCATCCCCGTGGTCTTGCACGACACCTCGCCTGAGGCCCTGGCCGACGCCCGCCGGGCGATCGACGCCGCGGACCGGCTGACCCGGCTCCGACGCGGCCCGGCCGAGCAGGCCCCGATCACCTTCACGGGCAACCTGGCCGACCTCGGGCTCTGCGAAGTCGTGGTGGAGAACGTCACCGAGGACATCGCGCTCAAGGAGGAAGTGCACCGCGCGATCGACGCGGTCGTCGCCCCGGACTGCGTCGTCGCGGTCAACACCTCCGGAGTGCCGATCAGCAGGCTGGCCTTGGCCACGGAGCACCCGGCCCGCGTAGTCGGCGCGCACTTCATGAACCCGGTCGCGCTGATCGACACCGTCGAGGTCGTGCGGACCGACTTCGTCGACGCCGCGGCGATGGACCGGCTGCGGGCGCTGCTCGGCCGGATGGGCAAACACGGCGTCGTGGTGCGCGACGAGGCGGGGTTCGTCATCAACCGCTGCCTGATGATGTTCGTCAACGAGGCCGCCGCGCTGTGCGCGCAAGGCGTCGCCACCCCGGCGCAGATCGACCGGCTGTTCAGCGGCTGTCTCGGACACAAGTCCGGGCCGCTGCGCACCGCCGATCTGATCGGCGTCGACACCGTCGTGCGGACGCTCGACGTGCTCGCCGGATACCACGGTAAGGACCGGTTCACTCCGGCGCCGGTCCTGCTGGAGATGGTCGGCCAGGGCCGCCTCGGCCGCAAAAGCGGCCACGGCTTCTACACCTACCAGACAAAGGGAGAGCACTGACATGCCCGTGCGGGTCACCGCCGACGAGGCGCGTTCGGTGGTCCTGGACTACCTCGAACGATTCCTAGATGACGTCGAGGGAATCGACGACACACCGCTGATCACCGGCGGCCTGCTCGACTCCCTGGTCGTGGTCCAACTGATCGACCATCTCCAGCAAAGCTTCGACATCGCCGTAGCTGACGAAGACCTGGAGCTGAGCAACTTCGACAGCGTCAACGCCATCGTCGGCCTCGTCGCCCGGAAGACCGGCGGCTCGTGACCGCGACCGACCGGCTGCGCGACCTGCTCCAGGACAAGTACGCCGACCGGATCGCCGAGTGGGAGCGGGCCGGAGCCTTTCCCGACGACGTGGCATCCGGGCTGGCCGACACCGGAGTGCTCGGCGCCATGGTGCCGGCCGAACACGGTGGCACCGCGTGGAGCCATCGGGCGTACGGCGAGGCGAATCGGCTGGTCGCCCAGCACTCCTGCGGGTTACAGAGCCTGCTGACCGTGCACGGTATGGTCACCAGTGCCCTGAACCGCTCAGGTTCGGTCCCCATGCGCGCCGAACTCGCCGAACTGGCCGCGGCGGGCACGGTCGCGGCCTTCGCCCTGACCGAGGCCGCCGCGGGCAGCGACGTGCGCGCACTGCGGGCCGCCGCCGAGCCGGCGCCGGACGGCTGGCGCCTGACCGGCACCAAGCGCTGGGTCAGCTTTGGGCAGATCGCCGGCCTGTTCCTGGTCTTCGCGAACACCCCCGATGGCGACGCCGCGTTCGCCGTCCGCCGCGACGACCCCGGCGTGCGGATCACCCCCGAAGCGGTCACCGCCGGGTTCCGCGCCTCGCGCCTGGCGATCCTGGACCTGGACGGCTGCGAAGTGGGCCCCGAACGCCTGGTCGGACGGCCCGGCTTCGGCCTGACCCAGGTCGGCGGGCGCGCGCTGGTCCTGGGCCGGATGTGCGTGGCGTTCGGGTCCGTCGGCCTGGCCGAGACCGCGCTGAACGCCGCGCTGGCCCGGCTCGACCAACCCGGCCCCACCGGCCGTCGGCTACGCGACCACCAGCTGCTGCGCGGCCTGGTCGCCGACGCCGTCGTCGCCGCCCGCGGTGCCCGGCTGCTCGCCGAGAGCGCCGCTGACGCCCTGGACGCCCGCGCCGAATGGGCGGTGTCCGAAACGCTGGCCGCGAAGCTCGCCGCGAGCCGCGCCGCCACTGTGGCCGCCGGCGTCTCGGCCCAGATCCACGGCGCCGAGGGTCTGGTCGAGGACGGCCCGGTGCACCGCCGGGTGTGCGACGCCCGGGTCATGGAGGTCATCGAAGGCAACACCCAGCTGGTTCAGGACCTGCTGGCCGACCAGGTGCTCGCCCGGTGGCGGGCGGAGTCCAGGCCCGGGGACCGGCGGTCGCGATGACCGGGACCGTGGACCGGCCGATGGTCAAATGCGTGGTCTGGGACCTGGACGACACGCTGTGGGACGGCGTCCTGGCCGAGGACGGACGGGTCGTGCTGCGGGCCGCCGCCGTACACGCTGTGCGCGCCCTCGACGAGCGCGGCATCCTGCAGTCAATCGCCAGCAAGAACGACCCCCGCGCCGTCCGAGAGCAGCTGGATCACTTCGCGCTGACCGACTACTTCCTGTTTCCGCAGGCGTCGTGGGACGCGAAATCCGTGCTGCTGCGACGGATTGCCAAAGAGATCAACATCGGCGTCGACACGCTGCTGTTCATCGACGACTCGCCGTTCGAGCGGGCCGAGGTGGCTTCGGCGCTGCCGGTGCGCTGCGTGGACGCCGCCGACGTCGCCATCCTGCTGGACCGGCCGGACCTGACCCCGGCGATCGTCACCGCCGACGGTGCCCAGCGGCGTGTCCGCTACCGGCAGGACGCCAGGCGCCGCGAATACGAGGACGGATTCACCGGCCCGCGCAACGAATTCCTGCGCTCGCTCGACATACGTCTGTCGGTCCGGGCGGCGACCCCGGACGATCTCGCGCGCGCCGCCGAACTGACGGTACGTACCAACCAGCTCAACACCACCGGGCTGACCTTCTCGCGGGAGCAGTTGCTGAACCTGATGGCCCGGCCCGAGAACACGCTGCTGGTCGTCTCCCTGCGCGACGTCTTCGGCGAGTACGGCACCGTCGGTCTGGTGATGCTGACCGCCTCCGACGACCAGTGGCGGATCCGCCTGCTGCTGATGTCCTGCCGCGTGATGGGCCGCAACGTCGGTGGCGCGGTCATCAGCCACCTCGCGGCGCAGGCCGACCAGCGCGGGCTGCGCCTGACCGCCGACTTCCGGCACACCGACGTCAACCGGCCCATGTACACGGTCTACCGCCTGGCCGGGTTCAGCGCCGGACAGAGCACTGACAAGGCAGCTGAGACGGTCGCCGGCCAGACCCTGCTTCTGGAACTGGCCGCCGACGCGCCCCGTACCCGCCCGGCGTTCCTGACCCTGACGACCGACTGAGGAGATACGAACCATGCAGGCATTCACCGACCGCTGGGTGAACGGATTCGCCAAGCTCTACGAGGAGAACCCGCTGGGCCAGATCTCGTGGTTCACCGGCACGGTCAGCCCGGTCCTGGCCGAGCTGGTGATCGACGGGACGATCGCCCGGGGCCAGCGCGTCGTCGACCTCGGCTGCGGCGCCGGAGTCGCGGCGGCCTTCCTGGCCCGCCACGGGATGACCGTCACCGGCGTCGACAACTCGGCCACCGCGCTCGGCGCCGCACGCCACCTGTCCGAGCTGTACGGCGTCGAGCTGGAGCTGATCGAGGCCGACATCCTCGCCACGACCCTGCCCGCCGAATCCGTGGACGTGGTCAACGACTCGTTCATCTACCACAACGTCCGCCCCGAGGCGCGGACCCTCTATGCGGCCGAGGTAGCCCGGATCCTCAAGCCCGGCGGGCTGTTCGTGATGGTCGGCTTCTCTGACCGGATGACCCCCGGCAGCGGCCCGATCCGCCTGACCTCCGACGACGTCCTGGGCGCGTTCCTGCCCGGTTTCGAAGTCGAGGAACTGCGCCGGTTCCGCAACCTGCCGACCCAGGCCCGTCCCGACCAGTGGCACTGGCTCGGCCTGTTCCGCAAGCGCGGACAGGCGGCGGGAGCGTGACCGACGGCCGACTCCGGCGGTTCGAGGGCCGCCACGTGCTGGTCACCGGCGGCGGCCGCGGCATCGGCCGGGTGATCGCGCTCGCGTTCGCGGCCGAGGGCGCGACCGTCACGGTCGCCAGCCGCACCGCCGACCAGATCGCGGCGGTCGCCGCGGAGCTGGCCGGCACCGGTGCCAAGGCGCTCGCGGTGACCTGCGACGTCGGTGTGGAGACGGACGTCACGCGGCTGATCGATACCGCACAGCAGGCCCGCGGGCCGGTCGAGATCCTGGTCAACTGTGCCGGCACGTTCTCGCTCGGACCGAGTACGTCCTTCGCCACCGCGCAGGTCCGCGAGCTGCTGGATACCAACGTCCTCGGCACGTTCCTGGTCACCAGGGGCGTGGCGCCCGGCATGATCGAACGCGGATACGGCAAGGTTGTGAACTTCGCCTCGCTGCTGTCGTTCACCGCGTTCCCGCAACGGGCCGCCTACGCCGCGAGCAAGGGCGGCGTGCTGCAACTGACTCGCGCGTTCGCCCTGGAGTGGGCGCGGCACGGGATCAACGTCAACGCCGTCGCCCCCGGCATGATCCAGATCGAGACCCCGCACCCGGCGGTGGCCGCGGGCACCCTGAGCGAGGACCGGATTGTCGGTAGGATTCCGGCCGCGCGCCGCGGCCGCCCGGCCGACGTCGCCGGACCGGTGCTCTTCCTGTGCTCTGAGGATGCCGCCTACATCCACGGCCACACGCTCGCCGTCGACGGCGGATGGCTGGTCAACGGTTATGTCTGAACCCGCACACCTCGGAGGAACGATGCACAGTCCGCCGCTGTCGCACGCCATCGTCGGCTGCGGCCGGGTCGCCCCCAATCACGTCGACGCCTTCCGGGCGCTCGGCGAAGGCTGGACCCTGGCCTGGGCCTGCGACCGCGACCCGGCCGTCGCCGCCGGCTTCGCCGCGGTCCACGGCATCGCCGAGGCCACAGCGGACTACGGACTCGTCCTCGCCGATCCGGCCGTGACCAGTGTGTCGATCGCCGTCGACCACGCGCAGCACGCCGCGCTGGCGCGCCGTGCCCTGCTGGCTGGCAAGCACGTGATCGTCGAGAAACCCCTTGCCCTGTCCGCCGCGGACGCCGAAGACCTCCTGGAAACGGCACGATCGCGGGGGCGCATCCTCACGACAGTCTCCCAGCATCGCTACGACCCGCTGGTCGTCGGCGTGCGAGAGTGGCTCAAGGCCGGGCTTCTGGGCCGGCTGCGGTTCGTGCGCGCGTCGCTGGAAGCCAGCCGTGAGGAGGTGTACTACTCCGACAGCTACTGGCGCGGCACTTGGCGCGGCGAGGGCGGCTCGGCCCTGATCAACCAGGGCTACCACTGCCTCGACGTGACGCAGGCCGTCTGCGGCGACCTCACCGTCCGCGCAGCCGCGGCCAGCGCCGGGGATCTGTACAGCGCCCTGGAGACCGAGGACACAATCGGCGCCCTGCTCACCGCCGGACCGGTCCCGGTGACGCTGACCGTCACCATCGGCAGCACCGTCACCTGGCGCACCCGCCTGGAGTTCGTCGGTACCGAAGGCACCGTCGAACTCGACATCGACCACCCCGCGCGCCTGCACCGCGCGACCGGCAACCCCGAGCTGGAACGTCGGGCTGCGGAGTGCGACCAATCGGCCGTCGCCGCCGAAGCGCCCGGCATCGACTACTACGGGATCTCACACCGCCGGCAGATCGCAGACTTCGCCGCCGCGGTCGCCACCGGCGGCGCCATGGACGTGCGCCCCGAGGCCGGGGTCGCCATGGTCCGCCTGCTCGGGTCCCTCTACGCCGCCGCCGGACTGCCCGGCCCCGGCCAGATCCCGGCCTCCTGACCGTGGCGATGATCGTTGCCGCCGCCGGTGTGCCGCACACTCCCGTCTTCCCTCAGCTGGCGGCGCGTCCCGAGGGCACCGGCATCGCGGCCCGCTATGCCGCGGTCCGGCGCGTCCTGGACGACGAGCGCCCAGACGTCCTGTGCGTTTTCCACTGCGACCACATCAACGCGTTCTTCCTCGACCACTGGCCGACCTTCGCGATCACCACCGGACCCACGCTGATCTGCCCGATCGACGACGTACCGGGCGTGCCCCAGACCGCCGTGCACGTACACTCGGGCCTGGCCACGCACCTGTACCAGTACCTCGTGCCGAGGGACTTCGACCCCTCACTCGTGGTGAACGGGGTCGCCGATCACGGGGTCGCCGTCCCGCTGCACTTCCTGGACTCCTCGGCACGGCGACCGATCGCGCCGATCCACATCAACGACATGGTCGCGCCCTTCCCCTCCGCGGCCCGGTGCTTCGCCCTGGGCCGGGCCGTCGCCGACGCCGTCGCGGCCTGGCCGCCGGACCTGCGCGTGGGCGTGATCGCCAGCGGCAGCTTCTCCCTTGACGTTGGCAGCAGACGGGTGCCTCCCGGGCACTCCTACGCGATCCCGCGCCCCGACTGGGCCGGCGAAGTCGCCGCCATGCTGCGCGCCGGCAGCGTCGAGGACCTGGTTCACAAGTCCACGCCGGCCATCCTGGACGACGCCGGCACCGTGGCCGGCGAACTGCTCAGCTGGCTCGCCGCCCTCGGCGCGGTGACCGCCGCCGGCCTGACCCTCGCCCATCTCGACTACGAGGACGGAGAAGGCCATGCCTTCGCTGCCTGGGCACGCTGACATCACCCGACTGACCGGCGCCTACCCGCTCAACTGGCTGTGCTATCGCGCCTCCCAGGACGAGCAGCTGCGCACCGGCCTGCACACCAACCCGGCCGCCACGCTGCGCTCGCTTCCGGCGCCGCTGCCGCCGCTGTCCGACGCCGACCAGAGGCTGCTGCTCGACGGCGACGTCCCGGCGCTGCTCGATGCCGGCGTGCACCCGCTCCTGCTGGTCCGGCTGGCCACATTCCGTCTGTTCGGCCTCGACCCAGACGTCTACAGCCACCGCATGGGAGCCGGCCATGAACACAACCCCTGACATCTTCACCGGTCTCCTGCCAGTCGCCCTAGGCGGCAACGTCTTCGGCTGGACCGCGGACGAGACCGAGTCGTTCGCCATCCTCGACGCCTTCACGGAAGCCGGCGGCACCTTCGTGGACACCGCCGACGGCTACTCCGCCTGGGCCGAGGGCAACAACGGCGGCGAATCGGAAACCATCATCGGCACCTGGCTGCACCGCCGAGCCAACCGCGACCGGATCCTGCTCGCCACCAAGGCCGGCGCGAACCCGCCACTGACCGGCCTGGCCCCGACGACTGTGAGAACAGCACTGGACCGCTCCCTCAAGCGGCTACGCGTCGACCACGTCGACGTCTTCTTCAGCCATCGCGACGACCCGACCCGCCCCGTCGAGGAAATAGTGACGGCACTGGATGCACTGGTCCGCGCGGGCAAGGCACGCCACCTCGGCGCCTCCAACATCACCCCGGCCCGGCTCACCGCCTGCCTCGACTTCGCCCACCGAGAGAACTTGGCCGCCTACGAAGTCCTCCAACCGCACTACAACCTCATCCACCGCGACCCCTACGAGAGCGAGTCGGCAGCCGTGGCCGCCGCGTACAATCTCGCCGTCACCCCGTACGCGGCACTCGCCTCAGGCCTGCTGACCGGCAAGTACCCGATGGACACCACGCCCGCGCCCGGGGCGCGCTCTACTCGGGTGAGCGCCTACCTGGCGGACCCGCGTAGCCGACCGACACTCGAAGCACTGATCAAGGTGGCGGAGACCCACGACGCGCAGCCGAGCACGGTCGCCCTGGCCTGGCTGGCCGCCCAGCCCGGCGTGACAGCCGCCATCGCCAGCGCCAGCCGCGCCGACCAGGTCGGCCCACTCCTCGCCGCGGGCTGCCTACCCCTGAGCCCCGGGGATATGAGGGTACTTACACAGGCCTGGCCGTCTTCAGCGCCGTAGCTGCGCCTGCCGAAAACCTCCTCTGCGCAGGTCATCAACGTACGGGCTGGTCGTGCGGGGTGATGGGCCCGGCATCGGCTCTCCTGCTGTGATCTCGGCAGGGCCTCGGGCATGACGGCCGTTTGTGCTGCTGCGTCGGACCTTGTAGGGCTCGGAAATACGATCGGGCCTGTGACCTGGTCGCGGCTGGCCTGTTGTTGTCGAGCTGCGGCCCTGGCCTGATGTTCTTGGCGCTTGCGTATCGTGCAACCCGCCGTGTTCTCGGTTCCGTGGCGGTCTTGTCCCGTCGTGACGTGTCCAAGGACGCTGAGCTGCTGGTGTTGCGCCACGAGAATGCGGTCCTGCGCCGTCAGGTCCTCAGGGTCCACTACGAGTCGGTCGACCGGTTCTGGTTCGCGGCACTCTCGACGTTGATTCCGCGTCGGCGTTGGGCCCAGGTGTTCCCGGTCAGCCCGGCAACGGGGTTGGCCTGACACCGCCGACTGGTTGCCCGCAAGTGGGACTACAGCGCTCGGCGGAAACCCGGCAGGCCGCCGACTGCCGCGGCAGTCAAAAGAAGCTCCTGCTGACCATGGCAAAGGACAATCCGCTGTAGGCCCATCGCCGAATCCTCCGGCGAGTTGATCAAGCTCGGCCACCAGATCGCTTCCTCAACGGTGTGGAAGATCCTGCACGCGGCCGGGTTGGATCCGGCACCGCGGCGTTCGAGCCCAACGGGGAAGCAGTTCCTCACCGCTCAAGCCCACGACATTCTCGCCATCGACTTCGTGCATGCGGACACGATCGGATTGAAACGCCTGTACACCCTGATCCTCACCGAACACAGGACCCGTCGGGCGCACCTGGCCGGCGTGACCGCCCATCCAACCGGAGAGTGGACCACCCAGGCCGCCCGCAATGTCCTGATCGACCTGGCCGAGCGGGGCAGGAAGTTCAAGCTTCTGATCCGGGATCGCGACACCAAGTTCACCGACAGCTTCGACGCCGTGTTCGCCGACGAGGGAATCGGCATCCTGAAGAGTCCCCCCGAGCCCCTCGATCGAACGCGATCTGCGAAAGGGCCATCGGGGAACTACGACGCGAGCTACTCGACCGGATGCTGATCATCAACAAAGACCACCTGCACCGCACCTTGACGACCTATCTCGCCCACCGGAACGAAGCTAGGCCGCACCGCAGGCTCGGCCAGCTGACCCCGGCCCAAACCGAGACCGGCCCGCCAACACCGACCAACCTTGCCAACTACCGAATCCGCCGAACGACCTGTCGTGCACCAATACTCGGCCATCAGCTGTGACCTGGGCCGGGGCACCTGCAAGAATTTTGCTTCGCGGCTGTTCGTCTGCTGTATCGGATCTTCGTGGCCGTGCTCGGTTGGCTGGTGTTGTTGGCTCGGTCCTCGGCATCGAAGGAAGCGGAGTTACTTGTTCTCCGGCATGAGGTTGCGGTGCTGCGCCGGACCAACCCGAAGCCGCGGATCGACTGGACCGACCGGGCACTGCTGTCCGCGCCGGCCAGGGTCCTGCCAAAGGCGCTTCGGGCACACCGGATGGTGACCCCCGGCACGCTACTGCGATGGCATCGCAGGCTCATCGCGAACAAGTGGCATCAGCCCAAGCCGCCTGGTCGTCCGCCGATCCCGGATGAACTGGTGGCCCTGGTCGTCCGGCTCTCGACCGAGAACCCCAGCTGCGGCACGGTGCGGATCCAAGGCGAACTACGCCGGCTCGGCCACCGCATCGACGCCTCCACCATCCGTCGAATCCTGCGCTCGCGCAGGATCCCGCCGCCGGACCAGCGAAACGACACGTGGCGGACGTTCCTGCGCGCCCAAGCCGAGACGATTCTGGCCATCGACTTCCTGCACGTCGATACGGTGATGCTGAAACGGCTGTATGCGGCGGTCGTCATCGAGATCGGCAGCCGCCGGGCCTATCTGCCGGGTATCACCGACCACCCGACCGGCGCCTGGGCCACTCAGGTCGCCCGGGAACTCGCCGCCGATCTGGAGCAGGCCGGCCACCGCTTCACCCGGCTGATCCGGGACCGGGATGCCAAGTTCACCGAGTCCTTCGACGCCGTGTTCACCGCCATCGGCATCGAGATCTTGCTGACCGCGCCGCAGACGCCGAGAATGAACGCCTACGTCGAGCGGCTGATCGGCTCGATCCGCCGCGAATGCTGCGACCGGCTCCTCATCGTCGGGCAGCACCACCTGCGTCGGGTCTTGGACGAATACCTTGAGCACTACAACGCCGGCCGGTCCCACCAAGGCCACGGCATGGCGCTACCCGCCCCGAATGATCCATCCAACGTGATCCCGATGCCAGTTTCCATCAACGAGATCCGCCGCCGAAAACGACTCGGAGGCTTGATCAACGAGTATCGAATAGCAGCCTAAACCCCAGGTCAGACCCTATGGCTCGGTTTTGGTGCAGGACAGGCGCCGAGCTCAGGTTCCAGTCCGGCAAACAGGGCATCTCACATCAGACTGACAGAAAGGGTCCGGCACGCCACGCGTGAGCGTTGATCCAACCACTGGCAGGTGAAGGGCGAGGCCGCGGTGAGGGTTGTAACAACCACACTCAGAGGTCCCACTCAACCCCCGCCAAGGAGGTTGCAGCTACGGAATCTCGCATCCGTCCGGCCCGCAGACCGCACCGTCCGGCGCAGCCTCGCCGACCACCTTCAGCGCCGGCGCCTGTGCGGCCCAGGCTTCCTGAAGCGCCTGCGTGAACACCTCGGCCGGCTGCCCGCCGGACACGCCGAACTTCCGGTCCAACACGAAGAACGGCACCCCGTTCGCACCCAGCATCTGCGCCTCCTGCTCGTCGGCACGAACATCAGCAGCGAAGGCCGTCGCGTCGGCGAGCACCGCGCGCACCTCGGTCTCGTCCAGGCCCGCCTTCACCGCCAACTCGACCAGGCGGTCGTCGTCGAAGACCGAGCGCTCCTCAGCGAAGTTCGCCGTATACGCCAGGTCCAGCAGCTCGTTCTGCTTCCCGCGCGTCTTCGCGAAGTGCAGCACCCGGTGGATGTCGAAGGTGTTGCCGTGGTGCCGGCCCTCGGCCAGGTAGCCCAGGCCGGCGTCGGCAGCGTTCGCCGCCACCCGCGCCTCAGCCTGCTTGGCCTGCTCCAAGCTCATGCCGTGCTTGCTCGCCAGCATCGGCAGGACCTGGACGGTGTCGCCCTTGGCCCGCTGCGGGTCCAGTTCGAAGGAGCGGAAGACCACCTCGACGTCGTCCTTGTGGGCGAAGGCCTGCAGGCCCTGCTCGAAACGCGCCTTGCCGATGTAGCACCAGGGGCAGGCGACGTCACTCCAGTGCGTAAGAATCTTGATATACCGCAACGCCGCATGCAACGCGGAGTAAGGGCACTGACGAACAGCCACCCATCGAGCACGATCGATGCATCAGGTTGTTGAGGTATTCCTACCGAGGAGCCTAAAGGGCGAAGGCGTCTTCGCCCCACGCCTCGAAGCGGACGAAGTCGAAGGGGTCGTCGTCCACGTCGAATCCGGCTAGGCCAGCGTCCCGCAGTTTTCCGCGCTGCCAGGCTAGGAGCGTATCGATCAGGCCGTTCTCCAGGGCCGGACTCTGGTCGGAATGGCGGGGCCACACGATCAGCGGCCACGTGCCGGGTCGTCGCCCTCATTTGGCCAGCGCAGGTTGTCACCGTCGATGGAGTTCGCGAGCGGGAGGATGACGCCGGACTCTGGCCAGGCGTTCAACGGGCCCGACGGCTCCGGGAGATGTGCCGTCCGGCCCGCACGCCGCACCCTCCGGCACCGCCCCGTAACTGTCACGAATTTCGGGCCAGTCGGCGATCACGTGATGTCCTCGAATGACTCAATACACGTGTGTCGGTAAAGAAAAGCGAGGCGCTAGTGCGGGCCGCCGGGTGTGCCAGACGTCTCACTTGTGCGCCAGGTCGTGGAGGGCACCTTTACCAAGATCAAGCTGGTCAAGACTTACTCGGCACCCACGGCCCACAGCCGTGTAACTTCCTAAGCAGTTACGGGGCGTCACACATGCCAACCTCTATCATGAGCAAACCCGCGCAGATCATCGGCTACGACCCCACCATTCTCCCAGGCACCGCGAAGGAGGCTACCCCAAATTTCCGCCTCACTGGGATTCACAATTGCAATGACCTCGATATCTCTCTGCTGGAAATCAATCTCCCGCGACAATCGCGCCCCCCTGATGCCCGGTGGATTTGGACCGTCACAGAACGCATCAAGACTCGTCCATGCGTTGAACGAGTTAAACATGACGAGCCGCGCCTCGCTAGGAATATCATCGACGCTGGAAATCGACCACGTTGAGAGCGCTACGGACGCACCTTGGAAATACTCCACCCGCCCAACATCGTCGACGTGATAGCCGTAGAGAAACCGCTTCAACTCCTCCGGAACGGATAAATCTGAATCCAGCCGCGACATCACTGTCTCAAGGTAGCGATCCAGCTCAAGGGCTACTGGAAACTGACCCAATAGCCCGACTCGCGACAACCGAGCTCCACACAGGGCACTGTAAGCCCTGAACTTCCACGGTTCATCAATGAGCTCCAGGCGCGGAATTGTACCCATCCCATCCCTCTCTAATGCCCTGTCCTGGTCAGAAATTCGGCCAACGGGCCTGACCTCGGGTGATCCCGTGGCATGATCGGGGTCCGTGGCAGTCGGTCTGCTCTACCGGATCCTCGTGAACCTCCTATCCTGGCTGGCGCTGCTGGTCCGATCGCAGGCATCGAAGAACGCTGAGATACTGGTGTTACGCCAAGAAGTAGCGGTGCTGCGCCGGACGAACCCGAGGCCGAGGCTGGCCTGGACCGACCGTGCGGTACTCGCGGCACTGTCGAAGCTCCTGCCCAAGGCACTACGCGGCAACCGGATCCTCACTCCGGGCACGCTGCTTCGCTGGCATCGGCGTCTAGTCGCGAACAAGTGGCGCCAACCGAAGACGCCGGGTCGGCCACCGATCAGCGACCAGCTCGTCCAGCTGATCGTCACCATGGCTCGGGAGACCGGACCTGGGGCGCGGTGCGGATCCAAGGCAAGCTGCGCCGGCTCGGACACCGCGCGGCCGCTGCCACGATCCGCAAGGTCCTGCGCACCCATCGGATCCCGCCACCGAGATACCGCGACGACTCCTGGCGCGCCTTTCTGCGTGCCCAAGCCCAGACCCTCCTGGCCACGGACTTCTTTCACATCGACTGTGCAGTCACCCTCACCAGGCGCTACGTCGCGTTTGTCATCGAGCACTCCACTCGTCGGGTCCACCTGCTCAGGGTCACCCGGTACCCGACGGGTGCCTGGGCTACCCAGCCGGCCCGGGACTTCACCGCCGAAATGGAAGCCGCCGGGCATCGCTTCACCCACCTGATCCGGGACCGCGATGCCAAGTTCACCGCCGCGTTCGACGGGGTGTTCAGCGCGACTGGCATCACCGCGATCATGACCGCGCCGCAAGCACCAAGGATGAACGCTATCGCCGAACGGTTCGTCGGATCGGTACGCCATGAGTGCACCGACCGGATCCTGATCGGCGGCGAACGCCATCTTGGCGTCGTCTTGGACCACTACATCGCGCATTACAAAGCCGGCCGCAGCCACCAAGGCGAGGGCCTGAGCCTGCGTGCCCCGGATGACGACCCGAACGTGATCCCGTTCCCGGCCCAGGTCGACCAGATACGCCGCAGACGCGTCCTCGGCGGACTGATCAACGAGTACGAGACTGCCGCATAACAGCCCTGGTCAACCCCGGTGGCCGAGTTTCTGACCACCACAGGGCCTAGGAGACTGCTGAAGATCTTGCTCGGCGCGCCGGTTTCGCCACCTTTTACCCCGAAAAGCCGATCTGGGCAAACCGGAGCAAGTGGGGCGCGTTTTCAAGATTTTCAGAACGCTCCTAGGCGGCGGCGTCCTTGGCATGGTCGCGTTGGAACTCGCACGGAGAACACCTCCGATCTTTATGGTCAGCCTTGACCAGGCTCTGCACTCACGGCGGGCTCGCATCGTTCACACGAACGGCCGAACGGCGCGGATCCTCAGGAATATCCCGCCAACTTCGAACCTACGACCGCCAGGTCAAGAGGGCTCCCATCCCTCGATGACCATGCCCTCGAGTGGATGATCCCAGTCATACCTTGTCTCCCAGTCCGGAACCTCCGGGCTGCGCGGCGGCAACAGTTCGTCGACCATTGGATACGCGCCAGTGACCAACGCCAGCGCGAAGGCTCCAAAGCCTCCGTCAAAGCGGTCCCACTCGGCCAACTGCCGATACCACACCACAACCGACCATTCGTCCGGCTCACCGTCAGTCAGCCAGAACAACTGATCGGCGTTCCAGGTGTTCCCCCAGATCAGGAGTCCACCTGGTTCCGGGTATACCGGATACGGGCATTCTTTAAGGTTTCCCTCCTCGTACTGGCCCGCCAGGTAGTCACCAATTCCACCATCCTGGACGGTATCCCAAACGAAACCCCGAAACCCAGTCGGTGCACCTGGTTCCTGAGGCCAAGCCGACGGCACGTGGACCGCAAGCTCGTGACGTATCTGACCACCGCCAAACAGGTCGACGAAGTCTCGGTAGTCGGCCGGAAAAGCGAATCCAACCTCCGAAATTGAATTGTTCCATGGTACTGGGGTTACGGACCTTCCGGGCTGGCCGAAAAGACCGGCCAGCTCAGCCACCGTCTCGTGCATGCACGCCTCCCATCAGTTACCCAGATCGACAACCTTGCCATTGATCAGCTTCGAATTCAAGACATAGTCGCCTTCTACTTCGGCAACTGAACCATTTAGCCACCCTACGGCAACCATTGTGAACCCGTCAGGGATCGTGCTTCCTGTTGATCTGTACTCGGGAATCACGGTGTACTCCACAACCATACCAGCCGTTAGCCACTTACCGACCTCCAATTCGAATTCACGCATACTATTGAAGTATCCAGTATTCGTGGATTGCTGCCAGCAAGGAGCCAAGTTGCGCGCATTTGTGCCCGACCCGCCAAACTCGCGGGCAATCAGGTGACAGCGGGCCAAAGTCTTATCAGGGTTTTGTCCATTACCTCTGGCTATTGCTTGAGCATCTGTCCATCCCGTGATGTTACCCGTAGCGGCGGTACCCCGCGCGCTGCTCGGATCTCCAGTTAAACAGGCGGTAGCTCCGGAGGAGCGTTTGTTGCTGTTGTTGCTGTCCCAATATTGGATCCACCCGTTGCCCATTCCCGGCCGCCGGTCGTCGTCGACCGCGCCCTCCGGACGCTCCGACAGGCACGTCGGGTCCGTACTCTGACGGGGGGTACGGGGGCTGATCGGGATCGGTGCGGGGTCGGTGAGCGTATCTGTGGAGGGATCCTGCTCCGGATCCGAACTGGTCGCCTCATGCTGCTGCGCGGCTGTCTGGTCCTCGGCGACGGTGCCGCCGGCAAGTTGGACCTGTTTGTTGTTGGCACTGTCCTGGAATAGGGAAGTGCTCGGCTGGGCGGGTATCGCGCCAGCACCGCAGTTGCTCACCGAGGCCAACGCACTGAGCCCCAACGTACCCAGGATGGCGTCGCCAATGCCGCCGGTAGCGACCGTGAGGGCCGCGACACCGGCTACGCCGGCCACAACTGCCCCTCCTTCCAAGAGGTCGGTCATGTTGACGCCGGAGAAGCTGCTGCTGGCACTCCCAGATTGGTAGAAGTTTTGTGTGGGATAGAGCTGGGACCAGTCGACGGAAACCTGTGGGGGCCCGTATGTTATCGAGCCGGACTGGCTAGTAGCGGTTCCGGTGCTTGCTGCGGGCGCTGTTCCGGCGGCCTGGCTCCTCGCGGCATTGTATGCGTTCAGGGAATCCCAGTACGCGGAATCGCTGGCCATTTCTGCGCTCATCTGGTTGTGCAGGTTCGCCTCCCACGCCGCCAACTGGGCGGTGGCGGCGGCCTGCTCAGCCTGGGCCCGCGCCACCGATGCGGCGACTATGGCGGCGGACTGGGCGGCCAGATCGTGCATGTAGCTGGCCCCGGCTGCGGCCTCGGATGCCAGCGCGGCCTGAGAATTGGCCCAGATCGCCTGGAAGTCGTTAGCCGCGCAGGCGTCGGTGCCGTTCGGGTCGGCCTTGGCAAGCGGGTCGTCGTTGCCGTAAGCGTACTGGTTGGCGTTGACTGCCGGGTTCGCGGCGTTCTCGCTGGAGTCCCGGCTGGTGAACGCGCCGTTAGCCGGATCGTACCAGCGGCTCAGCGCATCGACGTTGCCAGTGCCCGGGTCCGTCCAGCCCCCCTGGTAGCCCAGGTCTGAGCCAGTCGTGCCGGCAGCGTTCTGCCCCCACGGGGTATAGGCGGCAGAGTTCGTCAGAGTGCTGCCGCTTCCAGTGAACACGGAGGTGACATCGCCGTGCAGGTTCTGACCCACGAAGCTGCCGGAGCCCGCCGCGGCGCCGACGGAGTCCTGCGACAGCACGCTGCCGCCGACGCCGCGAGCGTACTGCTGGCTGCCATCGGACACCGCGTTGTCGGACAGGTCGTTGTAGGCGAAGGTGTAGTTACGTCCGCCGGTTTTCGCGGTCGCCAGCCGTCCGAGCCCGTCATAGGTGTAGGAGCTCGAACCCGCCGTGATCTGCTCGCCGAAGGCATCGTCGGTATACGCCGTCGTCTGCGTCCCCGTTGTGCTGGAGAGCGTCGTGCCGCGGCTGGTGTAGGCGTACGAGGTGGTGTTCGCACCGCCGGTGACCGACATCAGTTCGTTGCGCGCATTGTAGGACGCCGTCAGGTTGCCGGCGCTAGTGCGGTTGCCAGCGTTGTCGTACCCGTACGCCGTTGAGTTGCCACCGCTGGTCTGCGATTGCAGTCGACCAGCTTGGTCATAGCTGAACGTACTGGTACCGGCTCCCGCGGTACCGGTCGTCGTCTCGGAGGCGATCTGCCCGTCCAGGTTGTATCCGTAGCCGATCGAGGACTCGGTGGCCCCCGCCGAGTTGGTCAGCGTGTCCGACGTCAGCTGGTGCCGAGGATCGTAGCCATAGCTCCGGGTCGCGCCGTTGGTCCCGTAGCTGATCTTCGACAGCTGCGATGTCGTGTTGTAGTTGTACGAGACCGTGTCGCCGGTGAGCGGATCGCCCTGCGTGGACACCTGGCTGTCCTGGTTGTACGTGAACGAGGCGACGCCCGTGGCGTCCGTGCGACTGCTGACCCGGCTCGCGCCATCGTAGATGTAGGTGGCGTTACCGGCCGGACCGGCCAGCGAGACAGGCAGACCCCGATCGTCGTAGTGAACGGTCTCGGTGCTTCCGGACGCGGACACCGACGTCTGCCGTCCGACGGCATCGTAGCCGAAGGCACGTGCGATCGTGGCCGCTTCGGCTCCGGCACCGGTCTGCGACGTCAGATTGCCAGCGACATCGTAGCCGTCGGATATGCTCACCCCGCCAGCCTGAGTGGTCGTCGTCGGCCGGCCGTCGGCATCGTAGGCAACGGTCGTGGTGCGGTCGGAGGCCGCGGACTGCCCGGTCACCGACGGGTCGATGCGCGACTCACGCAAGCCCAGTGCGTTGAAGGTGTAGATGGTCGCATTGCCGTTGGGATCGGTGTAGCGGGTGGCGTTCCCGGCAGCGTCATAACCAAACGACGTGGTGATCGTCACCCCCGCGGAGGCTGGCTGTGCCTGTCCGGTGACTCGGTTGAGCGCGTCGTACGCAGTCGTGGTGACCGCGCCCATCGCGTTCTGGAAGCTGGTCCGGTTGCCTGCCGGGTCATAGCCGAACGTGTTCGAGGCGATGGTGTTCCCATTCGCGTCCAGCTGCGCAACACCGGTCTGCCGGCCGGCCAGGTCGTAGGTGTTTGTCGTGGCGGTGCCGTCGGCAGCGATCTCCTTCGTCTGCTGCCCGGCCAGGTTGTACTGGTACTGCGTCTGGTTCCCGATCGGATCCTTGGTCCAGGTCACGTTGCCGATGGCGTCGTACGCGCTGGTCTCGGTGTCGTTCATCGGGTCGCTCTTCGACGTCATCCGGCCGAGAACGTCGTAGCCGAACTGGGTGGTGTAGGCCGCCGCCGTCGGCGTTCGCTCCACCTGAGTCGACGTCTTTTGCTGTCCCAGCATGTTGTACGTCGCCTGGACCTGGGCACCGGTCGGATCGGTGACGGAGAGTCGCTCGCCGTCGTAGTCGTAAGAGCTGTGCCAGACACCTGAGCCCGGCTCGGTGACCTGTACCTGATTTCCCAGTTGGTCGTAAAGGTAGCTGGTGGCGTTCTGCATCGGGTCCGTGACCGACTTGGTCCGGCCCATGCCGTCGTACGTGTAACTGGCAGTCGGGGTGACCGGTGCCGTCGCCCCCGGAGCGGTGTAGGTCGGCATGGCGACCGTCAGCATGTTGCCGTCGCCGTCATACGTCGACGAGACGATCTGTGCCAGTGCGTCTTTGCTCTCCACGGCGTCGCCGAAGGTGTTGTACCCGGTCAGGTTCGTAGGGTTGACCTGTGTCGCGGGGTTGCCGCCGGTCTCGGCGGCCACAGTCGGCGCGATGGTCGAAGTCAACTCACCCCGTGGATCGTACTGGTAGGTCGTGGTGTAGGCGGCCTTCGACGCCCCCGGTACGTTGCCCCGCGGATCCGTCATGGCTGTGGGGAATCCGCGTTCGTCGTATGTCCAGGTGGTCGTGGACGCGCTGTTGCCGACCGGCGCGGCGCTCTTATACAGCGTGGACGCATCGGAGGCGCTCAGCGCCCGGTTGTACACCTGGACGTCGCCGATCTCGCCCGAGAACCAGTTCGTCGCAGCGCCGGCGGCGAAGCCGTGCCCGATGTCCAGCGGCCCGCCGCTTCCGATCGGAGTGCTGTCGACGGCAGTACCCTGCGCCGCTCCGTTGACATAGAGCGTCATGGACCCGGAGGTCGCATCGTAGACCCCTACCAGCTGCGTCCAGTTCGCACCGAGTGCGGTGGTGGAGGCGGCCGAGGCTGTTGTCGGCCCCGAGCCATCGGTCAGAGGCCGGTCGAAGGACCAGGTCCCGCCGGACCGGCTGTAGTCCAGGGCAAACCCAGAGGCCTGACTCGCCTGCTGCGCCACCGCCGTGGTGATGCCGCTCCCGCCGGCCGCGGGCTTGACCCACGCCGAGACCGAGAAGCTGCCGCCGGTCTGGGCCACCGGACCGGCCGTGGCCGCGCCGCCACCGTAGGTACCGTCGGTTACCAGCGCACCGCCGTGATCCGCGCTCCAATAGCTGTCACCGGACAAGACAGCCGGCATCCCGCTTCCGGAACTGTCCTGCGCGGTCCCGGTCTCGCCGTCGGACAGCTGCCACCAGGCCGTGCACCCCAGGCCGCCGTCGGACGGTGAAAGGCCGGTCGCTGTCAGATAGAGCGTGCGCACGTCGTCGGAGCTGAGAGTTCGGTTGAACATCTGGACATCGCGCAGCCGGCCGGGGAAGAAGGCGGATGGCGCACCCGCGGATTGACCGCGTCCGAGGACTGTGCCGCCTGTGCTGGCTACAGGGGTGAAGCTCCCGTTCGGGTTGTTGGCTCCGGCCTGGCTGATCTGAGCGCCGTTGACGTAGAGGGTCAGCGTGCCGGTGGTCGAGTAGTACGTCCCGACCACCTGGGTCCAGGCGCCGGTCTGAGCTGGAGTGGTACCCGCCGCGACCTCTGTCGTGGGAGTGTTCGTGCCCGTACTGCCGGGCACGGTGAAGGCCCATGAGTTGGCAGTGTGGTTGTACCCGAGCTGGAACGCGCTATTGGTCCCCGCGTCCTGACTCACGGCCGTGAAGTCGGACGTGGTGCTGGTCTTGGACAGGTACATCCATGCCGAGACGGAGTAGTTCCCGGTGGTGTCGACGACCGCGGTGGAAGTGGCGGCCTGCCCGGACTGTCCGTCGAAGGCTGCGTAACTCGACCCCGGAGCGCCCCAGCTGACGCCCCCAGTGACAGCCGCGGAGTTGCCGCCGCCGGAGGAGTCTGCGGCAGAAGTGGCCGCGCCATCGTTTAGCGGCCAGAGCCCGGCCGGACCGCTGGTACCGACTGTGGTGGCGGCAGCGACCTTGTTGCCTGAGACGTCGTAGGAGTACGAGGTCTGACGGCTCTGCCCGCCGCCGGAGAGGATCTGCTCCAACACCCGGCCGTCAGCGTCGAAGTGGTCCGTGGTGGTCAGATCCGCGCCGCTCGGATCAATCGTCGACGACACGGGCCGGCCATCGGCATCCACCGAGTAGGTCGTGAGCCGCGTACATCCGGTAGAGGTCTGTCCGTCGCACTCGGTGAGCTTGTTCCCGGCCGCGTCGTATGTATAGGCCTTGTCCACCACAGCGTTCGGCGTGCCAGCAGCACTGGTCTCCGTGGCTTCCAGGCCGTTGTCGTAGTAGGTGTATGCGGTCGTACGGCCCATCGGGTCGGTGTCGCTGCCGAGCCGTCCGGCCGGGTCGTAGGCGCGTGAGTCCAGCACCAAGGGGGCGGACGCGCTCGGGGCGGTCGGGTCGCCGGTGTAGTTGGTCAGTGTCGTGGTCAGCGGTAGCCCGGTCGGCGTGTATGCGTATTGGTAGATACTGCCGGTGGCGCCGGTCTCGGTGGTCTTGTTGCCGTAGGCGTCGTACTTGTAGGTCGTCTTGTTGCCATCCGGATCAGTCACGCTGGAGGGTCGATCGTTGCTGCCATAGGCGGTGACCACGGTTCGAGTGGCATCACCGCCGGTCGTGTCGGCGGTCGCTTCCTGGGTGACGTTCCCATCCGGATCGTAGGTATACGTGACCTTAGGGGTGTGCGTCGTACCAGTGACCGCGTCGGTATTCGCCGGGGCAGTGCTATCGGCCAATCTGCCTTGCGGATCGAAGTCGTAGTCCCACTCCTCCGGGCAGTTGATGATCGTGTTGCCGAAAAGACCGGTGCTGTAGGCGAGCGGATAGGTATCAGAGGTGACGCACTTGCTGGTGCGTTGGCCTGTGACGTCGTAGCCGTATGAGGTGACCTGACCCGACGGATCGATCTGCTCGTTCACCTGACCGGCGGCACCCCAGTCATTTGAACCGTAGTAGGTGTATTTGGTCACCGCACCGGCCGGGTCGGTGACGGTGGCAACCAGGCCGTAAGGTTCGGTCTCGGTCGAACCGCCGGATCCGGTGTAGGTCTCAGTGCCGGCGTAGTACGTGTATTTGGTGGTCCGCCCCGATGGGAAGCCCGATGTCGGTGGCATGGTCACCGAGGCGATGCTGCCGTTCGGCGTGTATGAGTACGACGTGCGGTACGCCGGGTTCGCTGTTCCCGTTGGCCCGGAACGCGCGTCGGCGGCGTACTGCACCTTGCCGTTCAACGGGTCCAGTGGATTCGAGGCGTTCTCGTAGTAGCTGAAGTACGAGGTCTGGCATGATGCGGTCGACTGGCAGGTGGTCTCAGCGAGCACGTTGCCGAACAAGTCGTGCCAGCGGCTCGTGGTGTGGCCGTCGGGGTCGGTCATGCCGTCCTGGAATCCCAGGGTGTCGTACGCATAGGTGGTGGTGTCGCCCATAGAGTCGGTGAAGGACGTCGGCCGCTCGCCGTTGGCCGCGTCGAACGTGTAGGTGTCGGCCTTTCCTGACGGCTCGGTCACGGTCTCGGTCGTCGTCGGGCTCAGCGCGGTCGAGGACCCGCGGGCCTGATAGAGGCTGGCGGCCGCGGTCGGCGTGGTGGCGTCGATGTCCACCTGATAAACACCCACCTGCGCGAGCTGCCCGTTGAAGTGGCCCTGAACATCGGCGGGCGCGCTCGGCCAGCCGCTGACGTACCCTGCCCCAACCGTGACGATGGTCTTCCCGCTGGCCTCCGCGAGGCCGGCGATCGAGCCTCCAGTTCTGTTGCCCTGTGGCACGCCGTCCAGATAGAGCGTCTGCGCGGTTCCTGTCGCGGCGAGCTCGGCCAAGTGCCAGTTGCCGTCATTCACCGCGTTCACGGATGCGATCGGCGAGACCGCACCGTCCCAGAGTTCGCCCCGCAACTTGCCATCGGTACCGATGTAGAGCGCCGGGGTGTACTTCGTCGGAGCCGAACCGATAGCGCCCTGCTGATACGAGAACAACACACCGCCGGCCGTGGTCGTCTTGAACCACGCGATCACGGTGGCGTTACCGGTGGTGTCGTTGAATGCGCCTTGTGGCAGCGACAGGTACGAAGTGCTGCCGTCGAAACCGGCTGCGGTGTCCCCATTGGGGCCGAAGATGCCGGGCTCACCGAGCAGCACATTGTTGTAGGTGCCGTCGGTCGAGGGTCCGGCCGGACTGTCCGTGCCGGAAGTGTTGGTCGCCACAATGCCTGATGGCTCGGTCATCGGGTAGTCGAACGCCGGTCGGGTCGCCATCGCCGCGCCGCGGTAATAGGCGTCCGAGCCGCTGGTCGTGGGAACGCTGAAGCTGTAGCTGCCGCCGTCCTCGTCAGTGATCTTGGTGGCCCGGTCGGCGAGCGGGTCGTAGTTCAGGGCGTTCAGGGTGTTGCCGGACGGCAGTGTGGTCCCCTTCAACACCGCAGCGGCGATGGTCGCGGAGGCGTATTCCTGTTGCACCTGTGGGAGTCCGAGCGGGTGCTGCAGGAATGACACGTCCTGGATCCGGCCCGCGAAGTAGCCCAGCGCGTTTCCGGCCGGCGCGGCTGGCCAGCCGCCGGCGAGCTCACCGGCGCCCACGGTGGTGAAGGGCGTACCGGAGGTGGAGATGGGGCCGCCGGACCGGGTCGCCGCCTGAGCGCCGTCGAGGTAAAGGGTTTGATTCGTCCGGGCGCCCACCAACTCGGCGAAATGCCACTTTCCGTCGTTCACCGCCACCGTCGATGTCATCGGCGATGCCGTGCCGTCCCAGAACTGGCCGCGCAGCTTGCCGTCCGTGCCGATGTACAGCGCCGGGGTGAAGTTCGTCGACGTCGCGGTACCGGGCGGGGCGGATTGGTAGGAGAACAAGGTGCCGCCAGCCTGGGTGGTATTGAACCATAGGCCCACGCTCAGGTTGGCGCTCGCGCCGATCAGGTTCGAGGGCAGCGTCAGATACGAAGACGTCCCGTTGAAGGAAGCCGAGGTGGCCGGCGATCCCGCCAGGCCGCCGGATCCGCCGAACGTCACGTTCGACGGGACCGCGTTCATCGAGCCCTCGTTGACCGCGACGCTGTCCGCCGCCGCCGTCACGCCGGCGGGATCGTCCAGTCGCCAGTAGGCGGTGGGGTTGGAGTCCAGGACCATGGAGGCGAAGTGCGAACCGGAGGCCGCGCCAGAGGTGTAGCTGTAGGCCGTGCAGGAAGTGGATGTCGTGGTGTCCGATGCAGGGGGGCACACGGATGTCAAGGTGTTCCCGGCGCCATAGGAATACGTCCATGGGTCGGTGAGATTGCCGATGCTGAACGGCGCCCCGTTGATGGCCACTCCGACAACGTGCGGGACCGTTACCATCGCTCCCGTGCTGGAAGGCACCTGGGCCAGTCCCCAGGTGAACACGAGCCCGCCGAGATCGCCCGAGACCGCGGCCCCGATGGTGTCGCCGTTGGTTCCATTCTGGCCGCCGAGCTCGCGAAGCATGATGCTGGGCAGGCCGTACGTCACCGCTTGACCGGACGGCAGGGTCAACGTGGTGTTTGCGTACTCCAGGTCAAAGCCGTGGCCGTTGGGGTCCCAGGCTCGAACCAGGAAGTAGCTGGCCTCACCGGTCACCGGATCCGTCGAGGGTCCGTTGAACACATAACGGGTTCCGGACTGGTCGACAAGGGTGTATCCGGACCCGAGGCCAGGGAGTGCGGCGGTGAGTTGGGCCGCGACGCCGGAGGGCGGCGAGAAGGTGCCGTCGCCGTTGGCGCCGAACCGTTCCTGCCGGCCGTCGGCCAGAGTGGCGACGATGCTGCCAGATCCGTCTGAGTCCGCGGTGAGCCGCATGTCCAGGATCGACGACCAACCCGCGCCGAACGCTCCGTCGGTCTCCGGGGAAAGGCTGTTGTAGGTCCGATCGATCTTCGCCTGCGGCCCGAGGCCTGGAGAGGACTCATCCGCGTCGGTCACAGTCGTCGAATAGTCGCCCACGGCGGGGTCGACGCCCTTGATGGTGGAATCGAGGGGCGCCGCGCCCAGATGAGAGGTCAGCAGCGGCTGCTGGGCGGCAGCCACGGTGAAGTACACGGGAGCGGACCACAGTGAAGGTGTGACGCCGTCATTGACCTGGGCCGTCCAGTAGTAGGTCGTGGCGTACGACAGCTTGCCGGCCGGCACAGTCCAGGTCGAGGTGGTCAGGGCGTTCGCCGTGGCGATGGGGGTCGTCGAGGTGGTCGAGTACAGGTTGAACGAGTACTGCAGGCCGGTGCCGGGATAGTTGTCGGGGTCGTGCGCCGCCACGCCGAGCGTCGGAGTCAGGCCGAACTCGTTGGCGTTGTTGCCGGGAACGAAGGAATCGATGATCGGCGGGTTGTTGACAACAGGCAGCGAGTAGCAGGGTTGGTTGACGCCTAGCGAGGAGAACGTGGTGGAGCCGTTGACCATGTCCCAGCAGATCTGATAATTCGGAGCCGGAGTCAGCGCCGGGATCGAAGCCGTCACCGTCACCGATTGACCGGGGGCGACTGTCTGGGGCATAGCTACCGGGGTCGCGGAGGCCGACGTCAGCAGGGTCTTGGTGGAACCGTTCACGGTGTAGATCTCGTAGGACAGATCGAACCCATTGCTGGGTGTCCAGGTCGCCGAACCCTGATTCTGGACCGTGACCTGGCCCCAGCCCGCCTTGTTGTTCCACGGCGACGCGTAGGTGAGCTCCTGATAGGACGCCCCCTCCCCGTTGGGGGTGTAGGTGATGCCCAGATACGGATCGTTGGCGTAGAACTCCTTAGCCGCTTCGGCGGTCGACGGAGCCGTCAGCGCCAAGCCGTAGTTCGGAGCCCAGCCGTGCGCCCAGTTCATCAACGTGGAGGTCTGAAGGGGTATCCCCTCCCACTGCCGGCCGTTGGAGCAGTTCACACCAGCTGCGAACGACGATGACCCGATCGACGGGCCCGAGGGCGGACCGGGGTAGGTGCTGAGCGTGGCCGGATTCCAAGTGTCGGTCACGGGCGCGACATCCACCGGCTGCGCCGAACACAGATCGGCCACCGTGCCCGAGTACTCAGTGTCGAGCTCCAGTGTCGCGCCGACGATGTAGGCGTTCGCGAACTGCGTACCGAAGTTGGCAAACAGCAGGAACGAGTTGTAGTCGTTGCCTTGGTACTGACCGACGTAGAGGGCACCGTTGCCGATGAAGCTCTGGTTGACACCAGACTCGACGTACGTCGCGGCTGTGGCCCCGGGTGTGCCAACAGGATCACCGGACGCCTGTGCGTTCGCTGTTTCGCCACCCTTGGTCACCTTGCCCTTGGCGAAGCCAGCAGGCGCGGTGGGGATTCGGGCCCAACTGCCGTCCGGCCGGCGAGCGTTTATCGGGTGGGTGTGCACTTGGGCGGTGTACGTGCCGTCGGCGTTCTTGTAGACCACTGACGTGGCCGAGCCCATTTGCGGCTGCTCGACGCTGGTAGCGGGGTTGAAGCCGGCCACCGGTTTGCTGACGGCGGTCGCCGGCCCCGCCTTGTGCTCAGAGGAGCCGGAGGAGACGGGCGCCTTGGCGACGCGTGGGTGCTGAGTATACGGAGAGACAGCACCCTTGACCTGGCCAGGACGCTGATTGCCGGAGACTGCGCCCCCCTTCGCAGAGGTCTGCGACGCAGGCACCGTATGCGGCTTGTCAGCGGCCGTCCCGAACTGCTGCGACGGAGTGTCGGGCATCTGCTGCCCGGCTATGGCTGGCATCGCCGTGACCGTCTCCAGGACCATCGCCCCGAAGGCCAGGGAGATCGCCGTCACCAGGCTGACCATCCGGGCTGTGCGATTCGCTCGTTTGCTGACGCGCTGCGGTGCATGGTGGGCCATGGCAACTCCGTATGAGCGTTCTAATAGATCACCGGCAGCGAAGTTATATCAGAGCTCGTGGTTAACTAGGTAGACCTTTTTTCCAGGCAATGCTGATCGCGGGGAGCCAGACGGCGCATGAATCGGATCGGTACGGCCTTGACAGTAAGCACCCTGATGATCTCACCGGCGCTCGCGCCAGGATCTTCGCCAGGACCGACCCCGGCCGCCTGCCAGTGGCCTCTGGACTCCAGCCACCTGGATGCTCAAAAAGCCTGGGCACTGAGCCAGGGCGATGGAGTCACCGTAGCCGTCATCGACACCGGTGTTGACGCCGGTGATCCGGACCTGCACGGCCGGATACTGCCGGGCGAGGATCTGACCGGGCAGAGCGCTGACGGCCGAGTCGACACGTCAAGCGACTCTCATGGCACCTCGGTGGCCGCGATCATCGCCGGGAACGGTGGCCCCGCCGATGGCAGTGCAAATGGACCTGCTGCGATCGCCGGGCTCGCCGCGCAGTCCTCGATCCTGCCGGTGCGGGTAGCCACGACCAATGGCACCGCGATAACGCCGTTGGCCCTGTCCGAAGGCATCGCCTTCGCTGTGAGACACGGCGCCGGTGTCATCAACATCTCGATAACCACCGACATCAGCAATCCCGAGGTCAGCGATGCTGTGTCGTACGCGATCTCGCACGACGTCGTCGTGGTCGCCGCCGCCGGCAACGAAGGCGCGGCAGCGAACCCTGTGATGTACCCGGCGGCGCTACCGGGCGTCGTCGCCGTCGCGGGGACTACACGCGCGAATAGCCGCTGGCCGCTGAGCGAATCAGGCTCCTATATCACGCTGGCTGCGCCGGCCGAGGGCATCTGCAGCCTGAGCGACTCCGGCGGCGCCTTCACGGCCAGTGGCACGAGCTACTCCGCACCGTTCGTAGCGGCGACGGCGGCGCTCCTGCGTTCCCGCTACCCCCACGAGTCCGCCGCTCAAATCATCACCCGGCTGATCGCAACAGCCACCGCGCCCAGTAGTACCACCAACCAGACGGCAGCATCAGGCCGCGGCATCGTTGACCCGGCCAAAGCCCTCACCGCACCCGAGCCCACTGCAACGACGAACCCGCTCTTGTCTCGTCCCGCACCCACACCCGAACCGAACGCTGCCACGGCGAAGAGTCGGACCGCGGGCTCCACAAGTTCGAGTCGAAACAGCGTGATTGCCGTCATCAGCGGCATGGTGCTGGCGGTGGTCGTGGCTCTTTTTGGCGGCTTGTGGGCGTATCGACGGTGGTCGCACAAGCAGAAACAGAGACGCGAAGAGGAGCTTCGCCAAATCCTCCTGCGACAGCGCAAGCAACAGCGGCGGAAGCAACGACGCGGATCGGTATGACGATTTTCGGAGCAACCCGAAATTCGCTCAACCAAACCGTGGCCAAGCGGGGCTGGCGCACCACGACAGATTCGCACGCCAGTAAGTGGTCGCATTTGCAGACGTAGCTAATCCGGCTCCACCCGGCACTCGTTCGATGCAGCCAGGAACCCACCCCCTTGGAGCTATCCCCCAGCGCGTCAGGCACCTCGACCACCGTAGCAGGCGACCTCGCCGCCGCTAATGGACCAACGAGCCAGTAGCCCCGCCAGCAACAAAGATCCCTAGTGTGATGAGTCTGGTAAGTTTCCAGATCCAATCCCGGAGGGATCATGATGGCCGTGCCGACGATACTGCCCCCACTCCCAGGTGCGCGAGACGCCCGCGACCCAAAGCGGGCCATAAAGCGTGGCCCTAGCCGGCTGCCACGCGAACAGGTCGCTGCCGCCCAGCGCGAACGTGTCTACGACGGGCTCGTCCGTATGGTCGCAGAGAACGGGTACGCGAACGCCTCGGTCAGTAGCATCTGTCGGGCCTCGGGTGTGACCAGGCCAACTTTCTACGAGCACTTCGAAAGCAAGGAGGGAGCGTTCCTGGCTGCCTGTCGGCATGGCAATGGGGTGATGTTCACGCTGGTCCGTCAGGCCTACACCGCAGAGGCGACGTGGGCGAAGGCCATCTGCTCATCCCTACAAGTCCTGCTGAGCCTCCTAGCCTCGGTCCCGGCGTTCGCCACTGCCGCGGTGGTCGAGATCGAAGCAATGGGCCCCGTTGGCCGGCAGGCACGCGCCGAGCAGCTGGCTAGGTTCTTGCCGTTCTTTCAGCCTGCCCCGCCCACGCCGCCAGGCGTCGATCGCCGCGAGCTGATCCAGAGCGTAATCGGTGGCGTTCACGCAACGTTGTTCCGTTTCATAGCCTCCGGACGGACCGCCGAGCTGCCAAACCTGAGACCTACACTCGTCTACTCCGTCATGGCACCCTTCGCCGGACCCGAGGCGGCCCTTAGTGCGGGCCGCGAGCCCATCGCAGAGCCGCTATTGGTCGCGCCGTGCACCCACACGTGAGACTAGCACGGCCAGTGCCATCGGCGACGCCACCGATGAAGCCCATCTCTCACCTACAGCCGCCCCATTCAGCGCCTACTAGTCCAACAGCAACCATCAATGGTGGCTTCCACATCTGAGAACCGTGCCACAGCTTGGAGTCAGTGCGTCCCCGCTCCCGCCAGTCCGCCGCGCCTACGGCGATCTGCTGCCGGGTGAGCAGATCAGACCACTGATCGGCGACCCAACTGGCGAGGCTCGACCACTGTTCCAGCAACGTCGCATCGCAGACAGCGACATGCGTGCCTGTCGTGCACCAATACTCGGCCATCAGCTGTGACCTGGGCCGGGGCACCTGCAAGAATTTTGCTTCGCGGCTGTTCGTCTGCTGTATCGGATCTTCGTGGCCATGCTCGGTTGGCTGGTGTTTTTGGCCCGATCCTCGGCATCGAAGGATGCGGAGTTACTTGCTCTCCGGCAGGAGGTCGCGGTGCCGCGCCGGACCAACCCGAAGCCCCGGATCGACTGGACCGACCGGGCACTGCTGTCCGCGCCGGCCAGGGTCCTGCCAAAGGCGCTTCAGGCACACCGGATGGTGACCCCCGGCACGCTACTGCGGTGGCATCACAGGCTCATCGCGAACAAGTGGCATCAGCCCAAGCCGCCTGGTCGTCCGCCGATCCCGGATGAACTGGTGGCCCTGATCGTCCGGCTCTCGACTGAGAACCCCAGCTGCGGCACGGTGCGGATCCAAGACGAACTACGCCGGCTCGGCCACCGCATCGGCGCCTCCACCATCCGTCGAATCCTGCGCTCCCACACAATTCCGCCGCCGGACCAGCGAAACGACACCTGGCGAACGTTCCCGCGCACCCAAGCCGAGACGATTCTGGCCATCGACTTCCTGCACGTCGACACCGTGACGCTGAAACGGCTGTATGCGGCGGTCGTCATCGAGATCGGCAGCCGCCGGGCCTATCTGCTGGGTGTCACCGACCACCCGACCGGCGCCTGGGCCACTCAGGTCGCCCGGGAACTCGCCGCCGATCTGGAACAGGCCGGCCACCGCTTCACCCGGCTGATCCGGGACCGGGATGCCAAGTTCACCGAGTCCTTCGACGCCGTGTTCACCGCCATCGGCATCGAGATCTTGCCGACCGCGCCGCAGGCGCCGAGGATGAACGCCTACGTCGAGCGGCTGATCGGCTCGATCCGCCGCGAATGCTGCGACCGGCTCCTCATCGTCGGGCAGCACCACCTGCGTCGGGTCTTGGACGAATACCTTGAGCACTACAACGCCGGCCGGTCCCACCAAGGCCACGGCATGGCGCTACCCGCCCCGAATGATCCATCCAACGTGATCCCGATGCCAGTTTCCATCAACGAGATCCGCCGCCGAAAACGACTCGGAGGCTTGATCAACGAGTATCGAATAGCAGCCTAAACCCCAGGTCAGACCCTATGGCTCGGTTTTGGTGCAGGACAGGCGATCCACCTCCGCTCGCGCAGAGAGTCCGTGTCCAGGTTCCCGCCGGTCTCGTGATCCTGCGATCCACCTCCGCTCGCGCAGAGAGTCCGGGGGCGACCCCGGAGGTTCCCACCGTATTACCGATCCACCTCCGCTCGCGCAGAGAGTCCCACCCGGCCCGATTCGGGGCCGGCACCGTGGGCGATCCACCTCCGCTCGCGCAGAGAGTCCGATCAGGCGCGGTCGCTGTCGTCATTGGACACCGATCCACCTCCGCTCGCGCAGAGAGTCCAGAACCTCCGCAGCGATTTCGGCGAACTCGTCCGATCCACCTCCGCTCGCGCAGAGAGTCCCTCCCGCGCCACGGTCAGGCCTCGGTGGTGTGCGATCCACCTCCGCTCGCGCAGAGAGTCCATCTCATCCGGGAGCAGGTTCTCGGCGTGCAGCGATCCACCTCCGCTCGAGCGGAGGTGGATCGTTGAGCTTCGACGTGTTTGTATGTGTCCCTTTGGACTCTCTGCGCGAGCGGAGGTGGATCGATGTCGGTGCTCATGATCTCTCCTATCGGGATGGACTCTCTGCGCGAGCGGAGGTGGATCGGTCACCGGACCCATCCGCACCGCGCCGCTCGTGGACTCTCTGCGCGAGCGGAGGTGGTTCGCCCCATCCTCGCCGCGGCGGAACTTCGGTCGAGTGCTCTCCGTGCAAGTGGAGGTTCATCAGGAGGCGGTGCGCCGGCTGTAACTACGTGCTGATAGCTGCCGACGTTCTCTCCGGTAGCCAGAGGTGCTGAGACCGGCCACCTGCACCTCGTGGGGGCACGGCGCATTCTCTGCGCGCAGGCGGAGGTGGTCCAAAGGAAGCCCTTCACCGAGGTGGAGTGCCTTCACTTAGCATTCGAATGCATGCGCCATAGGCGTTGGGCGCAGCAGGTCGGACAAGATCCGCGTATTGGGTCTACGACATCTCAGATCCGGCGCCGAAGTGCCCTGCGGCGGTCCACCGGCCAGGGCTGAAGACCCAGATCTGAGTGTCTGCTTCCACTTCGTCCCTCAGCCAATCGCCGAATGGAAGTACGCAGCCCACGAACATCTGTCGCCGCGTGTCGTGGCGGCAGAGTCCGCGGAGTCTACCGAAGAGGAGCGTCAGGCCGCACGCATCCGCGACGGCTGCCCCGACCCATCCATCTTGCGCTCGAGTTGCGCAGCGATGGCGTTCGCAGCGTGCCTCTTGGCCTCGTCGACAACCGATGTGTACAGGTCAGCGGTGATCGCGGTGGTGGAGTGGCCTAGCATCTCTGAGACAACCTTGATCGCGACGCCAGCGCTCAGCGCGTGGGTTGCCGTTCCGTGTCTCAGATCGTGCAAGCGGATCGGGGGAAGGCCCGCTTCGCGAGCCAGTCGTGCGAACAGGTCGGTGATCCGCCCCGGCTGCAGCGGCGTACCGTCACGGTTGGTGAACACCAGGCCAGTGTCCAGCCAGGCATCGCCGAACTTGCCGGCTTCACGGCGTTGAGCAGCGCGATGTTCGGTTACGGCGACGACAACCGGCTTGGCGAGCATCAGGGCACGCGCGCCTGCCTCGGTCTTGGTGGCGCCGATCGTCGGGTGATAGCCGACCTGCACGATTTGTTGGTTGATCTCGATGCTGCGGGCCTTGAAGTCGACGTCCTGCCAGCGCAGCCCGCACACCTCGCCGCGGCGCAGTCCGCAGTGTGCTGCCAGCAGGAAGAGCGCGAAGAGTCGGTGGCGGGAGGCGCGCTCCAGGAATGCAGCGGTCTGCTCTGCGGTCCAGACCATCACCGGATACGGCGTAACGCCGGACGTGCGCCACACCTCGACGCGGGCGTCGGTCCAGACTTTGGGTCTCGGCGGCTTGCCGGATGGCAGCTTCACCAGGCTGGCAACGTTCATGGTGATCAGTTGCTCGTTGACCGCGTCGGTCAACGCCGATCGCAGCGCCGCACGGATGCGCTGGATAGTAGCCGCGCTCGCCGGACGCCGGAATGGTGGCATGGTGGCGAGTAGTTCCCGCGCAGCGCGAGCGGCACCGGGGTTGTGGTCCCGCCACGCCTTCTTCGAGGCGGCAAGGACTGCGTGTCGGGCAGCATTGGCCTCCGCGATGTCCTCGGCCTCCTGTGCGATCTTTTCAAAAGCACGGCGAACGTGGACGGCACCGAGCCGCTCCAGTCGGTAGTGGCCAAGGTACGGGATCAGGTACTGCTGTACCTGCTGGGTATAGCCGCGGTGCGTTGTCGGACGCAGAATTCTGCTCTTCGCCGCCAGCCACTCGGTCAGGTACTCCTCCACTGAAGATCCACCATCCTGAAGTGGCTGTTCAGAGTGCTGGCATGGCGTGGTTTGTGGGTGCTCGTGCTGGTCGTGGGCGGCTGTCCGTGGTCTCGATCGTTCCGCCGTTCCGCCGTTCCGCCGTTCCGCCGTTCCGCCGTTTCGGGGTCGCGGGGCGTGGTGCTGTTTCTACGCTCGGTCGTTATGACAGATTCCGTGATGCTGGGCCGGATCGCCGCTCGGCGTGCCGAGCTGGATCTCCTGGAAGAGGAGCTGGCCAAGCGGCTGGCCGACGTGCGCGTCGAGGGTGACGAACTTGTGGTGGCTGAGCGCGTCGTGCAGCGGATCAGCGAGAAGGGTTTCGGTGAGTACTTGTCGCTGGCGCCCGCGCCGCCGGAGGCGCAGGTGGGCGGCCGGTCGGTGCTGCTGATCCCGGCCCGTGTCGGCGGCCTCGACGCCGAGGCGCTGCCGCCGGACTACCAGCGGATCTTGGCTATCGTGCGCGATGCCGTCGGGCCGGTGAAGGTCAAGGAGGTCGGCGCCAAGCTCGGTCTGCCGGTTCAGGTGCGCGGCAAGTTGGAGCCGCTGCGCGGGAAGATGACCAAGCTCGCCGATCGCGGCTGGCTGCGCAAACGCGGTGACGGCCGGTTCACGTCCGCCTTCTGAGTATCCCTTACCGCTATCGGGTCCGCCGTGGACAGCGAAACACACACTGACCTGGATAGAAGACGTGGACACGGCCCGCCAGACATTCATGCCCCGGGCGTCGGAAGGTGCTGGGGCCAGCGGGATGACGTCCCGCATAGCAGTGATCATGCAGCCTCTGATTTCACCCCAAAGTGGGACGGCGATCGGAGCCGCGGGTAAGGGGCGTCCCCGGTACTCATCGACGTTGTGTGACGAACACCAACGAACAGCCCAGGGACGCCGTCTCCCTTGTCCACTCCTGCCGCCTGCCGCTGTCCACGACGACCTTGAACCACGTCGCCGACCGGCTGCCCGCCCATCTGAAGGCGATCGGCTCCCGCTGGCGGTCCCTACCGGCAGGCCGGATCGCGCTGCTCGTACTCGCGGTGCTGCGCCACGACCAGCGCGCCGCCGACCTGGCCGGCGACAACGGCATCTCGGCGACCACGATGCGCCGCTGGATCAACGAGGTGATCGGCCTGCTCGCGGCCAGAGCCCGCGTCTGGACCGCGCCCTGGCCAAGATCGCGAAACGCGGCGGCGAGGTCGTGCTGATCGACGGCACCCTCATCCCCACCCGCCGCCGCACCAGGAAGGCGAACAGACCGAACTACTCGGGCAAGCACCACCGTCACGCCCCTGCACTTCCTCGCACTCACCGACGAGAGGGGACGGCTCATCTGGATCTCCGCCGCCAGACCCGGCCGCACCCACGACGCCACCGCCGCCCGCCACGACCACATCGTCGCCCACCTGAAGGCCGCCGGCCTCGGCGCCCTGGCCGACCTCGGCTTCTACGGCGTGGACAAGCCGGCCGACCCTGACGACCTGGTCATCGTCACCGGCTACAAGGCCACCCGCTACCGCAAACTCACCACCGGTCAAAAAAGCCGCCAACAAGGTGATCGCCGCCGGACGCGCCCCCGTCGAGCACGGCTTCGCCCACCTCAAAAACTGGCGCGTCCTCACGAAACTGCGCACCGATCCTGCCCGCGCCACCAGCCTGCTCCGCGCCCTGCTTGTCCTGACGAACCTCGAAGTCGACCGGTGACGGACGATCAAGACCCCAGACAGCCGCGTACGACCAGCACAAGCACCAACGAACCCTGACATACCAGTATCCCGACCAGGCGATTCAGGATGGCAGCCTCTCCATGTCGAGCAGGGCCAACATCATGCTGCGGCACGTCGGCTGGGCATCCTGACCGATCACCTGGCCCACCTCGGCATGCGGCCGAGTCCGCATGTCATCGCGTTAGTAGGGTCTGCTCCAGCCGAGTCAGCACTATAAAGGCACTGATTCCATGGCTCGTGGAAGGTAGCAGGCCCTTCTTCTCAAAGCTCTTCGACGATACGTGTCGCCTCAGTCCTGGCCCGGACATAGGCGGAGGCATAGGTCTGCCCCCACGCGACGATCTGCGCGCATCGCCACAAGGCCATGATCCTGCCGGTCTCCGATTCAAGGTCGGACCTGAACCTGTGCTCGACCTTGGCCGCCACCGACGCGCTTCCGAGCGAGTTCGCCCACAAGTTCGCCGCATCCAGGCCGCGGGGCGCTCTTCCCCAGTCCTCCCAATCGGTGATCCACAGCTGCGGTCCCGTAACGTTGGACCATCCGAGGTCCGCATGCGCGGTCATCCACTGCCAGCGTTCCGGGTGCAAGTCCTCAAGGACAGGGAACACTCTGCGGATCTCGGCCTCGACGCGCGCAGTAGTTATCGGTTGGCAGTCGGGGGTGGCCAGCCTGCTCGTGTCGGCCGCCGCTAGAGCTTCCAGCGACGTGGCAAGATCGTCCCACCACCGCGGCGGCAGGGCATCGGCTTCCTCTAGCCACTCCGCCTTCGTCCGTATGGGCTCAGCACCGCGGATCAGCTCGACCTCGTCGACGCGCCACACCGTACCCGGACGCAGAGGTTCGCCACGCCAGGACGCGCCGCGGAACCACTGTGGCCGCGCCACACCGGTGAGTGCCTGAGCCGCTTCGAACCCCCAACCCTGGCCAGCGACCGGGCCGGCCATTCGCTCACTGCCCCGCAGCTCGATCCGGACCCACGAGCCTGTGGCGGTCGCTGCCCCGATCGTTCGACGCTTTCGCACCACGGACGCAGGGTCCAGCCGGACATCAAGCATCTGCTCGACTCGATCTGTCACGTCGCGGACGTCGTGGTGTCGAAGGTCGTATCTCTGCGCGGCAGGCTCCGTCACGATGCACCCCTGCGGAATGACGCCCACTTCTGTGCGGACTGGGCCATGGACGCCTTCCACTGCAGTGGCTCGGCCTTCGCGATGTCGTCCCACATGCGTGCGGAGGCTGCGGCAAAGACATCGACGGCCCGATCGTCCGCACCGTCCCATCCGTCGCACTGCTGCGCCCACAGTTCCGCGCTCTTCGCCGAATGGCCGGCATCGATGAGCCGGATGAGCAGGCACGCCGGGTCAATGAAGCTCGCACCTCGCGTCGCCCACGCCCAATCGATGATCCATGCGCCGCCCTCCTCACCAATGAGGACGTTGTGGCCGGCGAAGTCTGTGTGCAGAAGCGAGTCTCCGGCCAGCAACCCGGCGTCATCGGCCCCGGCCCACGCGCTCCACCGCTGATCAGCGGCCCGGAGCTCAGGCAAGTCGGGAGCAGTTACGCGGTGCAGGCGGTTCGCGACCTTCACCACGTCATCGAGGTACGGCGAACCCGGTGCGTAGTCAGCGTGACCCCCGCCGATGTATTCGAAGGCCAGCAGACTCCAGCCCTCGGTTTCCGCAGACCACAACAACTGCGGCGACACGGCGAGCACGAACTGGTTGATCGCGGCCTCACGCCGCTGGGAGGCGAGAGCCGTCCTCGCCTCCAACGGGACCCCCTTGAGGAAGACCCGACCGTCGGCCGTATCGAGAACCGCGGCGATCTGGGAGTTGAGCCCGGCAGCCACGGTACGTGCGGAGACCACGCGACCGGCCTTGGCCTCGACAGCATCCCGGAGGGGCTGGGGCAGGTCCGACCAGTCAGTATGAGTCATCGCCACAGAACGGGTCTCCTTGGGTGCGAGGGGAGGAGGAGCGGGACCTCGTTACAAGGCCCCGCTGCTCGGACTCTAGTAGGGCTGGTCGTCGCTGTCGGAGCAGGAGCACATCATGTGCTCGCCGAAGTCGCCCATGTCACCGATGATCTCGATGGTGTCGACATCGTCGAAGATGCGAGGCAACTGCTCAGCCTCCTCGGCCCCGACTGGGCGGGTGCTTAGAGCCACCATGACTGTGGTCATACCGATTCCTTCCTTCCGTGTTGGCAATAGCTGGATAGCGGAGCTTTGGCTTGCTGATAGAGCTTGGCCAGCGGTCGACACACGGTGCAGCTCCCGGAGATCGCGCAGCCGGAACAGCCACCGGTCCGCACCTGCGCCCTGTCTGCGATGGCTCCGAGCCGGGCCAATCCCGGCAGCCCTTCGGTAGGGAGGTCGATCTTCACGTCGCGCTCGACCTTGCAGACGGTCGCACGACCGTGCAGGTCGACGTGGAAAAAGGTGTGGCCGGCGTTGCAACCGGTGAAAGGCGAGCGCGGCGTGAGCGTGGCGACGTCTTGCGCGTCGAGCACCTCGGCGCCGCCATAGATCGTCGGCGACAGATTGCCGTACACGTTGTGCTCGATGCCCCACGTCTCGGCCAGCCCGATCATCGCGTCACGCTCGTGGGCGTTGGACCGGGTGAGGACGATGTTCAGCCGTAGAGGCAGGCCGGACTCGATCGCCGCGGCCATCCCCCTCATGAACAGCCGCCACCCACCGCGACGCCGGACCAGCGCGTCGTAGGCGTCCTCGGATGCGCCGTAGATGGACGCGGTAATCCGCCAAGGAGGGTACCGGTCGAAGAGTTCGAGGATGCGCGGCTGGTGCAGTTGGGAGGCGTTGGTCGAGATGTGCAGCATCATCCCGAGCTCGGCCGCGAGGGCGTAGGCGCGGATGAAGTCCCGGTCGATGGTGGGCTCGCCGCCGGTGATTTGAAGGAACAGGACGCCGGCGTCACGCATCGTCTTGAGCAGCCTGACCTTGTCCTCCCACAGCAGGCCTTCGAACTTCTTCAGCGCGAGATAGCAGTGTTCGCAGTCCCAGTTGCAACCCAGATTGATCTCCCATGAGGCGCGCCCAAAGCCTCCGTTGGGTAAGGGTGAGGACTCGCGGACCAGGATCGCGTCGCGAAGTTGCGGCTGGTCAAGGTCGATGCCGAACGCTGTCTTGATCGGGTCGACCAGTTCCGGCGGACACCGATCGGCCCCCGCTAGTTCGTCGAACAACGCGGACGGCAGCCGGAGCCCGGGCTTGCCACCGGGTTTGACGATGAAGTGCCCGCCGAGGAACGGCGCGGCGATCAGCTGGTGCACTGCCTCTCCTTTTGGACGTTCTCAATGAGGTCCCCCGCAAGTTGCGGGTCGCATAGCCATTCGATATTTCGCCCAACCTCGTAAACCTCTCGGTGGTCCTGGCGGGCGCGGCCTTCTTCCTGGTCAGGATCAGGGTCGTGGCGGTGCTGATCGGCGTTCACCATCCACCTTTCCTGTACGTGATCGTTCTGTGGAGTGCGGGCCGGGCTCGCCATTGCCTGCGAGTGCACTGGCTGGCCTCGCCTCGCTCCGACCGCGTCCCCACACCGGAGCGACCCGGCCCGCTATACGGAGCGTGCCTCAACGCCGTATCGGCGGAAGAGGCCATGCCGGTGGTCAGCGTGTAGCCATGGCTGTAGCCATTCGCGCTGCGCTTGCCTGATGACCTCGATGAAGGCGGGCTCGCGCGTAACGGTCACGCTACGCTGAGCTCATGAGTGTCGGTGTGCTGATAAAGCAGCAGCGCGACGTGCTGAACCTGACGCTTGAGGAAGTCGCCGATCAGATGATGGCGATCATGAATCGCGACACTCTGACACGACACGATGTGTGGCGCTGGCAGGAGAACGAAGTCACGCCACGCTACTGGCTGCCGGCGCTGGCGCAGGTGCTCCAGGTCGACGTCGAGGTACTCCGGACCGCGGCCCGCAAGCAGCGAACCCCGCAGGCACCTATCTCCAGCAACGGCCCCGAGAGTGCCAGCGGATCTGACGCTGAAAACGTCGACGCGGTAATCGCCTACGCCGCTCGCAAACTGATCACGCGCGACCGGTGGAACGACACCATCCAAGCCGCGCATCAGACGTTGTGGCTCTACGGGATGGCCGAATACCGCTACGCCCTCGACAGCGAAGTCCCCGTCATCCTCAAAGAGGCGGCCGGCAGCAGCTGCGAAATCAAGGTTCTACTTCTAGACCCAACCTTCTCTGGCACCTTTGACATCGACCGAGACGAGGGAAACCCAGAAGGCGCCCTGGCAACCCGGATCACCGCGTCGCTCGCGCGTTTCCACGCCATGCAGCAGGACTGCGGCGCAGCCATGCAGCTACGCGTCTACGCCGCTCCCCCGACCACTAGCATCGTCCGGGCCGACGACCACCTGATCGTCACGCCCTACGTCCGGTACCTCGCTGGCCGCAGCTCGCCGACCTTGGAGCTGCGCCGCGCCTCCGACGGGGGCATGTTCGACCGCTACACCAGACACTTCGACAGCGCCTGGAACCGAGCAAGGGATTGGACACAGTGACAGCGAACGACGACACCGCAACCGGCACTGCCCAGCACGGCAGCATGGCGGACGCCGAACTCTTGAATACGGAGATCCTGCTCGCCAAGCCCAAGCGGGTCGTACGCGAAGACCTCCGCATGCCCGATGGCAAGGTCATCGACTGGTACTTCATGGACACGCCGGCCAGCGTGATGGTGGTCCCGATCACCACCGACAACCAGCTGGTGTTCGTCCGCCAGTACCGGCACAACCTCAAGACTCACTGCCTGGAGCTACCCGCCGGCGCCGTGTCGGCCGGTGAAGACCCAGCAGATGCGGCTCTTCGTGAGCTGGAAGAGGAGACAGGCTACCGCCTAGCCGCCGGGGAGCAACTGGCGCCGCTGGGCCGCTTCTACTCCCTGCCTTCAGAGACGAACAAGTACACCTACTTCTACTCCGCCCGGGTGACCAAGCACCACGAACCCGTTCTGGACAACGAGATCGAGCGCTATTTCGACATGAGTGTCGTGACAGTGTCCGTAGCGGATGCATTCAAGCGGATTGGAACGGACATCGACGGCATGGAAACCGTCGGCGCGCTCATGCTCGCCAGGCAGCACATCGCGGCCGGCTGAGTCTGTCCTCGGCTGGCAAACGGTGTACCGCTTGATCAGACCAGTCCACGATCGCAGACTGGCCGCAGAACGACCGAGCACCCGAGCTTCTGTGCCCAGACAACAAGCGTGATCGGCCGCGGAGGTACGCGGAGAAGCTCCCAGCGCTGGATCGAGTCTCGACTCACGCCGACGAGTTGGCCGAGCCCTGCCTGGCTGAGACCTGACGCCGTGCGGCGGTTTCGCAATGGCCAAGCCAGCCGCCGTCGCTCAAAGGACTCCCAAGTCTCGCCAGCTCTCGGACGCGATGGTCCTTGCCACAACTCGCCGACTGGGCTCGAGATCGCCAGGCGCTGATCCAGCGCGCGGCACCACTGCATCAAATGCTGCAGTGTCGGCTCCATCTGCCCGGTCTCCCACTCGGAGATCGCTCGACCCCGAACCGGCAGATGGGACGACAGGGCGTTCTGGGTGAGGTCGACTCCCTGTCGCACAGTCCTCAGACCAGTGACAATCTGCCAGAACGCCAGTTCCGCCTCATCGTCAACGCGCAGAGTCGCCGAGGCCTCTTGTGTGTCTGGAGGTACCGGCAGTCGGCTCACGTAAATGGCCGAGCTGGCGGCTCCGACTCGATGGGAAATGCCACGTCCCGCAAAAAGCCCCAAGGCCTGGGGCCGGTAGCCCGCTAGTTGTCGTCGCATGGTTCATTTCCGCCCCGTCTCAGAAAGCACGACAGCCCGAGCGCCGATGCCACAGTCATCCGTGACGTTCCCAGGAGGCGCCCGGATCTCTGCCCACACGCCGCGAGCGTGGCGGGCGCCGAGGACTCCCCAGGCCGACGACAGACTCGCGACCATTACGAGCCCGCGACCAACCTCGTCCTCGTCGTCATCGACTATTTGGACTCGTGGCTCAGTCGGCCCGCCGGCATCATCAACACGTACGCGCCACCGATTGGTGAAAGCCGCCAGGTGCACGGTGAAAGTGCCGCCGGGCAGACCACTTGTAGTGTGGCGAATGGCGTTTGTGACGAGCTCTGATGCTACGAGCACCACGTCATCTACGCCTAGCGCTTCTCCGAGCACGTGCTGGGTCCACGCGCGCGCTTCGTGTATGGATTCCCTGCTGCCCGGGAACGTGGCGGAGTAGTAGGGCACGGCTCATTCCCCTGATTGAACGCGAGCCCGAATAGTGGCTTCGAAGCGCCGACGCTGACGCCTGGAGATGTTCCGGCAGTCCCGCCCGTCCGGACAGCCGTAGACATCCTGGACGATCGACCACTCCTGGTCCAGGACCTCAAACTCTTCACCTTCACAGATAATGTGGCGGTTGCCCTCTTGAACCTGTTGCAGAGCACGGTCGACCGCATACGATTCCGCTCCTGCGAGGTGCAGCTCCCGCAGACGGCGCCCGACTTCGTGCTCCGTGCCCCGGAAGACCGGCGTGACACCTGAATACTGCTCGTTCACTTCGCGCCGTTCCTCTGTCTGACCTGACTCTCCGATCTCGTCGGATATCGCAGGCTGTTGATCTCGCCACAGCCAGCATCGCTCGGTTTTCAGCACCCGGATATGTGGGTTTATGACAGGGTGGTCCAGGCAAGGACACTGACGGCATCTGGATGGACTACAGGGAGTAGTCATGGCCGATGGTGAGATGAGACGCTGCACCGGATGTCGCGCCTCCCTGAGCCAGTACAACCGGGGAACGCGCTGCGGTGCCTGTAGCCGTGACACGCGGCTAGCGGCCTCACCAGAGCTGTGGGCCAGCGCTCAGGTCGCCCAAGCTATGGTGAAGTGGGACCTGGGTACGGTGCTGCGCCTATACCGCATGCATACCGGGGCCCGGCAGGCGATGCTCGCAGCCGCGTTCAACGTCGACCAGTCGGTGATCAGCCGTCTGATGAATGGGCGACGCAGCATTGCCGATCGGCGTCAGATTCTCGAGTTCACCCAGAAACTCGGCATCCCCGACTCTCTGCTCCCCGCCCTACC
>NZ_JAAFYZ010000509.1 GCF_018274385.1 Catenulispora pinistramenti | reverse complement strand
CGCCCACACCAGCCCCCGCACCCGCCAGCCCGGAATGAGCACCCTGCGACTGTCGCGCTGCCAGCGCCCCGACCGGCGGCCGAATTCGCCGAGCCGCCGGTACCGAACCACCGGGCTTTGCCATTCTTCCGGTCGGTTTTCGGTTCGTTCCCCTCGGTCGCGTCGGCAGGGCTTCGCCTACAGTGCCGGTGGCCGGGGGTCAAGTTCGCGCCGTGCGAAACCGCTGCCTACCTGCATGTCCGCCGCGCGCGGACTTTACCCCCGGACACCGGTGCTGTACCCCCCGGGCTGACGACGCGACCGTGGGGAACGGACCGCACCACCTCAGGGACCGCCGCCGCTGAGACTGACCCGGCCACCCGAGGGAACCGCGCTAGTTTCCCTGAGGTTGTCGAGGCCCGCCGGAGGCCCGGCCCTTCACCATGGGTTTGACCTTGATCTTGCTGTTGATCTTGCTTGTGTCGTTGATCTTGCTCTTGATCTGGCCCTTTGTCCTTGCTCTGACTTGCCGGTGTTGAAGAGGCCTGAGGTGGGGCGGGGTTGTGAACGCGCGAACCGGCAGCCGACAAACAAACCCACCGCCCCGAACCCCGAACCGGCACAACTATGACCGAAGGCCGTAAAAAGCTTTGAAACCCACAAGCTAGCCGCAACCCGGCCCGCAAACTCCAGCCCTCCAAAAGGATCCGAGCCCCGAGCAGTCCAGCCCAACCCACAGTGCCCGGCCACAGTGCCTACTGTTCGACCAACGCGACCAACGCGACCAACGTGACCAGCGCGACTAGCGGCTAGCGTGCCCAACACGACCAACGCCCAGCCCAGCCACTCAGTCCCGC
>NZ_JAAFYZ010000508.1 GCF_018274385.1 Catenulispora pinistramenti | reverse complement strand
GTGGGGGGTCAGGGCGGTGTGGGAGGTGGCCGCGACGTGGGCAGTGGCGGTGGCTGCGGCGTGGGCGGCGGCTGCGGCGCCTGCGGTAGCCGCGGCATGGGCCGTGGCTGCGGCGCCTGCGGTAGCCGCGGCATGGGCCGTGGCTGCCGCGCGGGCTGCCATGCTCGCCACTTTCACCACGCCGGCCGGAGTGGCCGCGTTCGCACGAACCAGGTTGGCCGCGGTCACGTGGGCCGCATGAGCCGCCTGCGCGGCACCCGCGGCCTCCGCACCCAACGCCGGCCGACTGGGCAACGCCGCCTTCAAGAACCGCGCCGCGACCACCGCGCCCCCGGCCGTCAGCACCCCGCACAGCGCCAGCAACAACCGCCGCCGCAACAACCCGACCGCCGCGATGACGACCAGCGACACCCCGAAGCTCTCAGCGGTCAGCCGGTTCAACCACCGATCGGCGTCCCCGTACCAACTCCCGCTGCGATGCTCCCGGGCCCCGGCCAACGCCGCGTTCTCGAAGTCCTGCCCCCACCGCGTCCGCACGGCGAGCAGGTAGACCACGAACACACCGGCGATCGCGACCAGCGCGCCGGCCACCAGCCGGTTTCGCAGGTCACGTCGGGAGCCGACAGTCGCCGTGTGACGGTCCACGGCCAGGGCCTCGGGGTAGAACATGCCTGGGGGGTACCCGGCAGGACGGCGCCGGTGGCGCACATTGCGCCAAACCGGTGAAAGGGCTGATTGTCGAGTGCTCGGCAGGGCGTACCGATCGCCTGAAGACACCTCTTGGTACCGGGGCGCGCCGGCGCGCACCGGGGCGTACGAGAGCTTGCCGGAGCTTGTCGAGGGTCGGGGCG
>NZ_JAAFYZ010000507.1 GCF_018274385.1 Catenulispora pinistramenti | reverse complement strand
CGCCACCGCCCGTCCCGGCCGTCCGAGCCCTCGGCCGGCTCGACGTCCTGCCCGGCCACCAGCGCCAGCAGCCCGACCGCGTCGGCGGCTCTCGGGCCCAACTCGGCCTCGGGTAGATGGCCCAGCACCAGCAGCGCATCGGTCACCAGGGCGTCCACCAGCGCCTCGCGGGCCTGCTCGTCGTTCCAGGCGATCCGCGGCTTGCCCGGATCCTCGTAGTCATGGGCCGAGCAGTACTCGGCCACCACCTGCGCCGCTCCCGGCACCTCGCGGACGACCCGCCGCACCGCCGCGATCAGCTGAGTGATCGTGTCCTGGGTGGCCACCGCATCATCCAGGACCGTGGAATCCAGCGCCCGCCGCACCCGGCCCTTGAGCACCCCGGTCTCGGCTACCACCTGCTTGACCGTCGTGAACAGCCGGTTCGGGTCCGACGAGCCGGATAGGCGGCGCCGGAAGTACGCCAACAGCGACGGATCGAACCCGGTGTCCAACAGCCCCAGCCCACATGCGGCTTTCCACCGCAGATCACACCGCAGCTCGCCGACCGTGTCGAAGTCCGACAGCCCATACAGACTCTGCAGCACCACAGCCGCAGCCAACACCTGCGGCGGCATCGACGGACGGCCGTTCGGCGAGGGGTACATGTCGGCGAACATCGACGCCGGGAACAGATCATCCCGGTGCTCAGCCAGGAACGCGAACACACCCCCAGCCGGGATCAACTCCCGACAGGTCTCCCACACATCCGCCCCGACCAGCTCACCAGTCCACTCACCCTGCATAACAGCAGTCTGACCCCACCGGAGAACCGACGAGGTCAGAACGCATGATTTTCATGAGTCTTCTAG
>NZ_JAAFYZ010000506.1 GCF_018274385.1 Catenulispora pinistramenti | reverse complement strand
TCGCTGCCCCCGGGCATGCCCCCGGCCCCGTCCCCGGTCGGCGCCGGTCTGAACGGCGGCGGCATGGGCTCGACCGGCTCTTTCCAGAGCGCGGGCTCCACCGGCTCCTTCCAGAGCGCGGGCTCCCAGGGCTCCTTCCAGAGCGGCAACAACGGCACCAACGCCGCGGCCCTGACGCAGACCATGGCCCCGATCCGGCCGCAGATGCCGGCCCCGCAGCAGATGGGCGGCGGCCAGCAGCCCCCGTTCATGGGCGGCGGCAACGGCATGGGCCAGCCCTCGGTCCCGTCCCAGCCCTCCCCGATGCGCGGCTTCCTCATCGACGAGGACCCCGACGCCTGACGGCGGCGGCACGACCCGGCCATAGGGTCGGCGCACCACCCGCACTCACACAATGACGTGGCGTCACGAACCCCGCCTTCCTCTTGGGAGGCGGGGTTTGGCGTTCGCCGGGAATTCTTAATGCGTTCGTAGGGAGTTTCCCTTAGGGGTGGGTCGCGCTGAGGGTCCTGCCTCAGTCCAGCCCGAGCGAGAACGCCGCCTCCAGGTCCAGGGCGCTGTAAGTCCGGAACGACACGTGCGTGACCGTGTGGCTGACCCCGGCCACCTTGTTCACCCCGCCCGGGATCACATCGGCGAGCTGGTCGTGCTCCCGCACCCGCACCATGGCGATCAGGTCGTACTCGCCGGTCACGGAGTAGACCTCACTCACCCCGGCCAGCCGGGAGATCTTCTCGGCGACCTCGGGGATGGCATCCACGTCGGTTTTGATCAGGACGATGGCGGTGATCACAGCGGCTCCTTCGCGCGGGACTGCGGGAGTACGGGAGTGCGGGACTGCGGACTGCGGGGCTGGGGGACTGGGGG
>NZ_JAAFYZ010000505.1 GCF_018274385.1 Catenulispora pinistramenti | reverse complement strand
AGGCCCGGTTGCGGGAGTTGGCGGTCACGGTTGGCAGCCAGGTGGAGACCGGTGCCCCGCTGCTGCGGCTGGAGCAGATCGTCGAGGACGAAGACGGCGAAGACGACACCGACACCGACACCGACACGGCGCAGCCGTCGTCCGAGGCCGTAGAGCTGGACCTGCCCGCCGCCCCGGCCGAGGTCCCGATCCGGGCCCGCGTCACACAGGGCCAGGAGGACCTTCGCAGCCTGCTGCTGGGCTTCGACGTGGACCCGCACGACGAGGGCCGCATCCTCCAGGACTACCTCACCGCCCGCACCACCGCCGTGGAACAGGGCCAACGGCCACTGACCGGCGAGCTGAGCCTGATCGAAGTCTTCGCCGACCTGGCCGACCTGGGCCGCAACCGCCCGGCCGGAGCCGCCGAGGAGGGCGAGGGCGAGAGCGGGCTGCACAGCGCGCACGAGTACTTCCACACCTACCTGCAGAGCCTGGACGTGGAGCGCGCCGGTCTGCCGGAGACCTTCCAGGCCGCCCTCAGCCGGGCCCTGGCCCACTACGGCGTCACCGACCTGGCCCGCTCGCCGGAGCTGGAAGCGGCCGTGTTCCGCATCTTCCTGGCCCGGCAGCGGGCGGCGACGGACGCCACGGTGGTGACCACGCTGCTGCGCACCTGGCTGCGCGAACTGCCGCCGGACGAGCTGCTGCGCGAGCCGACCGGCCTGGCGCTGGAGCGGCTGATCGCGGCCACCCAGGTGCGCTTCCCGACCGTCGCGGACCTGGCGCGCGGGGTGGTCTACGCGTGGTTCGGCCAGCCGCTGCTGCGCCGCAACCGGGCGCGCGTCTACGCCGGGGTCCGCAAGAACCTGCGGTACCTGGACGAGAACCCGCGCGCCG
>NZ_JAAFYZ010000504.1 GCF_018274385.1 Catenulispora pinistramenti | reverse complement strand
GCCGGTCTGGGGGCGGTGTGGCGATGGACGAGGTGAGTTGGTCGGCCGGGGTTGGCAGCGGTTGGGGGCTATGGGCGGATGGATGGGCGGTGGGTTCGGATGCTGATTGAGATTTTGAGGCTGGGGCTGGGGTTTGAGCCGCTGTGGCGGGAGTGCCTGGGCTAGCGGCGGGGCTTGTGACAGGCGGGCGCGGGCTCAAGGGGTCGATGGCGGAGTTGGGGTGGGCTGCTGGTGTCCTGTGGACGGCGTGCCGTGCAGAGGTGGCAGTCCCGGCCGGTCTGGCTGTGGGAAGGCTGGGGCCGGGAGTTGAACCGGTAGGGGCGGAGGTTGGCAGGCCGGCGGAGGTTGTGGGCGATGGCGCGGCGTTGATGGGAGCCATGCCCGTGGTGGTGTCGGGCGGGGCGGTGCCGGTCCGAGCGGTGTCGGTGGGTGCCGCGGCCTGTGTGGGGGCGTTGGTCGGTGTGATGCGAGTTGGAGTCGCGTTGGTGGGGGATGTGGCCGGGGCGGCGTCACCTGGGGAGAGATGGGCCGGAGTGGCGCTGGCGCGGGTTGCCATCGATGCGGCGTTGGTCAGGGCGACGTGAGCCGGAGGGGCGCTGGCCGGCGAGATGTCGGCAGGGTTCGTAGTCGGTGCGGGGGCGATGTGGGCTGGAGTAGCGCTAGGTAGGGAGGTGCCGGCGCGGGCTGTGGTCGGCGTGCTGACGTTGGGCTGGGGGATGTGGGCCGGAGTGGCGTTGGTGGAGGCTATGGCCGGAGTGGCGTCAGCCAGGGCGCTTCGGATCGATGCGGCGTTGGCGGAGGACAAGGCTGGCGTGGTGTCTGCCTGGGGGCCTTGGGCCGGTGCGGCGTCGGCTGAGGCGGATTGGGCCGGAGTGGCGTCAGCCAGGGCGTTTCGGGTCGGCGCGGCGTTGGCT
>NZ_JAAFYZ010000503.1 GCF_018274385.1 Catenulispora pinistramenti | reverse complement strand
GTGTCGGTCGGCGGGCGGGATCCGTTGGCGGGTGGAGTTTGCTGGGGGCTGGGGTTTGTGGGCCGGGTTGCGGTTGGGGTGTGGGTTTTAAATGCTTTTTACGGCCTTCGGTCATGGTTGTGCCGGTTCGGGGTTCGGGTCGGCGGGTCTGTGACTTGGCTGCCGGTTTCCGCGTTCACAACCCCGCCCCACCTCAGGCCTCTTCAACTCCGGCAAGTCCGAGCACGGGCAAGATCAACAGCAAAGTCAAGGTCAAGGGCTGTGATGAAGGGCCGGGCCTCCGGCGGGCCTCGGCAACCTCAGGGAAACTAGCGCGGTTCCCTAGGGTGGCCGGGTCGGTCTCAGCGGCGGCGGCCGGTGGGGTGGTGCGGTCCGTTCCCCTCGGTCGCGTCGTCAGCCCGGGGGGTACAGCACCGGTGTCCGGGGGTAAAGTCCGCGCGGCTGCGGTTGGCCATTTGACCTGCGGTTTCGCACAGCGCGAACTTGACCCCCGGCCACCGGCACTGTAGGCGAAGCCCTGCCGACGCGACCGAGGGGAACGAACCGAAAACCGACCGGAAGAATGGCAAAGCCCAGTGGTTCGGTACCGGCGGCTCGGCAAATTCGGCCGCCGGTTCAGCGCCTGGCAGCGCACCAGCCCCGAGATGCACATTCCCGGCTAGCGGGTGCGGACCGCCCCGACTACCAAGACAGACACCGGCGGATAGCGGATTGGCCTCGCCGCCAAAGCCGATGCTGCGGACAGCAAGGCCTGCCGGGGATATCAGTCGCGGTTGGTTGCTGTGGCACGGCTGCACCGCACCCGGGCATGTTCTCGACCAACTGACCAGCGACCCGCCGCCACAGCCTCACCGGCAGCTGCGTCACCAAGCCGTGTCCTCGTTCCTTGCGATTGCTATTCTTCCGGCTGGTTTTCGTTT
>NZ_JAAFYZ010000502.1 GCF_018274385.1 Catenulispora pinistramenti | reverse complement strand
GCGGGGAGGTGGAGTTTGCGGGCCGGGTTGCGGTTGGGGTGTGGTTTGAAAGGCTATTTTTACGGCCTTCGGTCATAGTTGTACCGGTTCGGGGTTCGGGGTGGTGGGTGTGTTTGTCGGCTGCCGGTTTTCGCGTTCACAACCCCGCCGCAGCTCAGGCCTCTTCAACTCCAGCAAGTCAGGGCAAGGGGCACAGGCCAGATCAAGAGCAAGATCAAAGTCAAAACCATGGTGAAGAGCCGGGCCTCCGGCGGGCCTCGGCAACCTCAGGGAAACTAGCGCGGTTCCCTCGGGTGGTCGGGTGAGTCTCAGCGGCGGCGGCCTGTGAGGTGGTGCGGTCCGTTCCCCTCGGTCGCGTCGTCAGCCCGGGGGGTACAGCACCGGTGTCCGGGGGTAAAGTCCGCGCGCTTGCGGTCATGCAGGTAAGCGGCGGTTTCGCACAGCGCGAACTTGACCCCCGGCCACCGGCACTGTAGGCGAAGCCCTGCCGACGCGACCGAGGGGAACGAACCGAAAACCAGCCGGAGAAATACAAAACGCAGGGAACGAGGGCACCGGTTGGCTGGTGCGGCTGCCGGTGAGGTGCTGGCGGCGGGCCGGTGGTCAGTTGGTCGAGAACATGCCCGGGTGCGGTGCGGCCGTGCCACAACAACCAGCCGCGACTGGCATCCCCCGGCAGGCCTTGCTGTCCGCAGCACCGGCTTTGGTGACGAGGTCAATCCAGTACCTGCTGGCGGTCGGAGCGATCCACACCCGCCAGCCCGGAATCGGCACGCGCGCGAGTGCCGCGTTGCCAGGTGCTGGACCGGCGGCCGTATTCGCCGAGCCGCCGGTACCCGCACCCCCTGTTTTGTATTTCTCCGGCTGGTTTTCGGTTCGTTCCCCTCGGTCGCGTCGGCAGGGCTTCGCCTACAGTGCCGGTGGCCGGGGGTCAAGTTCGCGC
>NZ_JAAFYZ010000501.1 GCF_018274385.1 Catenulispora pinistramenti | reverse complement strand
GATCAGGCGACGCAGCCGAGCCAGGCGAGCCGCGTGGTGCAGCCAAACCAAGCCGTACGGCCGAGTCGGGCGACGCAGCCGAGCCGGGCGAGCCCCGCGGTGCAGCCAAACCGCGCGGTGCAGCCGAGCCGGGCAAGCCGGGTAGATCCGGCGGGTCGCGCGACGCAGCCCAGCCGGGCGAGACGGGCAGATCCGGCGAGCCTCGCGACGCAGCCGAGCCGGGCGGGTCGGGCAGGTCCGGCGGGTCGCGCGAGTCGGGCGAGCCTCGCGGTGCGGAGACCCCCAAGGCTGCGGATGAACTCGCGCGGCAGCTCGGCGATGAGGCGGAGGACGTTTCGCGGGCGATCGCGGCGCTGGGGCGGGAGAGCGGCTCGGCTGCCAGTGACGATGGCGTACTGATCGGCGGCGAGCTCGCGGAGGAGGAGAGTACGCGGCAACTGCACGTCTCAGTCGGTGACGCTGATGTCGCGGAGCAGGGCGCGAACTCCGACCCGGCGTGCGGGAAGCAGGACACGGCAGCGGCAGGGCACGGGGGCGCGGCGGCGGGCGAGGTTGGCGACGGTCCGACGGGCGAGCGTGCGGACATAGCGTTGCTAAAGCACGAGGGCTCGGCGGCGGAGAACCTGGGCATGCCGCCAGCGTTGGCGAGCGTGGGCGCTGAAGTGGCTGCGCGGGGTGCTGCCGCGGGAGTGCGCGGTGAAGTGGCTGCACGGGGTACTGCTGCGGGAGTGCGCGGTGAAGTGGCCGTGCGGGGTGCTGCCGCGGGGGTGGGAGCGCGGCTTGGTGTGGCGCTTGCTTCTCTGCTTTCTTCCCCCCTCCCCTCCCCCCTGTCTCTTTTCAACATCTCCCCGCCACCGAGAAGCAGAGGGAACACGTAAGACGTCTTCCTCTTGAAAAAAATAAAAATAACTTTCATAACCAGTTAAACCAAAACCACTATAGCA
>NZ_JAAFYZ010000500.1 GCF_018274385.1 Catenulispora pinistramenti | reverse complement strand
AAGAGACAGTTGCAGGGGGGTGAAGTTTGCGGGCCGGGTTGCGGTTGAGGTGTGGGTTTCAAAGCTTTTTACGGCCTTCGGTCATAGTTGTGCCGGTTCGGGGTTCGGGTCGGCGAGTCTGTTTGTCGGCTGCCGGTTTCCGCGTTCACAACCCCGCCCCACCTCAGGCCTCTTCAACTCCAGCAAGTCAGAGCAAGGGCAAGATCAAGAGCTGAAGGTCAAGGTCAAGGGCTGTGGTGAAGGGCCGGGCCTCCGGCGGGCCTCGGCAACCTCAGGGAAACTAGCGCGGTTCCCCAGGGTGGCCGGGTCGGTCTCAGCGGCGGCGGTCCCTGAGGTGGTTACGGTCCGTTCCCCTCGGTCGCGTCGTCAGCCCGGGGGATACAGCACCGGTGTCCGGGGGTAAAGTCCGCGCGCTGCGGTTGGCCGTTTGAGCTGCGGTTTCGCACAGCGCGAACTTGACCCCCGGCCACCGGCACTGTAGGCGAAGCCCTGCCGACGCGACCGAGGGGAACGAACCGAAAACCAGCCGGAGAAATACAAAACTCAGGCTGCGGGGTTGGCGCGTCGGCGAGTTCGGCCGCCGGTCCAGGTGTTGGCAACGCGCCAGTCCCGAAGTGCGCATTCCGGGCTGGCGGGTGCGGTCGCAGGTGTGGGCGCGGGCTCGCCTAGCCGCCAAGATCGCTGCCGCCGGATGACATACAGACATGACCACCAAGATGGCTGCCGCCGGATGACAGATTGGTCTGGGCGCCAAGACATGCTGCGCCTACCGCACCCGGGCATGTTCTCGACCAACCGACCACCGGCCCGCCGCCCACGCCCTCACCGGCAGCCGCACCAGCCAACCGGTGTCCTCGTTCCCTGCGTTTTGTATTTCTCCGGCTGGTTTTCGGTTCGTTCCCCTCGGTCGCGTCGGCAGGGCTTCGCCTACAGTGCCGGTGGCCGGG
>NZ_JAAFYZ010000050.1 GCF_018274385.1 Catenulispora pinistramenti | reverse complement strand
GGGGCGGCCGGGACCGGGGCGGGCGAGCCCTGGTCGGTGTAGGTATGGGTGAGGCTGAGCGCAGAGGGGTCGAAGTAGATCTCCCGGTCCAGGATCCGGGTCGGCAGGGGGCCGATGCGGTCCCGTCCCGAGCGGAACACGTCCCACACGGCCGCGGGCCCGGTGGCACCGGCGAAGTGCGCGCCCCAGCTGATGACCGCCACCGGTTCGCCCTCCCGGACGCGCACCGGCCGACGTACCGGCCGACCCCCGGGTGGGACCGGGACGGCCTGGTGTTCCTCCAGGACGAAATGGGCCAGCATCCCGGTCAGCGACGCGCCGCTGACAGCGGCCCGGCGCGGCGACGCCGACTGTTCCCAGCGTTGTGCGCTGGCCAGGAACCGGAACCCGGAGCCGGGAGGCGGCGGGGCGCCGGCGGGCGACCACACAGGCGGCAGAGTGCCGTGGCTGAGCGCGAGAGCCACCTTGATCACACTGGCCAGGCCCGCGTTGGCGAACGTGTGGCCGAGGCGGTCGCGGATGCTCCCGAGGACCGCCTCGGTCGGCGAGCCCGTGTAGAGGCCTGACAGTGCCGTGAGTTCGGCCTGTGTCTCACTGCGGAAGCCGGATCCGAAGCACTCCACCAAGCCGATGGAGTCGGTGGGCACGTCCGCGTCCCGGTAGGCCAGTTCGGCGACCTCCCGGCGGTGTTCGGCCGAGACCGAGTATCGGAAGGTGCCCGGACGCGGGTCCTGTCCCAGAGCGCAGCCGCGGATCACCGCGTGGACCCGGTCTTCTTCGGCCACGTCGGACAGTCGTTTGAGGAGCACCGCGCTCACGCCCTCGGCCAAGGTGAACCCCTCGCCCGGCCCGGCGAAGGGGTGGCCGCAGGCCGAAGTCAGGCCTTTGGCGTCCAGGGCACCGGCCAGCAGGCCGCTCTCCCGCTGCTGGCCCGCGACCACCAGCACCGTGTCCGAGTCGCCGCGGCGCAGAGCGCCGACCGCGTGGGCGAGCGCGACGAGCGAGGTGCCGTCCGCGGCCTCCAGCGCCACGGTCCTGCCTCGGAGTTTGAAGACGCTCGCGATCCGCGCGGGGATGGTGCTGGCCATCTCGCCGACCCGGTCATGGGGCGACCCGGCCAGGCGGGGCCCGAGCAGTTCCAGCAGCTCCGATGCCGCGGCTTCGGCGGCCGGCCCGAGGTCCGAGCCGGGGTCCGGCCCGAGTTCCCAGCCGACGTCCGGGTCCGAACCGTCCTGTCCGGCGGAGCGCAGATCGTGGGCCAGGCGCTGCGCCTCGATCCTCAGTGCATTGAGATATTGCCGGTCCAGTCCGGCGCAGACGCCGACGATCACGTCGAAGCGGTCACCGCGGATCGGCCGGTCGGTCAGACCCGCGTCGCTCAGAGCCTGCCGGGAAGCCTCAAGCATGAGCTTCTGCATCCGGGTCATCGAAGCCGACTGCGCCGGCGGGATCTTGAAGGCGGCCACATCGACCTCGATGTCGAGCAGGCCGTGCGGCGGGGTCGGGCGGCCCGCGCTGTCCTGGCCGGCCGGAGGATCGGTGCAGGCGCAGCGCAACCGCGTGGTGGTCACCAGATCCCAGAACGCCTCGACACCGCGGGCGCGAGGGTACAGCGCCGAGATTCCGACGATCGCGACAGGCTCGCTAGGGGGAAGGTCCATGGCGGAGCAGCTCCTTCGCGGTCGGTTGAGTGGCTCAGACGGCCGGGGACGGGGAACCCCGGCCGTCGGTCAGGGGGTGGCCGGTCGGTTCGTCGCCTCGGGCAGGCCGACCAGCCGGCGCAGCGGGCCGTCGATCGGCACCGCGAGCTCCGGGTCGACCAGGCGGTGCAGGACCAGGCCGTCCAACAGGGCGCCGAGGACCAGCGCCGTCGGCTCCGGGTCCGCGGTCAGGCCGTGCTCGCCGAGCCACTGCGCCACCGCCTGGAGCCACGTGCCCTGCAAGGTGGCAAGCCCCGTGCGCAGGCGCTCGTTCCGGGTGGCGGCGAGCAGCATCTCGCTGGTCAGGACGGTCGAGGCGGGGTCGGCCGAGTACTGCGCCATCCCCGTCACCGCCATTTCGACGCCCTGCGGGCCGGCAGGGGCCTGGGCGAGCATGCCCATCACTATCCCGACCTCGCGCTCGACGGTCGCCAAGGAGGCCTCGACCAGGAGGTCGGTGACCGTGCCGAAGTGGTAGTGGACCAGGCCGGGACGCACGTCCGCCCGGGCTGCCAGTTTGCGCGTGGTCACCGCACCCCATCCCTCCTCGACGATGAGTTGGCCGGCGGCGGCGATCAGCCGTGCCCTGGTCTCCTGGCCCCGCTCCACTGAAGTCGGTGTCATCTGCTTCTGCTGCTCCGTAATCACCGGCCGGTGTGGGCCGCCGCTCGTCGGCGGCCCGCCGTCCGTTTCACGATCGAGTTGGGCGATCGCCTTAGGCGTTTGCCTTGGCCGATCGCCTTGGGCGTTTGCCCAATGACTCACAGCTTAGCGCCGGCGACGGTCTGTGTCACGCGGACGCCTCACTCCGAAGGGGCGAATAGGTCCGCTCCCAGATCGGCGTCATCGACGCGGTACGCCCCGTCGGTCTCGTCCGGCGTGACCCCGGCCTGCTTCTTCAGCTGGTCGCGCATCACCACGTACTTGGCGTTCAGCTCATCGACCGCCACGAAGCGGTTCACCTGCCGACCGGTGACGCGCGGCTGGATCTGCCGGACCACCCGCATGTCCTGCACCTCCTGGACCCGCTTCTGCGCGAACAGCGCCATCCGCGGGATCAGCCGCCGCAAAGCCGGCAACCGCAGCGCCTTCTTCAGATGCGCGTCCTCGTACCAGCGGAACAGAACCTGGGTGTGCTCCTCGTCGATCGGGGTCATCCAGATCGTGACGTCGAAGGGCTCGGTGTGGATGTGCACCATGCCCGGGAACGTGAAGGTGACGTTCATCGGCGCCCGGTTGGTCGGGTCGCCCTCCTGGCACAGGTCGAAGTCGTGGCGCAGCGTGGTGCCGTCGACCGACAGGCGGCTGTTCTCGACCTTGGTCATGGCGAAGTAGCGTCGCCTGCCGTCCAGCCCGAGGTGCTTGGCGGTGCCGCTCCATCCCACGTAGTCGAACCAGTTGAACCAGTGGTCCCGGTGCACGACCGGCACATGGTAGAAGTCGAGAAGGCTCTCGATGTACCGGGTGTAGTTGACCGGCTGGGACCAGCTGGACGTCGCGTACAGCTCGGGCTTGTCCCGCACCTCCGGCGGGATCTGCACCTCGGGCAGGGGCTCGGTCCGCCGTCCCCACCACAGCCAGATCAGCCCGGCCTCCTCCCGCACCACGTGGGTGTCCAGGCGCATCGACTTGGGGATCCTGGCCTCCGAGCCCAGGCAGGGCGCGAGGACGCACTGACCGTCCGCGTCGAAACGGAAGTCGTGGTAGGGGCAGCCGAGCGTGTCGCCGCGCAACCGGCCGTCGGCCATGTTCGCGCCTTTGTGGGGGCAGCGTGCGGACTGGCACACCAGCGTGCCGTCGGTCGAGCGCCACAGGACGAGGTCCATGCCGAGCCGTCGGACACCGACGGGCCGGTCATTGCGGATGTCCTGGGAGCGCGTGATCGCGTACCACTGATCGGGAATCATTGTGCTGTCTCCTTCTCGGACCCGGGCACCGACAGGCGGTGCCCGGGTCGGGATGCGGGAAGTAGGTGGGAAAGGACGGCGGGCGCCGACGAGAGGCGGGCCGGGCTCAGCCCTCGACGACCTCCACCACGCCGGCGTCGCCGTCGACCACGACCATGTCGCCGGTGGCGATGCGGCGGGTGGCCTGCTTGGTGTTGACCACCGAGGGCACGTTGAACTCACGGGCCACGATGGAGCTGTGCGAGAGCATCGACCCGATGTCGGTCACCACTGCGCCGGCGATGGCGAACAACGGCGTCCAGGACGCGTCGGTGAAGCGGGTCACCAGGATCTCGCCGGCCTGGAACTCGTCGGCCTGCCAGACCAGATCCTCGATGACCCGCGCCCGGCCCACCACGCGTCCCGGGCTCGCGGCCAGCCCCTCCAGGCGCGCGCCGTCCGGAGCCGGCACCACGGCCCGCGTGGGATCGTGCTCGCCGATCAGTGTGAGCGGGGGTTCGGGCAGCCGGCGCACGTACTGGAACTCGCGGCGTGCCTCCTCCAGGCGGACACGGGAGAAGACCTCCTGCGGCTCGTCGGAGCCTGACAGGTAGGTGAGCACGTCCGCGAAGTCGAGGTAGGCCACTTCGTCCGGCGAGCGCAGCACGCCGGCGGCGATCAGCCGGCGGCCCACCTCGTAGACCACGTTGCGGACCAGCCAGATCGAGGTGATCATCGACATCCGCGCGGTCTCCCGCAGTTCGCTGCACTGCACGTACATCGCGATGACCTTCTCGATCACCGTGCGCTTCGTGCGCGGCAGCCGGGTCAGCACCGCGGCGGCGTCGCCGTCCTGGTAGGCGCGGCTGCGGCCGAGGATCTCGTCGATGGAGAAGCCGTCCTCCGCGTAGCGGCGGATCATCTGGAACACGTATGAGGGGTCGTCGATCCACCGCGGGTGGGTCAGTTCCATCTCCTGGTGGCTACGGGTGCCGTTGGCGCGTAGGAACGGTTCGACCCGGTGCTTCCAGAACTCCCGTCCCGCATCGTCGGCGAGCAGGGCGGCGGGCAGTGTCTCGAAAGGGGTCTCGCGGATCAGGCGCATGACTGCCGGCCGGTCCTTGGCGGCCTGCGCCACGACCCAGATGTCCCGGGCCGACTCGACGGTACGCAGGCTCGACATGTCGGTCTTGACGCGGTTCTGCAGGTTGTGGCCGTCCTTGCCGAGCCACTTCGCGCACAGTTCGGCCAGAACCCCGTAGAAGCCGAACGCGTTGATGTAGTAGGGCATGTAGCCGACATGCATGTCGTGGAAGTAGCCGAGGTAGCGGCTCATCTCGGCGTCGAGCTCGCGGCGGCTCAGCCGGGTCAGATCCAGGGCGCGGGCCCGGTCGAACTCGTACTCGCGCGAGCGGACCATCCGCTTCGCGCGGCGCTTCATCTGCGCCATCTCCACCGCGGTGCACCGGAGCCAGTGCGTCAGCGCGGCTCGGCCCTCACTGCCGCCGGGGAAGGACCCGAAGGGGTTGTGATAGCTGCTCAGGTCCGCCTCCTCACTGGCGAACCGGGCGGTGAAGTGCCGCTGGTCGCGGGTCGGCGGACACTGCCCGAGCATGTAGGAGGTGAACGAGATGTTGAGGTAGATGTGACCCTGCAGGTAGCCCATGTGCAGGTCCGGGTCGCCGGGATCGAGCACCCCGACCGCCCGCGCACAGTCGGTGTGGACATTCGCCTGGTAGTAGCGGGCGAACGACTGGCCCAGCGGGGACATGATCCCCGTGAAGATCTCGCCGATGTCCATCCGGGACCACAGCGTGCCCTCGGCGATCGGCCGCGGCTGCTCGGTGACGTACAGCCGGTTGCGGTCGGTGCGCTGCGGGCGGGTGGTGATCGGACGGGCCTGCAGGAGGTGGAAGCGGCCGTCCTTCAGCACCCACTCCAGGTCCTGCTCAGCCTGGTAGTAGGTGCGGACCGAGACCGCCAGCCTGGCGAGTTCCTCCAGCTGATCGCGTGTCAGGCACGGGAGGTTGCGGTCGGCTTCATCGACCTTGGTGATGCCGATCCGGCCGGGCTCCAGCGGTGCGCACTTGGTGACCTTGTAACGGATCTCCTGCTCCACCGGCGACATGGTGCGCTCGTCAAGCAGGAACCAGTCCGACGGGACCTTGCCCGACACCAGGCCCTCGCCCAGGCCCCAGCACGCCTCGACCACCATCTGGTGCGGCCGCGGGCTGACCGGATCGGTCGTGAACAGCACTCCGCTGACATCAGCGTGGATCATCTCCTGGACGATCACGGCGATCGCACCGGCCTGCTCCGGACCGTCGCGGTAGACCTGCGCCCGGTCGGACCACAGGGAGGCCCAGCATTCCTTGACCGCCTCGATCAGCTCCTCGTCTCCGGCGACATCGAGGATCGTGTCGTGCTGGCCGGCGAACGACTGCCCCGCCGAGTCCTCACGGACCGCGGAGGATCGCACCGCGACACGGGGACTGCCCAGCTCGGCGTAGGCGGCCAGGATCGGCTCGGTGACCGCCGCGGGCAGGGTGCCGTCCAAGACGCGGCGGCGCAGTACGGGCCCGGGTTCGCTGCCGCCTGCCTCATCGATGCCGAGGTGCTCCAGTGCTTGCTGGAACACCGCGGTGCTGACGCAGAACGCCGGCGGGATCGGCAGTCCGGCCGCGGTGAGTTCGGCCAGGCGGGCGGCCTTGCCGCCCAGGACCTGGTCGTCGGGCTTGTCCACCCGGTCCAGGTGGATGACGGCGCTGCCACGCTCGTTCACTGTCGTCGTGTCCAACGGGGGAACCTCCTTGTCGGTACCAGGACCGGTCACGGCCGGCCGGCCGGGGCGTTGACGCCCACGACGGCGTGGAACTGGTCGCCGGGGATGAGACGACGGGTCGTCACCTGCGCGAACCCGGCGTCATCGAGTTGCCGGACCAGGTCCTCGACCGTGGGCAGCGGCCCGCCGAAGTCGGCGTGGGTGAACCACAGGTTGAGGACCTCCAGGCCCAGGTTGCCGCCGCGGCACGCGGTGGTGAGCAGCAGCCGGCCGCCGGGGGCCAGCAGCGAGCGCGCCTTGCGCAGAACGTCGACACGGTCCCCGGGCGGGAAGTAGTAGATGTTGTTGTGCAGCGTGACCAGGTCGAACTGCGGCTCGACGGTGAGGGTCCGGAGATCTCCCTGGCGGGTCTCGACACGGCCCGCCAGCCCCCACACGGCCATGTTCTCGGCCGCCTCGGCGGCCACCTCGTCCTGCAGGTCGATCGCCAGCGCGGTCAGCCGTGGATTGAGCTGGGCCGCGAGCCGCACGTAGGTGCCGGCGCCGCAGCCGACCTCCAGCAGCCGCAGCGGCCGGTCGCGATCCAGGGTGCGGCGCACGGCCTCCTCCACGAATGGCTCCACCACCCGCGTCGAGCGCGCGATGACCTGGCCGTCTTGGTCGCTCAGCGACAGCCTCCTGCCCTCACGCAGCATCTGCGGGGCCTCCATGAGCACCGGAAGATGGAAGCGGAGCACCTCCTCCAGCGCCGCGGCGACCGGTTCGCGTCCGGGCCGTGCCAACGCCTTGGCGGTCCGGCTCCGCAGCCGGTAGGTGTCGTCGAACCAGGCCAGGTCCCCCAGCCGCACGCCGATGTCGAGCCAGGTGCGCAGTTCCTCGGCGTGCTGGTCCACGTCCAGACTGTGGGCCAGCGTCTGCAGGTCGCAGGGCCGCACCGCGAGCCGGCCGAGCACCCCGGAACGAGCGGCCGCGGCCAGGAACGCGGCCCGGTACATCGGCGTGACCAGACGTCTGGTGGCCGACAAGAGCAGTGGCAGCTGGCGCTCCTTGACGATTCTGGTCAGGGTCAGCCGGTCCATCGCGAGTCCTCCGGTAGCTGGTGGGTGTGTCCTGCGCCGACCGTATGGAACAGCCGGTCCAAGTCCGCGCGCACGAAGCGCAACAGCGCGGCGCGGCCCGCGTCGTGGTTCAGGTAGAAGTGGCCGTCCGGCAGATGGCGGCGCAGCAGCGAGTTCGCGGTGTACTCCCGCCACGCCTCCATCTGCGCCGGGGTGGCGACCGGGTCGCCGTCGGCGGAGAAGGCGGTCATGGGGCAGTTCAGCGGCGTTCGCGGCGTCCACACATACTCGGCGCACAACCGCAGGTCGGCTCGTAGTACCGGAAGCCGGCGTTCGAGATAGGCCAGTCCCATCTCCTCGTCCGGGCCGAGCCCGCCGAGCTCACCGACCATCCGGCGCAGGTCCGTATCGTTGGTCGGCCAACCGGCCGCGGCCCCGTACAAATGCGGGGCCTTACTCGCGGACACGAACAGGTGCTCCGGCTCCGGCAGGCCGCGGTCGCGCAAGGCGCACGCGACCTCGTAGGCGAGCAGGGCGCCCATGCTGTGGCCGAACATCGCGAACCGATCCGTGTGGCCGGCCCGGACCAGGGCTTGGACCACCTCCTGCACCAAGGGCTGGAGGACGGAGACCGGCTGCTGGTGGGAGCGCAGTCCGCGCCCGGCCAACAGCACCGGCACCACCTGGATCGCCGGGTCCAGCAGGCGCGGCCAGTCGTGATACAGCGACGGCGTACCGCCGGCGTGAGGAAAGCAGATCAACCGCAGCGTGCGGTCCGGATCCGCGGCCGGAAGCCACGCGCCGGAGCGTTCCAAGACGCTGGTCATCAGTGCTTCACCAACCGGCGGCCGTCGTCGGAGTCGAGCCAGGCGATGGTGCGGCGCATGCCCTCGGCGAAGTCGACTTCGCTCTTGAAGCCGAAGTCGTCGCGGGCCCGGTCGATCGGGTAGGACTGGTCCCGCGCGAACAGGTTGACAGCGTGCCGGGTCAGCACCGGCCGGGACTTGATCCGCAACGTGCCCCAGATCCGCTCCGACACGGTGGCGACTCCGGTGGCCACACCGGCCGGCAGGCTCAACTTCGGCGCCGGTACACCCAGCCCCTGTGCCAGCGCCTCCATGTAGTCGTGCCAGGTCGTCAGTTCCGCGTCGCGCAGGTTGTAGGCGCGCCCCGCGGCCACGGGGGCGTCGCAGGCGGCGATCATCGCGTCGGCGAGGTTCTCCACGTACAGCAGGCCGGCCGGAACGTCGCCGTGTCGGATGTAGACCATCTGCTTCTGCAGCAGCAGGTTGGCGAGTTCGACGACGAAGTCTTTGCTGCGGGGCCCGTAGACGGACACCGGCCGGATGACGGTCAGCGGGACGCCGGTGTGCTGGGCGGACTCCCGGACCACGGTCTCGCCGAGCACCTTGCTGCGGTTGTACGGCAGCCCGATGTCGTTCAGCACGGTGCCCTCGTCGCACGGGCGCTTCGGGTACCCGTACACGTCGGTGGTGCTCAGGTGGACGAACCGCTCGACGGTGCCGGCGTGGTCCGCCGCCTCCATCAGGTTTCGGACACCTTCCACGTTGGTCTGCTGGAACTGCTGCCAGGGACCCCAGTCCGCGGACATTCCAGTGCAGTTGAAGACCTGCCGCACCCCGGCGGTGGCGCGTCGCAGGCTCTCGACGTTGGCCAGCGAGCCCACCTCGGCCTGAACGGGCAGGCCGTCGAACACGGACCGATCGCTGTCGGCACGGACCAGCACGCGGACCTGGCGGCCCTGTTCGACCAGACGCCGGGTCAGGTGGCCGCCGATGAAGCCGCTGGCCCCGGCGACCAGGACCTCCGCCGCACCGGGTGCCGACGGACGGGTCCGCGCCGGGCGCGCGGCGCTCCCGGGCCGGTATCGCTCGCCATCGGCCCGGCTCTGATCGCGCGGCTGCGGCTGCGTCTCCTCTTGCAGCAGGTCCAGGGCGTGCTCCAGGTCCTGCTCACGGTGATCGACGTTGACGAAGAACCGCAGCCGGGCCTGATCCTTCGCGACTGCCGGGTAGCCGATGGGCATCACGTTGACGCCCCGCTCCAGCAGCCGGTGGGAGACCGCCATCGCGCGGTCCCAGCTTCCGGTGATCACCGGGATCACCGCGGACGCCCGCGAGACCCCGATGTCGAAGCCTCTGTCCCGGGCCTGCTGCCGGAAGTACTCGGACAGTTCCCGCAGCCGGGCGACCCTTTCGGGCTCGTCCCGGATGACGCGGAACGCCTCCAGTGCGGCCGCGGCGTTCGCCGGAGAGATACCGGTGCTGAAGATGAACAACGGGGTGGTGAACTTCATCAGCTCGATAAGCGGTCCGCGGGCGGCGATGTACCCGCCCAGACTGCCCAGTGCCTTGCTGAGCGTACCCATCCACAGGTCCACGTCCCGCCGGTCGACATCGAAGTGCTCTCCGATACCACGACCGGTGGGGCCCAGGACTCCGATCGAGTGCGCCTCGTCGACCATGAGCATCGCCTCGTGCCGCTTCTTGACCTCGATGAACCGGGGCAGGTCGGGGATGTCGCCGTCCTGGCTGTAGGCGCCCTCGATGACCACCACCGCGCGCCGGAACTCACCGCGCATCGCCGCCAGCATCCGGTCCAGCGCGGCCCAATCGTTGTGCGGGAACGGACGCCGGCGGGCACCGGAGAGCATGGCTCCGCGCACAGTGCTGTCGTGAATCCACTCGTCGTGCAGGATCAGGTCCTCCGGGCCGAACAGGTGGCCCACCGTCGCCACGTTCGTGGCGTGGCCGCCGGCGAACACGATCGCCGCCTCGGTGCCGAGGAAGGACGCGATCTCGGCGTCGAGTTCGTGGTGCAGCGGCGTCTCACCGCACAGCAGCGGAGTGGCCGAGCTGGAGGTGCCGTACTTGTCCACGGCTGCCTTGGCGGCGGCCAACAGCCGCGGGTGGCTGGACAGAGCCAGGTAGTTGAAGGCGGAGAAGTTGATGACCGAGCGGCCGCCGAGTTCGATCCGCCCGGTGTTGAACCCCTCGTGGACGCGGCCGTAGGCGTTCGCACCGGCCGCCTCGATCCGCCGCAGCCGCTGCTGGATCTCGTGGTACTCAGCCCACTCCTCCACCACCCGCTCGCGTTTGACGGGTGTGTCGGGCGCGAGGCGGGCTGCCGGGGCCGGGACCGGGACCGCGGGGACGAAAGTCGGGACCGCGGGTTCGGGTCGCGGCACCGGGGAGCCGGAGACCCCCAGCAGCCGCACCAGATCCCGAACGGTCGGGTCTTCGGGCAGCGAACGGCGCAGTTCCGGCAGGCGGTGCGCGTACTTCTGCGCGATGCGCTGCTCCAGTTCCTGCTTCATCAGCGAGTCGAATCCGAGATCCGGCCCGAGGCGCGCGTCCAGGGGCACCTGGTGATCGGGGAACCCACTCACCCGGCCCACATAACGGATCACGTCGCTTGTCACGACCGCGTCGAGCGGCACGACGTCCTCAGTCCACGCCTGCGTGTGCACGGCGCTCTCCCTTCGCGGGGCATCGACGGCGGAGCCTTCCGGGGGTGTCGCCGGGACGGGATTCGGCCCCGGCCTGTTCGAAGGCGCGATCTGGCGCCAGTAGGACTGTCGGTGGAACACGGTGCGTGGAACCGGGACCCGGACCCGCCCGTGCGGCCGGTCCAGACCCGCCCAGTCGACCTCGCCGCCGGCGCAATGCAGCCGGGCCAAGGACTGCAGGAACGTGTCCCAGTCCGCACCGCCGCGGCGGATAGTCGGCAGACGCAGAGCCCTGTCCGCTTCGCCGTCCGTCTGGACCAGAGACAGCAGCGCGGGGTGCGGGCCGATCTCCACGAAGCCGGTGCAGCCCAGCTCATTCAGCGCGCCGAGGCCGTCACCGAAGCGGACCGTGCTCAGCATGTGGTCCACCCAGTACCGGTCACTGAGCTGGTCGACTCGTTGTCCGGTCAGGTCGGAGATCCAGGGCAGCCGCGGAGCGTGGTGGCGCACCGAGCCGGCGGCACGCCGCACAGCGTCCGCGGCGCCGTTCATCATCGAGGAATGAAAGGCGTGCGAGACCTGGAGCGGCCTGGCGGCGACGCCCGCACGCCCCAGGGAGACGGTCAGCGCCTCGATGTCGTCCGCCGGGCCTGACAACACCAACCGTGTTGGGGAGTTGACGGCCGCGACCGCGACCCGGGGATGAGACGCCGCCAGCGACCGGATCACCTCGGCGTCGCCCGAACAGGCGACCATCGCGCCCCGGCCGGGTTGCGCGTCCATCGCCGCGGCGCGCGCCGCGATCAGCGTCAGTGCGTCGGCTTGCGACAACACGCCGCCGGCGCAGGCCGCCGCGTAGGCGCCGACGCTGTGTCCGAGGACGGCGGCCGGTCGGACTCCGACCGAACTCCACAGATCGAACAGGGCCAATTCCACTGCCACCAGGGCCGGCTGACAGTAGCGGGTCTGCCGCAACCTGTCCGCGGCCGGGTCGGACAGCAGGTCGTGCAGGGACGTCCCGAGCAACGGCCGCAGAACCGCGTCGCTGCGCTCCAGGCTCTCGGCCACTGCCGGATGGCTTTCGGCCAGCGCCCGGGCCATCCCGGGGTACTGGGTTCCCTGACCGCTGAACAGGAAGGCCAGCTTCGGCGTCTCGGGCGGGACTTCACCGCGTAGGACGGCACGGGACGGTTCACCGGCGGCGAGGGCCGCCAGCTCACGGTCCAACGCCTCGGTGGTGGCGGCGGTGATGACGGCGCGGTGGACCAGGTGCGTGCGGCCGGTGTTGGCCGCGTGGCAGAGGTCTGCCAGCTGAACCCGCGGGTGGGTGACCAGGTGGGTCCGGTAGTTCCGGGCCACATCGGCCAGCGCCTGCTCGGTGCGGGCCGACAGGCACAAGGCGTCCAGCGGCCTCGGTATCGGATCGGTGCGCTGGAGCGGCTCGGGGGCGGCTTCGAGCACGATGTGGCTGTTCGTTCCTCCGAACCCGAAGGAGCTGACCGCCGCGCGCAAGGGCCGTCCGACCGGGAGCGCCTGGCGTCGGGAGGCGATCAGCAGGCCTGTTCCCGCCGCGGCCAAGTGCCGGTTGGGAACGGTGAAGTTCACCTGGGCGGGCACCTGTCCCTCGCGCACGACCAGGGCGGCCTTGATCAGTCCGGCCAGGCCGGCCGCGGCTTCCAGATGGCCGATGCTGCTCTTGACCGACCCGACCAGGCACGGCTCACCGGCCTTGGAGTCCCGTCCGTAGACGGCGGCCAGCGCGGCCCACTCGATCGGGTCGCCGAGCGGCGTGCCGGTGCCGTGGGATTCCACATAGTCCACGTCGTGCCCGCGCAGCCCGGCCTCGGCCAGGGCCCGATCGATCACGTCGCGCTGCGCCGAACCGCGCGGGGCGGTCAGACCGTTGGCACGACCGCCGTGTCCGACCGCGGAGCCCTTGATGACGGCGTGGATACGGTCCCCGTCGGCGAGAGCGGCCGACAGCGGCTTCAGGCACACCACGGCGACGCCCTCGCCGCGGACGTATCCGTCGGCGGCGTCGTCGAACGTGCGGCAGACGCCTTCCCCGGAGAGCATTCCGGCCTGGGTGAAGGCCGCCGTGAGCTGCGGGGTGAGCATCAGGTTGACCCCTCCCACCAGCGCCAATGAGCACTCTGTTTCGCGCAGGCTGCGGCAGGCCGCGTGCACCGCGACCAGGGAGGAGGAGCAGGCGGTGTCCACCGCGATGCTGGGTCCGTGCAGGTCGAGCACGTAGGAGATCCGGTTCGCGGCAACCGATTGGGCGTTGCCGATCGCGGCGTGCATGTCGGCCGCGCTGGTGTCCCCCATCTGCAGTTGGTAGTAGTCGTGGCTGCTGATGCCGACGAACACGCCGGTCCGGGTTCCGGCCAGGCTGCCGGGCGCCATACCCGCATCCTCGACGGCGGTCCAAGCGGTCTCCAGCAGAAGGCGCTGTTGCGGGTCCATGCGTGAGGCTTCGCGGGCTGAGATGCCGAAGAAGCGGGCGTCGAACTCGTCGATCCGGTCCAGGAATCCGCCGACCCCCGACGTCCCGGGCACGGTTTCCGGGTCCCACCGTTCCCGCGGTACCTCGCCGATCGCGCAGCGTCCGTCCAGCAGCAGCTTCCAGTAGCTCTCCACATCCGGGGCGCCCGGCAGACGGCAGGCGATGCCGACGACGGCGACGGGCTCGGCCTGCGGGCCCGCCCACGCGGCGGCCTGGGTCTCCGAGTTCGGGCGGCGGTGGTCGCCGGTCTGTCGAGGTTCGGGATCCGTGCCGAGCGCGTCGGCGACGGCGCGGATCGTGGGGTGGTCGAACACCAGGCTCGCGGTGATCTCCCGGCCCAGGTGGGTTCCCAGCTCCTGGCTCACCGCGACGCTCTGCTTGGAGTCCAGTCCGAGCGCGGTGAACGGCGCGTGCGCGTCCACCGTGTCGGGAGCCAGGCCGAGCCGGGCGGCGATCCGCTCGATGAGCCAACGCTCGATGTCGAGTGCGGCCAGAGGCCTGGGTGCTTGCGCACTGTCTGCGTCTGTGGACGCTGTCGAACGAAGCGTGAGCCGCTTCGTCGGCGGCTCCCCGCCGAGCAGAAGCGCCACGAGGGTGTCGACGTCCGGGCAGGTCAGCAGCTCTCCGATCGGCACCGGGACGCCTAGCCGCTCCTGCAGAAGCGCCACCGCTCGCAGCAGGCCTGGATAGTCCAGGCCGAGGTCCGCCAGGCGGCGCCCGGCGATCTGGGCCGTCCCCGTCAGGGAGCCCAGGACGGACCCGACTGCGACCTCGACCTCGCGGCGGTCCATCGGCCGGCGGCGGTCTCCAGAGCCGGTCGGGGCTGTGCGCGCGGAGCTGAGCACGCTCGCCGCGAGAGCTTGCAGCCGCAGCTGCACGTAATCGTCCCGGCAAGCACCACGCTGGATCTTCCCGCTGGTGGTGCGGTGCACCGTCGAGCGCTTCAACAGCACCACCGCGTGCGGGCTCACCTCGTGCTCGGCGGCGAGCGCGGCGCGGACCGCGGCCAGCAAAGCCGCGCCGCCGTCATCGGGGCGGTGCTCCACCTCGCAGACCACCACCAGTTCTTCGGCGCCGTCGAGCTCCACGCCGAACGCGGCGCTGGCGTTGGTCCGGATACCCTCCCCGACGCGTTCGACGGTCTGCTCCAGATCCGGCGGGTAGTAGTTGCGGCCCTGAAGAACCACCACGTCCTTGCTGCGTCCGGAAACGTAGAGGCCGTGCGGTCCGAGGAATCCGAGGTCGCCGGTGCGCAGGTAGGTCCGACCCGGCTCGCCGTCGATGACCGCCCGGAACGTCTCCACGGTGGCCTCGGGGCGACGCCAGTAGCCGCGCGCGACGCCCGGGCCGCCGACCCAGATCTCACCGATCCCGCCCTCGGGCCGGCGCCGGCCGGTAGCGGGGTCGACGACGGCGACGGACACCTCTTCCGCGCTGCCGCCGCAGCCCACGAGTTCGGTGGTGCGGGCGGTGCCGGGGAACGCCGGTCGGGCCGAGCCCTGTTCCAGAGCGGCGGAGTCGAAGGCGGAGGCGTCAGCACCCTGACCGGGGAGTGTGGCACTGACCAGCAAGGTGGCCTCGGCCAGACCGTAGCAGGGCATGAACGCGCGCCGGTCGAAGCCGCACGGTGCGAAGAACTCTGCGAAACGCTCCAACGTGCGCGCCCGAACGGGTTCGGCACCGTTCAGGGCCAGCCGCCAACGGCTCAGATCCAGCCTGTCCCGCTGCTCCGGCCGGATCATCCGCAAGCAGTGTTCGAACCCGAAGTTGGGCGAGATCCCGGTGTCCGCGCCGGTCGCGGCGATCGTCTCCAGCCACAGCAGCGGCCGCCGCACGAACGTCATCGGCGCCATGGAGTGCAACGGGATACCGCCGTACAAGGCGGTGAGGATCCCGCCGATCAGGCCCATGTCGTGGTACGGCGGCAGCCACAAGGCCAGCGCCGAGTCCCGGTCGTGCCCGAGCCGGCGGTTGATCGCGCGCAGGTTGTGCAGCAGGTTGGCGTGGCTGACCATCACGCCCTTGGGCTGGGAGGTCGAACCGGAGGTGTACTGCAGCAGCGCCAGTGAGTCCGTTGTGGTCCGGGGTTCCTTCCAGTCGGTCCCGGTCAGGCCGGCGGTGTCGTCCGTGGACATCCATCGCAGGTCGCCGAGCCCCAGTTCGGCCAGTTCGGCGTGCCGGTCGTGGGCCAGGCTGCTCAGCGGGCCGGACGTGAGGGCGTGGGTGGCCTTCGCGTCCCGGCCGATCGCGGCGAGCCGGGGCAGGGTCTGCCCGAACCTCGCGGCGTCCGGCGGATATGCGGGCACTGCGATAGCACCCGCGTACATGCAGGCCAGAAAGCCCGTGATGTAGTCCAGGCCAGGCGGGTGGAGCAGCAGCACCGGCTTGCCCCGCAGCTGCTCGGCCTGCAGACGGGCCGCTGTGGCCCGTACCCGCGCTTGGAGCTGACGGTAGGTCACTTCCTCGCTGGTGCCGTCCACCCCGGTGATGAAGCGGTAGGCCAGCGCGTCAGGACGCTGATGGGCATGGTGCTGCAACAGCGCGGCGACGGTGGCGGCCTCGCGGCGCGGGTCGGTCACGGCAACCTCCGTGGATCGAGGGGCGGGGTCGCGGGCGGATCGTCGCCCCCGGCAGCCAGCCGCTGGTAGTCGACCTTTCCGTTCGCGTTGTAGGGCAGTGCCGCCACGCATTGGGCCGCGCGCGGCACCATGTAGGCGGGCAGGTAGCGCGCGCAGTGGCGCTTGAGGTCGAGCAGGCCGAGCGGCGCCGCCCCGGAATGGACCGTGTAGCGCAGCACGATGTGCGCGCCGCCTCCGGGTCCGGTGGCCACCACCGCGGCGGCGGTGGCGATGCCCGGGTGGCGAAGGGCGGCGGCCTCCACCTCGCCGAGTTCGACGCGGTAGCCGGAGAGCTTGACCATCCGGTCCTTGCGTCCCCGGTAGACCAGCCGGCCGTGGTCGTCGAGGCAGACCAGGTCCCCGGTCGCGTGGCTCGCCGGGTGGCCGGCCGCGGCCGATTCCCGGGGCCGGCGCCAGTATCCGGGCGTCACGCAGGGGCCGGAGACGATCAGTTCGCCCAGCTCACCGGACGAGGTGACCTCGCCGCCGTCCTGCGCCCGGACCGACACGCGGGCACCGGGAAGCGGGACCCCGATCGGGATCGGCTCGTCATCGCGCAGGTCCTCGGGGCCGACCCGATGGTAGGTGCACACGTTGGTCTCGGTCGGCCCGTACAGGTTGTAGAGCGTTGCGCCCGAGGGCAGTACCGCCGCCAGCGCGCGCAGTTGCGGGGTGGCGAAGGCCTCGCCGGCGAACAGGACGTGGCGCAGCGAGGCGGCGACGTCCGGGGTCAGCGCACCGGATCGGATGAGCAGGTGCAGGACCGAGGGCACCGAATACCAGACGGTGACCCGGTGCCGGACGATGCCCGCCGCGAGCGCGGCCATGTCCTTGGTCTGCGCGTCCGGGACGATCCACAGCGAGGCCCCGACGGACAGCGCGGTGAACAGGTCGAAAGTGCTCAGATCGAAGGTGAACGAGGCGTGGCCCGCGAACACGTCGTCCGGCCCGACGTCGAGTTCCTGACGGGCCCATCCGATGAACACGCCCAGGTTGCGGTGCGTGATCTGGACGCCCTTGGGCACCCCGGTGGAGCCGGAGGTGTACAGGACGGCCGCGACCGAGCCCGGATCAGGCTCCGCGACGCTGCTGTGGTGGCCCACAGCGGGCGCGAAGTCCTCCCAACCCAGCACCTCGGCCCGACCGAGCGCCGGTCCCGAGACGCCGTCCGCGACCGCGACCACCCGCACGGAGGCCGGTAGCCGCGACGTCATCACGAAGGGCAGGTGGCCGCGGTCGACACACAGCACCGTGGGTTCGGCGTCGGCGAGTACCGCCTGCACCCGCTCGGCGGGCTGCGCCGCGTCGAGCGGAAGATAAGCGCAGCCCGCCCGCAGTGCTCCCAGGATGGCCACCGCGTACCGCGGCTGCTTGTCCATCCAGATGGCGATCCGGTCGCCCGGGCCGGCTCCGTTCCGCAGCAGTCCGGCCGCTACCCGATCTACCTCGGCGTCCAGCTCCGCGTAGCTGAGCGGGTGGTCGCCGAGCAGGGCGGCGCGCGCCGCCTGCTCGGGAGTGAACCGGGAGGGCAGCGTGATGCGGCAGAAGAAGTCGACGCTGTCGACGTTGTCGGCGGACGTCGGTCCGGCCTCGGTCGCGAGGGTGGTGGCGATCTCGTCCACGGGTCACCACCTGGCCTGATCGGCGCCGGTCGCCCAGCGGTCCGACGGATCGGTGGCGACCGAACGATCGGTGACGGCGGGTCGATGGGCTTGGCCGCGCGAGGGCAGTACACCGGTCTCACGGCCGGCCTCGACGAAGATGTTCGCGGCCTCGTCGAGGTCCTCGGGGGTGTGCTCGGACGTGACACTGATCCGCAGCCGGGCATCGCCCACGGGGACACCCGGGTAGACCACCGTCTGGCAGAAGAGGCCTCGCGCCCGGACCGCACGCCCCATCTCCATCGTCTTGCGCTCGTCGCCGATGACGACCGGCAGGATGGCGCTGTCGGAGTTCTCCAGGTCGAACCCCGCCTCGACAAGGTTGCGGCGCAGGGTGCGGATGTTGGACCAAAGGCGGGCCAGGCGCTCCGGCTCGTTCTCGATCACGTCGATCGCGGCGATCAGGCCCGCCGCGACGCCCGCGGGGATGGTCGCGGCGAACACGTAGGAGTTGGCGTAGAAGCGCAGGTACTCGATGACGTCCTCGTCGCCCACGACGAAGCCGCCCATGCCGGCCAGCGTCTTGCTCATCGTGCCCAGTTCCAGGTCGACGCGGCCCTTGAGGCCGAAGTGCTCCGCCGTGCCGGAGCCGGTCGCGCCGAGCACGCCGGTCGCGTGCGCGTCGTCCACCAGGACGCGGGCACCGTACTGCTCCGCGAGTCGGACGATCCCGGGCAGGTCGCACACGTCGCCGTGCATGCTGAACACGCCGTCGGTGACGATGAGCCGGCCCTGCGCCTGATCACCGCAGCGCTTGAGCACCCGTTCGAGGTCGTCCATGTCGTTGTGCCGGTATATGCGGCGCTGACCGCCGGACAGCCGGCACCCGTCGACGATGCTCATGTGGTTCAACTTGTCGACCACCGCGGCGTCGTAGCTCTTGACCAGCGCGGAGATGACCCCCAGGTTCGCCGAATAGCCGCCGGGGAACACGATCGCGGCCGGGCGCTGTTTGAACGCCGCCAGGCGCCGCTCGAGCTCCTTGTGCAGCACGTTGGTGCCGCCGATGAGGCGACAGCCGGTGTTGGTGGCCCCGTACACCCTGGTGGCGTCGCTGATCGCGTCGATGACCTTGGGGTGGTTGGCCAGCCCCAGATAGTTGTTGGACGCGAACATCAGGAACTCGCGGGTCCGGCCGGTGAGTTCGTCGTGGATCACGGCGCGGTTCTCGCAGCGCGACTGGAGCGGCATGCCGTACCAGTGGAGCTGCTCGGCCTGCCGGCCCCGGTGGTAGGAGGCGAAGCTACGCGCCTTGGCGAACAGGTCCGGGTCACGCTCCTCGGCGAAGTCCTTCATCGATCTCGTGTCCCAGGGTGCTGTTTCGTCCGAGACGAGGCGCCGGATCTGGGAAGTCCGTGCGGGGGCGGGTGCCGGCCGCCGCTCCGGCACCGTCGGCGTCGATGTCGGCGTCGCCGAGTCCGGGTCCGGGTCCAACCGGTCGCACAACTCACGCAAGGTCGTGGCATCCAGCGCGGACGGAGCCTCGCCCACGAAGGGCAGCCTCTGGCGGACCTCCGCGGTGATCGAAGCCAGCACCACCGAGTCGACACCGAGATCGCTCTCGAGGTCCGCGTCCGGATCCAGATCTTCGCGCTGGTAGTGGGTGTGCGACATGGTGACGGCGATGACCGCCTCGCGGATCTGCGAGCGTGGATCCGACGGCCGGTGCGCCACGGATGCGGGTGCCGCGGCGGTGTGTGCCACGGAGTCGACCGGCCGGGCCGGTGCCGGTACAAGTGCGGGCGCCGTGTCCGAGAAACCGACGACCGCGTCGACCAGGTCCTGCACGGTGACCATGTCCGAGCGCAGCGTCTGCTCGTCCAGTCCGAAGCGCGTGCGCAACGCCACCGCGATCGACTCCAGCACTACGGAATCGATGCCCAGCTCGCCTTCGAGGTGTGCTTCCAGGGGCAGCTGTTCCCGCTGGTACAGCGTGCGCGCGGCGACGACGTCAAGGACCTGATCCTGCACCGTCCCGGTGGTGTGGGAGGGCCTGAGGGCGGAGTTCAGCTGCTGGGTCATCACGCGAGTTCCCGTTCGAGCTGGATTCCGCGCAGCTGGTCCACCAAAGCGGCGATCGCCGTGACGGTGCGGAAATTGTCGGGGGTGACCTCGTGGAGCGGGACCTTGATCTGGTAGGCGACCTGCAGGTGGTGGACGAGGTCGAAGATCGCCGCCGAGTCGATGACGTTGAGCTCGACCAGGTTGGAATCCGCCTCCAGGCCGGTCGAGTCCCCGTCCATCCAGGTGTCCGCGATGTAACGCATCAGTGACTGCTGGGTGGTCATGACATCCTCAATGGTTGTTGCCCAGCCGGGACGTGGTGCCCGGCACTGTCTAGGCGCGGTCTAGGCGCGGGTGAGAACCAGCACCGCGTTCTGGCCGCCGAACCCGAACGAGTTGCTCACGGCCACCTCGATGGGCCGGCGGCGGGGCTCCTTGGCGACGACGTCCAGGTCGATCCCCGGGTCGAGGGCTTCCAAGTTGGCCGTCGGCGGGATGGTCCCGGTCTGCAGCGCCAGCGCCGTGAAGGCCGCCTCGATCGCGCCGGCGGCGCCGAGGGCGTGGCCGACCACACCCTTGGTGGACGTCACCGCGGCCCGGTCGCCGAGCACCGCGCGCAGCATGCGGCCCTCGGCCGCGTCGTTCAACGGGGTCGACGTGCCGTGCGCGTTGACGTGCTCGACCTCGTCCGGTGCCACGCCGGCCCGGGCCAGCGCGGTCAGCAGCGCCTGCCGGGCGCCCTTGCCGTCCGGATCCGGCGTGGTCATGTGGTGGGCGTCGGCCGAAGCGCCGAAGCCGGCGATGGTGGCACGGATCCCGGCCCGGCGCGCGCGGGCATCGGATGCCCGCTCCAGGACCAGGATGCCGCTGCCTTCGGCGATCACGAAGCCGTCACGGGCGGCGTCGAAGGGACGGGACGCGGCCGCCGGGTCGTCCGTTTTCGTGGACAGCGCGCCCATCTGCGCGAACCCGGTGGTGATCAGCGGAGTGACCGCCGCCTCGGAACCGCCCGCGACCACGACATCGCAACTCCGGTCGCCGAGCAGCTGCATCGCGGTCCCGATCGCCGTCGCGCCCGAGGCGCAGGCCGTGGCGGTGACCAGGTTGGGGCCGGTGGCACGCAGCTCGATACCGAGGTGGCCGGCCACCATGTTCGGCACCATCATCGGGATGAGCAACGCCGACACCGCCCGCGGGCCGCTCTCCAGGCTGGTGCGCAGTTGGGCCTCACCGGTCGCGACGCCACCGACCCCGCAGCCGATGACGATGCCGACCCGTGCCCCGTCCCAGGTGTGTGGGTCGAGCCCGGCGTCGGCCACCGCTTCCCGGGCCGCGGTGACGGCCAGCTGGACGAACCGGTCGTGGATCAGGCTGCTGCGGCGACCGACGTGCCTGCCCGGGTCGAATCCCGGGACGGTGCACGAGATGTCGACGGGAAGGCCGGCCAGATTCGGATCGCGCCGCGCGGTGGAGATGCCCGCACACACCCCCTGCCAGCTCGCCTGCACACCGATCCCGGCCGAGGTGACCAGTCCGATCCCGGTCACGGCGATCTCCGGCTGCGAACCCGGGGCTGTCACCTCGTACCCGCTGTGGCCACGTGCTCGCGGACGATGTCCACGGCGCGCTCCAACGTGTCCTGCGCGTTGATCGCGTCATCGGGGATGGCGGCCTGCACTTCGCGCTCGACCACGAGCAGCAGTTCCACCAGGAACAGCGAGTCGACCTCGAGGTCCGCGAAGGTGACACCGGGTCGGATCAGCTCGGGAAGGACCTCGAACTTCTCCACGAGGAGTGCGACGAGGGTTTCGTACGTCAAGTCAGACATAGCCTGCTCCTAGTCGTGCGGTCGGATGCCCGGTCGTGGACGAAGCCGGGCGGACATGGTCACGGATGGGTGAGGTCGGGCCAGGTGAGCACGGTGGAGCCCCAGGTGAGTCCGCCGCCGAAGGCGGACAGCAGGAGTCGGTCGCCGGCCTTGAACCGCCCGGCCTGGTAGGCCTGGTCGATGGCCAGCGGGATGGAGGCCGCCGAGGTGTTGCCGACCTCTGCGATGTTGGCGAGTACTCGGGCCTCGGGGATGCCCAGGACGTCGGCGAGCCTGACCAGGATCCGCAGGTTCGCCTGGTGACAGGCCAGCCAATCGACGTCCCCGGCCTGCCAGCCCACGTGGCCGAGTACCGCCCGGGCGGACTGGGCCATGTGCTCGACCGCCTGCCGGAACACCTCGCGGCCGGCCATGGAGAAGTACTCGTCGCCGGGAGCGGGTGCCAGGCCGCTGCGACGTTGCTCGGCGCCACCGGCGCGCACGGTGATCAGGTCCCGGCCGGTGCCGTCGCTGCCCAAGTCGAACGGGCCGACCGCACCGTTGCCGGCGGTATGGCCGGAACGCAGCACCATCGCCCCGGCGCCGTCGCCGAAGATGACGGAGGTCGCGCGGTCCGCGGGGTTGAGGATCGTCGAGAACGTCTCGGCGCCGATCACCAGGACCGTGTCGACGCAGCCCATGGCGAGCAGCCCACAGGCGGTGGCGAGCGCGTACACGAAACCGGTGCACACCGCCTGCACGTCGAACGCCGGACAGCCGGCCAGGCCCAGCTTGGCCGCGACCACCGGTGCCGTGGCGGGGCACGGCCGGTCCGGGGTGGTGGTCGCCAGCACCACGGCGCCCACCTCGGCCAGACCCGCCGACTTCATCGCCCGCGCTCCGGCCTCGGCGGCCAGGTCCGACGTGGTCGTGCCCGGTTCGGCGAAGTACCGCTGCCGGATCCCGGTACGGGTCCTGATCCACTCGTCCGAGGTGTCCATCCGAGCTGCCAGTTGTGCGTTGGGCACCCGGCACGACGGCAGGAAGCTACCGATACCGGCGAGATGTGCCGACCTTGTCATCGGTTACCTCCGAGTGGACATCAGCGGAGCCCTACCGTCGTGGTCTGGTGCCACGAGGGGGATGCGTTCCTTACGAGCCGCGTCGGCCCGACAGCCATGGCAATCACTGTCGCAGCCGAGGCTGACCGAACGCTTTCAAGTTCTTGACCGCCCGCGAACAGCGCCGACCAACGTCCGGCGGTGAAAGGAAGCGGTAAGCGCTCTGTCAAAGCCGCGTGCGACGGTGGACCCGTCTCGGTGGCACGCGATCGGCAACGACGTGCGCGTCCACCACACGACCGCCCACGAACGGAGCCAGGCCATGACATCCCAGACCAGCCTGCGGCGCCTGCTCGCCGCCTCCTGCGCCGGAGCCGCCACCGCAGTCGTACTGCCCCGGGCCATCCCCATGCTGGCCGATACCGGCCTGCTCCGCCCGGCCACGCACGACGACGACCCGGAGAACGCATCCGCCGCGCAGGCGGCTGACTCGCCCGCCCGCCGATCGGGCCGGAAGACCGCCGTCCTCGCCGTCGGCCTGGCCTACCCCTCGTACCGGGCCTGGCGATTCACGCGCGCGCTGCGGGCACGGTTCAGTACCGAAGAGAACTGACGGCAGGCACGAATGAGCCTCGTGGTACCCGCCCGCGAACTAGCCGCCCTCGAAGCGGATGTGCAGGCCGCCCTGGCCGCCGGCGATCAGGGATCTCTCGACGTCCTCGGCTACGGCGAGGTCACCCTCGTGCTCCGCCGGGAGACCGAACACGGCTCGTTCGCCTGCAAACGTCTGCCCGTCTTCCCGGACGGCAAGCGGCTTGAGCGCTTCCGCTCCTCACTGGACACCTACCTGCGACTCCTGCACGAGCGCGGTCTGCACGTCGCCGAGACGGCCATGTGGCACATGACGCTGCCCGACGGTCGAGTCGTCGCCTACTGCCTCCAACAAGCACTGCCTTCCAAGCGCCTGTGCTCCACCCTCCTGCACAGCGAAGGTGAGCAATGGGCCGATGACTTCTTCTCGCGCTTCCTCGACCACATCGAGCAGACGGTCACCCCCAGCCTGGGGCTCGACGCACAGGCCTCGAACTGGATCGACCTCGACGGCCGGCTGCACTACCTGGATGTGACTACGCCACTTCTGCGAGACGCGCGAGGAGGCGAGCTTCTGGACGTGCGGCTCTTCTTCACCTCGCTGCCCTGGCTGCTCCGCAACCCGGTCCGCATGGCAGTCGGTAGCTCCATCTTCGACAAGTTCTACACACTCCGCGGCGTGGTCCTGGACTTCCTCGGCAACCTGATCAAAGAACGACTCGACGAACTGATCCCCCGCTTCGTCGAGCAGGCCAACGCCCGACTCGAACAGCCCCTTACCGCTGACGAAGTCGCCGCCTACTATCGCGGCGACGCCCGGATGTGGGAGCTGATCCAGCGGCTCCGCAAAGCGGACCGGTTCTGGCAACGCCGAGTACGCCGCCGGGTCTATCCCTTCCTGCTGCCACCAGTGGACAAACGGTGACCGCCGCCGTCGCGCAGGGTGCGACGCGCCTGAACGACGGACCGGACCTGCGACACCAGCTAGTCCTGGACCCGGCCCACCCGCTGCACCTGGCCTGCGTCCCGGACCTGCCCACGCTCGCCGTGGTGTCCATCGCATCGCTGCGCGCCCGCGGGGAATCGGTCCGAGCCGAACTGAGCCACCGTCACCTCACGCCTCGGGAACGGGAGCGAGCTGGCGCCTTCACCCGGGAGGGCCGCAGAATCGAATGGCTGGCCGGGCGACTCGCGGTCAAGCACGCCGTCACCACCCATCTGAACCGCGAGTACGGCCAGGCCGCCGAGACCTCGGCGATCGAGGTCCGCGCGGTGGAATCCGGGCCGCGCGCGGGCAAGCCGTTCGTCAATGCGCCTGTGGAGATCAGCCTGTCCCACTCGGGTGACTTCGCAATCGCCGCGTGTGGTTCCGGCACCCTCGGCATCGACCTGGAGTGCGGCCGAGACGTCAGCCCGCTGCTGACGCAGGTGCTGGACGAGTCCCGACCTACAGGCGACCCCGGCGGGCGACTCAGCTCGATCCCGGCCACCTTGCACTGGGCCTGCAAGGAGGCAGTACTCAAACATTTCGGATTCGGCCTGCGCATCGACAGCCGCGAGGTGGTGCTCACCGAGTGGCTCCCCAACGATCACTTCTCCTGGCGGCCCGGGCCGACACTGCGCAGCCGCACTGCTTCAAGCGCCTACCCGTCGCATGGCATCGCGCACCAGATCTCCGGCTATTCCCTGGCACTCGTCTGGCGATAAGGGAGACCCACAGTGAACCGCACCGGGCCACAACCACCACGCGTCCCTGTCCCCCTCCGCCCCGACGGCTTCCTCCTGTCGGCAGAACCCTCCTTCCAGCAAGCCCTTGACGAGGCCGCGGCCATCGCGAACCTCAGCCCCTCGTCGCACAACTGTCAGCCCTGGGGCCACGCCTGGCTGAAGAGCGACAGGGCGAAGGCCTTGGCGTACGAACTACTCCGCGGCCGCGACGACACCAGCGCGGGCAAGGACAGCGCCGGGGGCACAGACAGGAGCACCGGCACAGACAGCATCTACCTCGCCCTCGCCCAGGACACCGACCGCAGCCTCAGCGCGCTCCCCGCACACTCCGCCGAAATGCACCTCAGCTGCGGTAGCTACTGGCATCTCCTGCTGCGTGCACTGGCCGCCCAGGGCTGGCTGCCGACAGCGGTCCACCACCTCGGTCCTGAAGCCGCGCACCGAGCCGCGGCCGACGCCGGCTGGCCGCGCAACTGGCACCTGCTCAGCCTGGCCGTCCTGAACCGGACCGGTGTCCCGCCGTCCACCGATCTCGCCGAGCTCCGCGCCACGGCAGCCGCCAGGCGCACCAACCGCGCCCCCTACCGTGACCTGGCCGTCGCACCGGAGGCCCTGCACGAACTGGCCAACCTGTCCCCCACAGCCCGGGACACGAGCGCCCGACCGGGGGTGACGGTCCGGCACCTGCGATCGCCGGTGGAGCTGCGGCGCTTCGCGACCCTCATCGCCGACCACGCGGGCAGGGACTTCAGTGACGACGCAGCCTGGCGCGAGACCCACTCGTACTTCCGCTGGACCGCCAAGGACGCCGCAGCACGCCCAGACGGCTTCACCCCCAGCCAGATCTTCGGCGCCGTGTCTCCGCCCCGCCGACTGCTGGCGCGCGTCGCGCTGAATCCCGCCGTGCTCCCGCGCCTGTGCCGACTGGGCTTCGACCGCTACCTGGGCAGTCAGCTCGCGCGGACCGTACGGACCACCCCCGTGATCACGGCCGCCGGCCTGCCGATGGACGTTCCGACCGCCTCCGACCTCCTCAGCGCCGGGATGTGGCTCGCCGACTACTGGCTCACCGCCACCCGAGCAGGCCTGGCCCTCCATCCGCTCAGCATCCTGACGCAACATGAAGACCTCTGTATCGAGCTCCAACAGCGCTTCGGCCTACCTGGCAGGACATTCTTCGTGGCCCGCCTCGGCTATCCGGCCGCCACCGCGGCTGCGACGCTGCGACGTCGCGCTTCAGCCTTCACTCTCTGACCCGCGCTCGGCGCGCCAGCGTGGCCGATGTGAACACCGCCGTCGCCGCTGCCGCCATCGCCGCTGTCGCCATCGATGTGATCGCCGATGTCGGGCGGTTACAGCTGGACGTCGATACCGGGCTCGACGAGCTCGATCGGGATCCCGGTCAAGCCCTTCTCGCCGAGGAGGTTGGCGGTGGAGTGCCGGCCGAGGTCGCTGAGCATGAGCTCGTGGATCTGGATGACGCGTTCGGGCTTGACCGCGCGGACGTAGTCGGCGGCTTCGCCGAGCTTGGTCCATGGGCCGCTGGTCGGCAGCAGGAGAGTGCGCACGGGGGCGTCGGGCACGAAGTAGGCGTCGCCAGGGTGGTACAACGCTCCGCCTTCGAGGAGGTAGCCGACGTTGTCGGGGCACGGGATGTCGGGGTGGATCAGCGCGTGGCGGTCGCCGTGGACGGCCGCGGTGATGGCGCCGACGGTGAAGGTGTCCCCCGCGGCGACGGCTTGGACGCGACCGCCGTGGCTGCCGAGGGTGGCCGCGACCGAGGCGGTGCCGAAGACCCGCAAGTCGGGCTGAGCTTGGAGAGCGGCCGCGACGGCCCTTTCATCGAAGTGGTCGAAGTGCTCATGGGTGATCAGGACAGCGTGGGCCTGGGCGAGGGCGTCCGCCGCGTCCGGGGTGAACGTGCCGGGGTCGATGACCAGGCGGGTGCCGTTCTTCTCAACGGTCACGCAGGCATGAGTGTGCTTGGTCAGCTTCACAGTGTGGGTCCTCTCCGTACTGACGCATTTTCTACAACCAAACTGTACAGTCTAATTGTATAAATGTGCACCCAAGTTGTACAGCCTGGCTGGCAACTACCCGTAGGCTGGCCCGATGGACGACTATCAGCTGGCCGAAGACCTCCGCCTGGCGATCGGAGAGCTTGTACGAACTGTCCGCACCGCCGACACGATGCCCCCCGGCGAGGCCGCCGTCCTGGGCTACCTGGACCGCGACGGCCCGCTGACCACCGCCGACGTCGCGCAACAGCGAGGAGTCAGCCACCAGTCAACCGCCAAGGCGGTCAAAGAACTCCTGGCTCAGGACCTGGTGCACGCCGAAGCCCACCCCAGCGACGGACGCAAGCTGCTACTCCACCTCACCCCGGCGGGAAGAGACCGCTTGGCCGAGGAGCGCCTACGGCGAGCAGCCTCGCTAGGCGCCGCGATCAGCGACGCCCTCAGCTCCGATGAGCGCCAGACCCTAGAGGCGGCACTGCCGCTTCTGTCACGCCTGACCACGCACTTGAAGGCAAAGTAAGCCGGAACGATCGGGAGTCAGGCAAGACCAGTTCGACACACCCTCATCACCGGTCGCGCCGCCCCGGTGGCATCGGGCGGACCAGGCGCGGGATGCTGAGGCGCAACGTCTCGATCGCCTCCGTCGAGGTCATGCGGCCGGCACGCACTTCCTCTCCGGCGGCATGCCCGAGGGCCAGCACCGCGGTCAGGACCCAGCCGATCGGCAGGTCCGGGGCGACGTCCCCCTCGCGCCTCCCCCGTTCGATCACCGCTCGCAGGCGTTCCAGGATCGGGGCATGCCGCTCGCGGTCCTGCTCGGGGCTCACCGGCGGCGTGGCCAGGTGCAGCAGGAACGGATCGGCGTCCATGCCCGCCCAGCCGGCCTCCATCAGCCGCACCAACGCCGCGTCCGCGGGGCCGCTTTCCAAATCCGCCGCGTCCAAAGCCGCCACCACGCGTGCCGCGGCCCGCTCGATCAGGGCATTGATGAGCAGTTCGCGAGAGGGGAAGTGCGCGTACAACGTCTTGCGGCTGATCCCCGCGACCTCGGCGACCACGGCCAGGCTCGCGTCCGGCCGCTCACTGAGCACGGCACTGGCCGCGTCGAGGATCGCCTGGGTGTTGTGGACAGCGTCGGCGCGGCGTCGCCGGGGTCCAGGCCCGGGGGCTAAAGGTGACACGGTTGCTTAGTTTACTCCACGGGTTTAACGTGACAGCGCTGTCACCTTTACAGCTCGGCCGCGGGCCGCCGCCGCACCTCGCGAGGGGATCGTCGTTCATGAATCCACCATCCGACCCGGCCGTTCACACCGCCGGACTGACCAAACGCTTCGGGGACGCCCGCGCCGTGGACAACTGCCGTGTCGGGCATGCTTTGCCCGGTTGTTCGTGACGAAGTTCGTGACGGAGTTCGTGACGCGCTGGTCGCCGGGCGGGATCTGTTGGTGGCTGGTGTTGTGAGCCTGGTTGCGGTTGGGGTGTAGGTTAGAAGCTTTTTACGGCCTTCGGTCATAGTTGTACCGGTTCGGGGTTCGTGGCGGCGGGTATGCAACTCGGCTGACAGTTTCCGCGTTCACAACCCCGCCCCACCTCAGGCCTCTTCAACTCCAGCAAGTCGGAGCAAGGGCAAAGGGCCAGAGCAAGATCAAAGTCAAAGGCGATGGTGAAGGGCCGGGCCTCCGGCGGGCCTCGGCAACCTCAGGGAAACTAGCGCGGTTCCCTCGGGTGGCTGGGTCAGTCTCAGCGGCGGCGGTTCCTGAGGTGGTGCGGTCCGTTCCCCTCGGTCGCGTCGTCAGCCCGGGGGGTACAGCACCGGTGTCCGGGGGTAAAGTCCGCGCGCTTGCGGTCATGCGTGTGAGCTGCGGTTTTGTTCAGCGCGAACTTGACCCCCGGCCACCGGCACTGTAGGCGAAGCCCTGCCGACGCGACCGAGGGGAACGAACCGAAAACCAGCCGGAAGAATAGCAATCGCAAGGAACGAAGACGCATGTTAGCGATGCGGCTGCCGGTGAGGCCTTGGTGGCGGGTCGGTGGTCAGTTGGTCGAGAACACGCCCGGGTGCAGTGCAGCGCGATATGGGGCATGTGCCACAACAGCCAACCACCAGCTGCTGATATCCCTGGTAGACCTCAATGTCCGCAGCATCGGCCTTGGCTGCGAGGTCAATCCGCTGTCGGCCGGTGTCCATCTCGACAGTCGGGCCGGTCCGCACCCGCCAGCCCAGAATGAGCACCCTGCGACTGTCGCGCTGCCAGCACCCCGACCGGCGGCCGAATCCGCCGAGTCGCCGGTACCGAACCACCGGGCTTTGCCATTCTTCCGGTCGGTTTTCGGTTCGTTCCCCTCGGTCGCGTCGGCAGGGCTTCGCCTACAGTGCCGGTGGCCGGGGGTCAAGTTCGCGCTGAACAAAACCGCAGCTCGGGCACCCAACCGCCGCGCGCGGACTTTACCCCCGGACACCGGTGCTGTACCCCCCGGGCTGACGACGCGACCGAGGGGAACGGACCGCACCACCCCACAAACCGCCGCCGCTGAGACTCACCCAGCCACCCTAGGGAACCGCGCAAGTTTCCCTGAGGTTGCCGAGGCCCGCCGGAGGCCCGGCCCTTCACCACAGCCCTTGACCTTGACCTTGCTTGCGGCTGTTGATCTTGCCCTTGCTCTCACTTGCCGGAGTTGAAGAGGCCTGAGGTGCGGCGGGGTTGTGAACGCGCGAACTGGCAGCCGATATACGTACTTGCCACCCCGAACCCCGAACCGGCACAACCATGACCGAAGGCCGTAAAAAGCTTCTAAAACCTACACCCAAACCGCAACCCGGCCTACAAACCCTAACCCCCGCAAAAAGATCCGAACCCCGAACCACCCCAGTCAAGACTTCCCGCGCCCCACGCCCCCGAGGCCGCACCGGCCATCGCAGCCACAAGCAGCAGGGCAAACGCTGCCTGCCACGGCACTAGGGAGCAGCCAGTCCACAGGGACCTTCATCGTTCCGTACGTGGCTCTACCGGATCGGCACCGACAGGCGAGCCGACCAAAGAGCTGTGGATCACCCACGCAGTCGCCGCGCGCACCATGCGCCAGCGGCGACGGGGTCAACAGATACGCGGTAGCGGATCTCCGATCAGCAGGTCGACGATGCGGGTGCCGCCGAACTCGGTCTTGGGCAGCACCAAGGCCGGCGGGTCGGCCTCGTTTTCAGGCAGGCCACCGGTGGCTTGTCGGCTCTGGCGGGTTTTCGCAGTATCCGTACTCACCGCTGGTCCGTCGAGGCGGGAGACAGAGGTTGAGTGCCCTGTCCCGAATCGGGGCGCGCGCGTTGACTTCCACCACCGGCGTGGAAAGAATCTTGCTGCTTCGAGTGAAGCCGCTTTCGGCTGCCGCGATACGGGAGATCCACATGGTGCACGCACGACGTGTCGTAGCCGCTGCCATCTGCGGTGGCGTGGGCCTGGCGATGGCCCAACCTGTGGTCGCGCGAGCCGGGGAAGCCAACGACGTCTTCGTGAACAGCGACAAGGCGGTCTGCTCGGACGCCACCGGAGCGGGGAGCCAGGCCGCCCCCTTCTGCACGGTCTCGGCCGCATTGGCATCGCCCTCCGTCGTCGCCGGGACGTCGCTGTGGCTGACCGGGTCGTTCGCCGGTGGCATCGACATCACCAAGTCGGGCGTCGCGCTCCAGGCCTCGAGCGCCGGTGCGTTCATCGCCGGTGGCGCCTACGGCATCTCGGTCGCGGGCCAACACGACGTCACAGTTCGAGGCCTTCGGTTCCTCAACACGTCCGGGGAAGCGCTCAAGGTGTCGTCCTCGTCCTCGATCGCGGTTTCCGGTATCGACGTGCAAGGGGCCCAGAAGCAGGCGCCCGCCGCCGGGACCGCGGGAGCCGCCGTGCGGTTCGACGACGTCGCCGGGGCGACGATCACGGACAGCACCATCCATGCGAGCCTCGGCACCGGCGTGCTGATCGACGCCGGGTCCACCGGCGTCGTCGTGTCGAACGACATCATCGACTCGATCTCAGGGAACTCCGCCGCGGGTGGCGGAGTGTCCGTCGCCGACTCCTCAGACGTCGACGTGGTGGCCGACACCGTCGACGGGGTGTGCGGCACGGCGATCGCGGTCGCCGGGACCGCGGACGACGTCCGGATCGAGAACGACATCGCCGACGCGAACCAGGGCATATGCGGCTACGACGAGGCCGGTGTGGCGGTCGCGGCATCGGCGGTCTCCGGCACCGTCGTCAGCCACACCATTGCGAACACCGGCAAGAACGGCTGGTGGAACAACGGCGGCCCGGCGTTCCGCTGGGGAACCACCGACTACACCGACGCCGCCGCGTTCGACGCCGCCGGGCACGGCACGGCCGACCTCGTCGGCGACCCGAAGTTCGCCGGCCAGTTCGAGTACGGCGGCGATCGTGGGGACTACAGCCTCACCACCGACTCCCCGGCCATCGACTCGGCCGACGGATCGGCGCGCAACGAACCCGCGACCGACATGGCCGGCGGCGTCCGCAAACCCGACCCGATCGCGGCCGAGGCCGGCCTGGGCACCGGGACGCCCGCGTATGCCGATCGCGGCGCCCTGGAGTTCCAACCGACCCCGCCGCCGACGCACCTGAGCCTGGGCGTCGATCAGCATGCCGCCACCTACCGCCACGTGATCGCGGAGATGCCGTACGACACGCGCTGGCCGGTCACAGGATGCGTGTTCGTATTCGATGACGGATACAAGTCCAGCGGGCCGACGTGCAAGGCCGATCACACCTACCCGACGGATGGTCCGCACACGGTGGCGATGACAGCGACCGACGCCTACGGGAACACCTGGACCGATACATCCTCGATCTCGCTCGCCCCGGACACCGTGAAGCCCGAGTTCGCGGCCAGCCAGTTCAACGGACTGGTCACCGTGACCATTGTGACGAAGGGCCTCGCGACGGCGACCGTCGATTACGGAGACGGCCGGCCTCCGGTGACAGTCAACTGCGACGGCGCTGAACCTTGCGCCGCACCGGCCTATCAATACTCCTCATCCGGCTCGTACACGATCACCGTGAACGGCACGGACACTCTTGGCTTCACCGGCTCAGCCACCCACACCCTCGATGTCCTGACCTACGGCCACCCGACGGTCCACCGGGTCGCCGGACCGGACCGCTACGCGACGGCCGTCGCCGCCTCTGAGGCACAGTGGGCCGCCGGGTCGGCCGGAGCCGTCGTCCTCGCCTCCGGCGCCGACTTCCCGGACGCACTCACCGGCGTCCCGCTCGCTGCCCACGTCCACGGCCCGCTGCTGCTCAGCGATCGGGCCTCGATCGCGTCAGTCACGGTCGCCGAGATCACTCGCGTCCTGGGGACCGGATCGGGCAAGACCGTATACCTGCTCGGCGGCACGAATGCTTTGTCGGACGCGGTCGCCTCGGCCCTACCCGCCGACTACAAGATCGTGCGACTCGCCGGCTCGGACCGCTTCGACACGGCGCGCCGAGTCGCCCAGACCATCGGCCCGTCGGCACACGTCGTGGTCGCCAGCGGCCGTACCTTCGCCGACGCGCTGACCGCCGGGCCACTGGCAGCCCGGCAAGGTGCCCCGATCCTGCTGGCCGACGGACCTACGCTCGACCCCGCGACCGCGGCGGCGGTCGCGGCGCACGCGTCGATCACGGCCGTCGGCGGCCCGGCAGTCGCCGCGGTACGCACAGCGCTCCCCGGCCGGGCCTTCACCGCCCTCTACGGCCAAGACCGCTACCAGACAGCGACCGCCGTCATCAACGCGATGACGGCAGGGGCGATCCCGCACTCGGTGTCGGTGGCCTCGGGTGTGAACTTCCCGGACGCGCTGGCCGGCGGTGCCTTCGCCGCCAACGCCGGCCAGCCGCTGGCGCTCACCGATCCGCACCATGTGTCCAGCGACCTGCCGCTGGAACAGTGGCACCTGTACGAGTGGGACGGAACCGTCTCGGTCTTCGGCGGATCCGCGGCCATCGGCGACGAGGTGGTCGCGGAGATCGTCCGGGACACCGGCGGCCACCCGATGTGAGGCCGCGAAGGTCACAGGGCACTGTCACAGGGCACTGTCACAGGGCACTGTTGCAGGGCACTGTCACAGCACTCGATCCCTGATCCCCGATCCCCCGAGAACCGCCCTCCATGAGCGATGGGCGGTCCGGTGGTATGGGCCACCAATCACATCCGTCCGACCGAACAAGGGTTCTGCGACGCAGAGTATAGACATTCTATATAGATAGTTGATACTGTGCGTAGTGATCAGGTCGCCCCTCGACACGAGAGACCTTCGGAAAGGGCGAGGCACCATGAACTCCGTCTCAGCACCCACCCATGACGCGCTGACGACCGAAATCCCCGACTACCCCATGTCCCGCAGCGCCGGCTGCCCCTTCGATCCGCCGCCCGAGCTCAGCGAGCTGCGCGCGCACGCCCCGGTCAGCCGGATCCGGCTCTGGGACGGCAGCACCCCGTGGCTGGTCACCGACTACGCCGACCAGCGGGCGTTGCTCGGCGATCCGCGGGTCAGCGCGGACGTCACACGCTCGGGCTATCCGCATCAGTCCGCCGGGCTCAAGGCCCGGCGGGCCGAGGCCTCCACCTTCATCAACCAGGACGATCCCGAGCACGCCAGGCAGCGGCGGATGGTCACCGCGGCCTTCTCGATCAAGCGGGTGGAGGCGCTGCGGCCGGCGATCCAGCGGATCGTCGACCAGCTGATCGATGAGCTGCTCGCCGGCCCCAAGCCGGTCGATCTGGTCCAGGCCTTCGCGCTGCCGGTCCCCTCGCTGGTGATCTGCGAGCTGCTCGGCGTCCCCTATCAGGACCATGAGTTCTTCCAGGACCGCAGCAAGGCTCTGATCAAGAGCACCGCCACGCCGGAGGAGTCGGTCGCGGCCGTCAGGGAGCTGATCGCCTATCTCGACGGCCTGATCGGCGAGAAGCTCGCGCACCCGGCCGAGGACCTGCTCTCCCTGGTCGCCGAGCAGGTCCGCGCGGGGGAACTGACCCGGCGTGAGGCCGCGAGCATGGCTCAGCTCCTGCTGGTGGCCGGGCATGAGACCACCGCCAACATGATCGCGCTCGGCACGCTGGCCCTGATCGAGCACCCGGACCAACTCGCCCGGGTCCGGGAGAGTCAGGACCCGAAGCTGATCGCCTCGGCGGTCGAGGAACTGCTGCGCTACCTCAACATCGTGCACAGCGGACGGCGCCGGGTGGCGCTGGAGGACATCGAGATCGGCGGGGTGACGGTGCGCGCCGGCGAGGGCCTGGTGCTGGCTAACGACGCCGGCAACCGCGACCCCGAGGTCTTCGCCGAGCCCGACCGGCTCGACGTGGGCCGCAACCCGCGCCGGCACATCGCGTTCGGCTTCGGCGTGCACCAGTGCCTCGGCCAGCCGCTGGCCCGCGTCGAACTACAGGTCGTCTACAGCACGCTCTACCGCCGCATACCTGAGCTGCGGCTCGCCGCGGACATCGAGGAGATCCCGTTCAAGCACGACGGACTCGTATACGGCGTCTACGAGCTCCCGGTTACCTGGTGAGCGACAAGCCGCCGATCACCTGGTGAGCGGACAGGAGGAACCATGAAAGTGATCATCGACCAAGACAAGTGTGTCGCCTCCGGCCAGTGCGTACTGGCCGCGCCCGAGGTCTTCGACCAACGGGAGGAGGACGGCATCGTCGTCCTGCTCGCCGAGAACCCGCCGCAGGACGCTGCCGAAGCGATTCGCGAGGCCGCCGCCCTGTGCCCGGCGCTGGCGATCGCGCTGGAGGAATAGCAGCCCCCTGAAGTAGACCCCTGACACCCCTGACACCCCTGACACACCGACACGTCCTCGCCCTCCGGGGCGAACCGGCGGGCGAGGACGTGCCCGAACTGGCCGGCGGGGTCGAAGGGCTGGCGCCTACTTCTGGTCCTGGGCAGCCCCCCGCTGCCGCTCGACCAGGTCCCGCAAACGTTCGATGACGGGGACCGCGGCGGCCAACGTCGCCGCCTCTTCGGCCGACAGCTGGTCGACGGCGTCGGCGAAGATCCCCGCGGTGACGGCACGGCGCGCGCCCAGGTAGGCCGAGCCCGCTTCGGTGATGGCGACCACGACCGCGCGCTTGTCGGTCGGGTCGCCGCGGCGCTCGACATAGCCGACGCGGACCAGCGCGGCGACCAGCGAGGTGACCGACGGCTGGGTGACGCCCTCCGAGGCGGCCAGCTCGGTGATGCGGCGCGGCCCTGTGCGTTCGAGTGTTGACAGGGCCGCTATCGAGGTCAGGCTCATGTCCCGGGGGCTGAGCCGGACGAACGAGGCCAGCAGGTCGTAGACCGCGGCGGCAGCATCTCCGCCGGCGCGCACCACGGGCGTCGTATCTCGGGGACCGACGGTTGTGCTCACGGTGCGAGCATAGCCGGGCTCCGCGCTCGAACAGAGATATATAGACACTCTATATAGTTCCCCTCCACACTTCCCGGCGGCCGCCACCGCTACCGCCCCGCGCAGGAGTTACCAGTGACCATGCACATCATCGTGACCATGCACATCATCGAGGACTGCAAGCAGGCCGATGCCCTCCGTCCGGCGGCGGCGATCGCCACCGCCACCGCCACCGACGAGGCGTGAACATGAACATGCCGAACAACGTTGTCATCGTGGGCGCATCAGCCGCGGGCCTGACCGCCGCCGAAGCCCTGCGTGCCCACGGCTACTCCGGAACGCTCACCCTGGTCGGCGAGGAGTCGCACGCCCCCTACGACCGGCCGCCGCTGTCCAAGCAAATCCTCGCCGGCGCCTGGCAGCCGCAGCGCGTCGCCCTGCGTTCGGCCGAAGCCTTCGCGAAACTCGACGCCGCACTGCTGCTCGGCCGATCCGCCACCGGTCTGGACCCGCGCGCCCGCGAGGTCCGGCTGGACGACGGCCGGCTGCTCGGCTACGACGGCCTGGTCATCGCCACCGGCGTCACCCCGCGCCGGATCCCCGGCTGCGACCTGCCCGGCGTCCACTTGCTGCGCAAGCTCGACGACGCCCTCGCACTGCGCGCCGAACTGCTCACCGGGCCGCGGCTCGTGGTCGTCGGCGCGGGATTCCTCGGCGCCGAGGTGGCCGCGGTGGCGCGGACGATGGGCCTGGAGGTGACGCTGGTCGATCCCTCGCCGCTCCCGCTCAGCCGCCTGTTCGGAGCGCGCGTCGGGCAGCGCCTGGCCCGCCTGCACACCGAGCACGGCACGAAAGTACTCAGCGGCAGCAGAGTGCGCCGCCTGCTGCCCGCCACGGAAGGGGAACCGCGGATCGCCGGGGCCGAACTGGCCGACGGCAGCGTGCTGAAGGCCGACGCCGTCGTGGTCGCGGTCGGCTCCACCCCCGCGATCAGCTGGCTGACCGACTCCGGCCTGCCGCTGGCCGACGGCGTCACCTGCGACGCCACCTGCCGCGCCGCACCCGGCGTCTACGCGGCCGGCGACGTCGCCTCCTGGCCCAACCCGCACTTCGGCATCCGCATGCGGCTGGAACACCGGATGAACGCCACCGAGCAGGCCAGGGCCGCGGCCGGGAACCTGCTCGGCGACGACCGCCCGTTCGCCCCGGTCCCCTACCTGTGGACCGACCAGTACGACGTGCGCATCCAGGCACACGGCATCTTCCCGGCCGATGCCGAGATGACCGTCCTGAGCGGCGACCCGGACGAGGGCCCGTTCACCGCGGCATACGGCCACCGGGACCGCGTCGTGGGCGTCCTGGCCTGGAACAGCCCACGCGAGATCCGTCGGCTGCGGAGCCTGGTGGCCGAGCACACCCCATGGCCGATACCTGACTGACCATCAGCGGGTGAGCCCATCCGGTTCGAGGTCGACGATCGCGGCTGCCGATGCGCGCACAGCGTCGCGGAACCAAGCGTGCGGATCGATGTGTGGCAGGTTCGTACTGAGGCCGCCGCGGGGCAGAACCGCCCCGTCGATCAAGCTGAGCACCGTGTGGCTGACCACGCTCGTGGCGTCCTCGTCGCGGCGTTCGTGCCGTCGGAAGCGGAGCCGGGGCACGCGGGGCGCGTTCGGCGAAGACACCGGCGAGATGCGGACCGAGGACGCCGAGCGTGTAGTCCGACATCACGATGTGGAACTCGCGCTCGGTCGTGGCCGGATCGAACGAGGTCCTGGTGGCGGCCATCACCCGGGCGTCCTCAGAATTCTGCCTCGTGGGAGTTCACACACGGTCACCGGCACGCTGGACTCCACAGCTGACACGCGACAGCTGAACAGCTGTCCCGTTTCCCACGATATAGTCCACGGCTGTGCCCCTGACCTGCGACGACCAGATAGGTTGAGACTTCGGGGTGCAGGCCTTCCATCGCGAGGCCTGATATGAGACCGGACGACGACTCCGGCTGGATGCGTGACCGCGGCGCGACCCGTCTGGCCGACGTTTCGCACGCCGTTCGCGAGGACTTCCGCAAGCTGGTCGAGGAGAACTACGACGCCGTGGTCAAGTACGTCCAGGGACTCGGTGCGACCATCACCGACGCTCAAGACGTCACGCAGGAGGCCTTCACGGATGCCTGGCAGCAGATCAGCGAGGGCGGGACGGCGTCGATCTATGCCCCGCGCGGCCGGCTCCGGTTTGTGGCCCGCCGGAAGTATCAGCAGCCCAGTGCCCGAAGAAGGGAAGTCCTGGCGATGCCCGTTCCGTACTTGCCGGAGACCGTTCGCGGGAACGATGACCCCAGTGCTCTGTCAGCGCTCGCGGTCTCGGTACGGCGCGGGCTTGAACAGATGGGCGATCCCCTCCGCGCGATCTTGGAACTGTCGATGGACAGTCTGACCGCTCGCGAGATCGTCGCCGCGCTCGGCCGAGGTGATCAGCCGACCCAGGCAGAGCTGCAATGGATTCAGGACCAGCTGAAGAAGGCCCGGAAGATCATGTGGACGTACCTCACCGACGAGGAAGGGGGCGCCGATGAACTCCGGTGACGTTCCGGACGACGACCTCATGCCGGAATCCGAACCGTTCGACGGGATGCTCGCCGCAGCCAACCGCGACATGCTCGACCACGTCCGCGCTCGAATCCACCCAGGGATCCCGCAAGAGGTGGACAGCAGGGCCGCTCTTCGGGCGCCGAGCGAGCCGGCCGCAGGCGACACAGCCTGTTCGGCGAAGCCGAAGACGGTCGTCGACGACCTCTGGGCGCTGTCCGGCGAGGAAGAAGTCTGTCTCGCCCTGGAACTGACCCGGGAGTTGACCGACGCGATCGACCAGTCGCTCGACATGGCCCTGGCGGTCTCCCGCGACAGCGGTTCAGCCCGAACGCGCGCCCTGCTTCACGCGCTGTGCGTCGACCTGGCCGCTGCCCGCGACTTCGAACCCGAGCAGGCCCGCGCCTCCACGCTGGCCTTCGCCTGCGACGCGCCCCTGACGCCCGACCTTCGCCGGGACACGCTCGACGTGCCAGTCGGCACTGCGTGGTCGGAGGAGACCAAGTGGCCGACGGGTGTCGGCGCGCGCCTCCGGACCGTCTCGCGGAAGTACCGGTCGGGCCGGTACCTGGTGGAAATTCCAGAAGCCTAGTGGTTCCCGCCGTCGCGACCGCGCGGCCGCGCTGGAAGGACGCCGCGACCGGGACTCGGACTCCCCTAGCGACGCCGGCACTCGGCCATGGCGCGACCCAGGGCTCATCAGCCGCGTCGGCCGGTCCGGCACCACGCCGCGGATGGCCGGCCCGCGCGCAGAAACTGATGCCGATCACGGCCGTGCAGAAACGCTTCAACCTGCTCGACCGCAGCGGCGTCCAGCTCCTGGCCGACTGCGAGGCCCAGGGCATCGAGTCGAAGGCCGCGAGGCTAGCCGTGCTCCCGGCCCGGTAAGGGCGCGCCTTCCAGGAAGGCGAAATAGGTCTCGACTGCTTCCGGCTCGATTTCGGGGTCGGCGGGGCCGTAGCGGGTGTCTGTACGGTCCCGCTTCGGCCCCGAGATCCAGAACTCCTCCTCGGTCTGCACGTCGTAGAAGTTCGCATCGAAGGACCCGCGGCGAACAGCCTCGGAAGACTTCCGGTGTGTGCCAGAGCCACTGCCATGACCGCCTTCGTGACGGCTGTGTCCACCTGGGCGGTCAGGTCGTGACGGTTGCCGAGGTTCGCCGGCGGGGTGCGCAGGTCGAGATCGTTGATGGTGCGACAGTCGCCTTAGACACACCCCCACGAGGGGTGCTAGGGCCACTGCGCGCCACAGGGCACGAGCAAGAGACTGAACATCAGCCGGACGGCGTTGCGGCGCCGGTCCGGCCGACAGCCACCACCGCCTCCTCACCCGTCAGCTCTCACCCGTCAGCTCTACACATCAATGATCTGGTTCGGAGTAATGACCCATGCCCGCACGACCGCAGTCCCCTCGCCACAGCCGCAAGGCCACATCCCTGATGGCCGCCGCCGCACTGCTCGCAACGGCGACAGCATGCGCGTCCACCACATCCTCCGCACCCTCCGCATCGGCATCGGCATCGGCATCGGCATCGGCATCGGCATCGGCACCACAGAACCCTGATACCACGCTGCACATGATCTCCACCAACGGCCACCGCCTGGCCTTCCACGTCACGCCCGGCCATCTGCCCACGATCGTCCTGGACGCCGGCGGCGGTCTGGACTCGTCCTACTGGAAGAACCTGGTGCCGGTCCTGGCCGGGGACACCGGGTCGGAGATCATCACCTACGACCGGGCCGGGATGGGAGCCAGCGACGAGGTACCCGGCCCCTGGAAGGTCCAGGACGCCGTATCGGACCTGGCGGCCGGACTCCGGCAGCTGGGCGTCACCCACGACGTGGTCCTGGTCTCCCATTCCGAGGCCGGGGAGATCGCCACCTCCTTCGTCAACGACCACCCCGGCGCGGTGGCCGGCGCGGTCCTGGTCGACGCGAGCCTGCCGGACTTCTACACCCCCGGCGAACTGTCCAGAGTCATCGCTGCCAACCAGGCCCAGATCGCCACCTTGGCGAAGCAGCCGTCCACCAAGCAGACCCGACAGCTACTGGCGGTCGCCCAGGACTACGGGCCGGCACACCAGGCCTACCACCAGATGACCTGGCCCCAGGACGTACCGGCAATCGCCATCGAATCAGCGAAGACCCCCTTCGACACCTCACCCGCCGACGCCCGACTCTGGCGGGACGCCCAAGCCGCGTTCGTCAGCCACGCCGCCAACCGGCGTCTGGTCGTGGCGGCCAACAGCTCGCACGACGTACCGATCGACCGCCCGGACGTGGTCGTCAAAGCGATCCAGGACATGATCGCCGAAGTCGGCCGGACCTGACCGGGAACCACCGCCGACGATCGGGCCGGCCGAAGTCCGGGCCACGGCCCCCGGGCAGTCAGTCTCCAGACTCCCGTGGAATGCGGTGCTCGCCGTGGAGCTCCTCGCATCGAGGTCTACGACGGTCGTTCGATCGGCCTGGGCCGACAGCCCCGGAACTCGGCCGCGGCGCAGCCGCATCATGTCCGCCCCCGCGGCTCGTCCCGGCCGCGTCGCGATCACCCGAGGTTGGGGCACAGGTCGTGCTGGATGGATGCCGGAGCCTGCGAGATGATCGGATCGCCGCACAGGTCGGTGCCCATGAAGGCGGTAGCCCAGGTGCCGTCTGATTGCTGCCGATACAGGAGGCTGATTCCGCCGCCGTCGCTGTCTGAGTAGAGGCGCGCGCCGCCCCAGCCGGAGTCACATTGCAGGGTTTGCGGCTCGACGAAGGTGTCGCTGGGCAACGAGTCCCGGTTCGTGGTCCTGGCCAGGTCAAGAGCCTGCGAATCGGTCAGGCATCGCGGTGCTGTGGGCATGGGAGTCGACGTCGGCGTCGGCGTGTCGGTGGTGGATGTGGTGGGATCCGGCGTGTCGGTGGTTGATGTAGTGGATGTAGTGGGATCCGACGTGAGCGGTTGCGTCGTGTCCGGTGGAACGTATGGCTGCGTCGCGGACGGGGTGGATGCGAGCGTGTTGGGCGGTGCGGCCTGGTTGGCGGTGTGCTGCTGGTGGTACCAGGCGATCCCGCCGACCAGCAGGGCGATCCCGAGTACGACGCCGATGCCGGCGAGGATCGCCTCGTTTGATGCGCGCTGCCTGGCCGGGTGTGCAGAACCTGCCGGCTGTGGCTGGTCCCACACCGGCGGGCGCGCAATCCCGGCGGAACTGGTCAGCGTGATCGACTCCCACGGCAACCGGCCCTTGCCTGCGCCCGCCGCGCCTGCCTGATTTCGGGCCTGCGCGGGCAGCGATTCGGTGCCTGCCTCGTCCGGGGACGGCAGTCTCCAGGTGTCGGGGTTTCGCCCGGCGAGCAGTGCTCGCGCCTGCGCATTATCAGGCCTCTGATGTGGTTGCTTCAGGGTCAGGGCCTGGATGAGCGGGGCCAGTCGGCCGGCGCGGCTCATCGGCGGGAGTGGCTTGGTGAGGATCGCTGTCAGGGTGCCGGTCTTGCTGTTCTTCTTCTCGAACGGCGAGAACCCCTCCACGGCCTCGAACAAGGTCACCCCGAGGGAGAAGAAGTCGGAGGCGGAAGTACCGGTCTCGCCCTCGGCCCGCTCCGGCGCGATGTAGGCCATGGTGCCCATCACCGATCCCGACACGGTCACCGTCACGTCGCTGTCGGACTTGGCGATGCCGAAGTCGGTGAGCAGTATCCGGCCGTCATCGGCCATCAGGATGTTGTGCGGCTTGATGTCGCGATGCACGATGCCGGCCTCGTGCATGGCCAGCAAGGCGTCCAGCATCGCCTCGGCGACCGCGGCGACCCGCTCGACGCCCAGCGGCGTCAGCGCCACGTCCGCGTCATCGGCGACCCCGACGCCCGCGGGGTCACGAAGCAGGCTCCGCAACGAGCAGCCCCTGACCAACTGCATGATGATCCACGGCACCCCGTCCTCGACCACCACGTCGTAGACCGTGACGATGTTCGGATGGTCGGCCAGCGCCGCGGCGTTCTTGCCTTCCCGCCTGGCCTGCCGCAGCCGCGTCTGCTGCTGGACCGGCGGCAGCGCCGGCAGCAGCACCTCCTTCACCGCGACCGTCCGGCCCAGGTCGGTGTCCCTGGCCTCCCAGACCCGGCCCATCCCCCCGTGGCCGATCTGGGCGACGAGCTCATAACGGCCGCCGACCAGATGCCCGGGCCTTGTCCCATCGACGTTCAAGGTGAGCCCCGTCCCCCCACTCATCAACGGACACTGTCGTGAACAGAGAGACAGACTACTGACGCACGCGTACGTCGCCCACCCGCTTCGAAGACTGGCGACTCGGTCACTCGGGCTATACCGCGGCCAGGAACTCCCCGGCGCCACGAAGCCGCGTCCGAAGCCTCGCCTGCGTGCGCGCACAATCCAGACGCAGGTTGATCGGCCCCGGCGTATCCAGGTCTGCGCGAGACGCGGTTTTCAGCGCCGCCGGGTCCAGTCCTTCGCGCTTGGCGATCAGGCAGCCCATCTCATAAGGTGCCGGGGCCACCCGGGCCCGCCAGCACTACGACGAACACCATGCCTCCCCCAACCAGCGAACAGAAGTCAAACTAGTCGATGCTTGACAGATTACGAATATATGAGGTCTCCTACTTTGGCGAAGGAGCTACGAAGCGATCGTGTTCTGCGCATTCGGAGTCGCCCCATCCTGGTGTCGCGGTGGGAGCCGTCAGGGCCCGCGACCATGGCTGGTTCTTTTCGCATCAGATGGCATCGGTGCCGCTGGAGAGGCAAGCCCGAACGCTGTATCCCGGATCGGGATTCCGGTAGCGCGGTCAACGGGCGCGCATCTCGGTGAGCGCGTCGTGGCCTTGACCGAGCGGATGGCCGCCCCCGGGTCCAGGAACTCGTTCCAGGACCCGGGGGCGGCCTCGGCGTCGCCGCGGCGGAGCTGAAGCGGAACGTGACCGGTACGACGCCGTCGCGACTCCGGATTTCCCGCGGTGACCGGCATTCCCGAGTTCGAACGGCATTCCCGAGTTCGAACGGCGACTAGCACGTCAGTGCCTGGTTCTTGCACGATCCTGCTGCTGGCAGGCGAGAGCCCCGGAGATCGTGTTGGAATCGTGTCATGCCTTTGGATGAGCTTCGTACGCTGCTGGAGCGGCATGCCCGACCTGGCCTGACCACAGTTGTCGAGGGCGTGCGGATCTGTCACATCGCCCCGGACGCCCAGCCGGGATCTTCGATGTCGGGCACGGTACTCGCGGTCGTGGCCGCGGGCCGCAAGCGGCTCGCCCTGGGCGATCGCGTATACGAGTACGGCGTCGGCCAGTACCTCGTGGCCTCCGCCGACCTGCCGGTGACCGGAACAGTCGTCCCGGGCCGGCCCGCGCTGGGCTTCGGGATGACGCTGGAGCCTGACGTCATCGCCGAGCTGATGGTGCGGGCCAGGCCGGGCGACCTGCCGCGGTCCACCGGCGCGGTCGGTTCGGGGATAGCGGTGAGCGATGCCCCCGATGAACTCATCGACGCGGTCGTCCGGCTGCTTCGCCTGCTGGACCAGCCGCGCGATCGCGAAGTACTGGCCCCGCTGATCAAGCGGGAGATCCTCTGGCGCCTGATGACCGGTGAGCAAGGCGAGCCGGTACGGCAGCTGGGGCTGGCGGACAGCGGCTTGAGCCACATCACCCGGGCGGTGCGGTGGATCCGGGACAACTACACGCAGGCATTCCGTGTGGAGGAGCTCGCGAGCCTGTCCGGGATGAGCGTCTCGGCGTTCCATCGGAACTTCCTCGCGGTCACGACGATGAGCCCCATCCAGTTCCAGAAGCAGATGCGGCTGCAGGCCGCCCGTCTGCTGCTGGCCACCAGCCCGCACGACGTCACCGGCGTCGGGTCACGCGTCGGGTATGACAGCCCTTCGCAGTTCAGCCGGGAGTACCGGCGCCAGTTCGGTCTGCCGCCCAGCCTCGACGCGGTCCGCATGCGCGAGGAGACGGAGCTCGTTCCCGCGCTGCCGTGAGGGCGCATCGAGGCCGGAAGAGGATCGGGCAAGAAGCCGAGACGATCTTGCTGTCGTCCGCAAGCAGATCTTGATGTGCTGGACGTATCGGGATCGGGCCGAGCCGTATGAGGCCCGCAAGCAGGAGGACAGTCATGGACGATGCCACCGTGAACGCGGTCACCCGCGCCCTGGCGATCGGGCCGCGGTCCAGCCGTGCCGAACGCACCATCGACATCACCACCATCGGCCGCAGGAGCGGTCAGCCACGCCGAGTCGAGGTGTGGTTCCACCGCGTCGCCGGGCACTGGTATCTGACCGGCATGCCCCGCCCACCGCGCAGCTGGTATGCGAACGTGCGCGCGAATCCGCGGTTCACCGTGCACCTGAAGCACGGCGTCCACGCCGACCTGCCCGCGACCGCGGTGCCGGTGGACGAGCGGACCCGGCGCCGCGTCATCACCGCGGTGCTCGACCCGCAAGCCGGCGCGGACGTGCCCGCCGGGGTCGTCCGCGGCCAGGACTTCGACGACTGGTTCGCCAACAGCCCGCTGGTCGAGATCGTGTTCGACGACGAGCGCCTGCGTGCGGCTTCCCCGGCCCAGAACTGAACACTCATCAAGGACATCAAGGAGTTCCCATGAAGTACCGCGCGCTGGGATTGACCGGCATACAGGTCAGCCCGTTCGCCCTGGGCACGATGATGTTCGGGGCGCTCGGGAACCCCGACCACGACGACTCGATCCGGATCATCCACCGCGCGTTGGACGCCGGGATCAACTTCGTCGACACCGCCGACGTCTACTCGAACGGCGAGTCCGAACAGATCGTCGGCAAGGCCCTCAAAGGCCGCCGGGACGACGTCGTCCTGACCAGCAAGTTCCACTATCCGATGGGCGAGGGGCCGAACCGCTCGGGCAACTCGCGGCGCTGGATCATGATCGCGGTGGAAGACTCGCTGCGCCGCCTGCAGACCGACCACCTCGACCTGTACCTGGCCCATCGCCCCGACCCGGCGGTCGACATCGAGGAGACCCTGTCCGCGCTGTCCGACCTGGTCCACAGCGGCAAGGTGCGCGCGATCGGCACCTCGACGTTCCCAGCCGCGGACCTCGTCCAGGCGCAGTGGACCGCCGAGCGGCACGGCTTGGAGCGGTTCCGCGTCGAGCAGCCTCCGTACTCGATCGTCAACCGCAGCATCGAACGCGAGCTGTTGCCGGTCGCCCAGCGCTACGGCATGGGCACGATGGTCTGGAGCCCGCTGGCCCAGGGCCTGCTGACAGGCCGCTTCCGCAAGGGGCGGGAAGCCGTCGCGACCGGGCGGCACGGCACGCAGTTCCCCGAGCAGAAGCTCGACGTCGTGGAGAAGCTCATCCCCCTGGCCGACGAGGCCGGATTGTCGCTGAGCCACCTCGCGACGGCTTTCACCATCGCACACCCGGGCGTCACCTCGGCGATCATCGGGCCGCGCACGATGGAACACCTCGAAGACACGCTTCGCGGCTTGGAAATCGTCCTGGACGACGACCTCCTGGACCGCATCGACCAGATTGCCCCGCCCGGCACCGACGCGGGCCCGAACCTCGTCTCCTACACGCCGCCCGCCATCGCCGAGTCGGGGCAACGCCGACGTCCGGCCGCTGAGCGCTCGGCCGCGTAGGCCAGAGGGCCGCGATCGGATCCCGTGCGGACGGCGAAGCCAGCCGCTCCGCCGGTCGACGACGACGAGTCCGCACGGGCGTCCATGACGAGGGCCCCAGACGCCACCAAGTGTGATCCAGCGCGGCAAGTGGCCGTGGTCCGTGGAAGGTGAGGATTCCGTCAGAGCGGGCTTCTATGATCCCAGGTCATGGACATCGACACGTGGTGGGGCAGCATCGAGCAGGCTCGCGCCGCGGTCGGCGATCGGGCCGACGACCGGGACCCGCCCGATGACCCGTTGCCCGGCGCACTGATCGACGTGCTCGCCACGCTGGAGCCGAACGGCTCGAAGCTCCTGCTTCTCATCCGATGTCCGCGGCCATGGATGTCAGGGTTGCGAGATCACTCGGCGACCCGGAGCACGAGCTTGCCGCGGGTCCGGCCGCCCTCGCCCTGGATGTGCGCCTGGGCGGCCTGCTCCAGTGGGAACACCGCCGCGACCTCGACCACGACCTGTCCGGCGTCGATGAGCTCTGCGATCCTCGCCAGTGCGGGGCCGTCCGGCTCCACCAGGAACGGGGTGACGCGGACCCCGCGCTCGGCTGCGGCCTCGGCCAGTTCCGGCGAGACGCCCGCCGGTATCGCGACCAGCAGGCCGCCGGGGCGCAGCACTTCCAGCGAGCGCAGTGACGTCTTGTCGTGGGCGTCGCCGACCAGGTCGATCACGACGTCGATGTCGCGCAGGACGTCCTCGAAACGGACCTCCCGATAGTCCACGGCCTCGTCCGCGCCGAGTTCGCGCAGCCACTCGTGCCGCGCGCTGCTCGCAGTGGCGATGACGTGCGCGCCCAGGTGCTTGGCGAGCTGCACCGCGAAGTGGCCGACTCCACCGGCGGCGGCGTGGACCAGTACGCGCTGTCCGGCGCGCACGTCGGCGGTGTCCACCAGCGCCTGCCACGCGGTCAGTGCCGCGAGCGGTACCGCGGCGGCCTGCTCGTGGCTCGCGGCGGCCGGCTTGCGGGCGAACTGGCGGGCCGGTGCGGTGACGTACTCGCCGTAGCCGCCGGCCGCGCGCGGGAACCAAGGCATCCCGTAGACCTCGTCGCCGACCCGCAGCGTAGTCACGCCGAAGCCGACGGCCTCCACCACCCCCGAGACGTCCCAGCCCAGCACGAACGGCGGCGCGCCCAGCACCCCGGCCATGCCGGTGCCCCCACGCGTCTTCCAGTCGACCGGGTTGATCCCGGCCGCGTGCACGCGCACCAGGACCTCCGTCGGCAGCGGCTCGGGACGCGGCACGCTTTCGACACGCAGCACTTCCGGCCCGCCGAAGGAGTCCTGGACCACTGCTCGCATCATGTTGGCAGACATGTTTCATCCCCTTGGGAAAAGTGGCGAAAAGCCGTAGATCGGCCTCTTGTCGAAGTGAGATGAAGCTATCCCCGAGAATGTGGTTACCATCAAGGGCCACTACTTCCCGTTGGAAAGCATGCAGATGAGAGGGCCCCACGGCGACCCAATGCCCGACCGGCCAGCACCCACACCACGACGTCTACACCGCGCAGTGCCCCTGCCGCGCGCTGCTCGACCTGTTGGCCAACAAGTGGTCCGCCCTGGCGATCGGCGCGCTGGAGGAGGGGCCGCAGCGGTTCGGCGCGTTGCAGCGACGGCTTCAGGGCGTCAGTCCCAAGGTCCTGACGCAGACCCTGCGGCGGCTGGAGGATCACGGCCTCCTCGACCGGACCGTCTACCCGGCCGTCCCGCTCCACGTCGAATACGCCCTCACGGTGCTCGGCGAGAGCGCCGCCGTCCCTCTCAACCGGCTCCGCGCCTGGGTCGAGGACAACGTCGACGAGGCCGTCGCGGCGCCCGCGCAACCCGCGCTGCCGCCGTCCTGACCTGCATATAAGGGTTCTGTGATGAACGTCATCCTAGCGGTGATCTGTTGACGCTGGCCTGGTTTCACGAAGGGTGCCTTCAGGACATGGAATCGAACCGGAGCCGGGCAGCCTCGATGTGGTCGAGGTAGGTGCGGGTCCAAGCACACATGCGGTTGACCGTGCTGCGCAGCGCCTGGCCCGCCTCGGTGAGCTGGTACTCGACGCGGGGCGGGACGACGGCGTAGACGGTCCTGTCCACCAGTCCGTCTCGTTCGAGGTGACGCAGCGTCTGGGTGAGCATCTTGTGGCTGATCCCGTCGACCTCCGTGCGGAGTTCCGTGAAGCGCAGGGTGCGCTGTTCGAGGACGTTGATGACGAGCAAGGTCCACTTGTTGGCCACACCGGCGAAGATCTCGCGGGCGAGGGAATCGGCGCGAGTGACGTCCGCGTCAGCCGGATCGCGGACGGTTTCCTTGGTCACCATGAGGTGCCTCTCTCACGAAAAAGTGCGTTCTTCCAGGTCGGAGTCTACTCACCTACGGTGAGTCGGTAACCAAAAGTGCCGAGCGCACCGAAAGAGTGAGTGGAGTCATGATTTCCGACCACCAGGGAGAGCCCGCCCGTACCGGCCGCGTCGCCGTCAACGGGACGAGGCTGCACTACCGGACAGCCGGGTCCGGTCCGGCAGTGGTGCTGCTGCACGGCGTGCCCAAGACCGGCTACCACTGGCGACACCTCGTCCCGAGGATGACCGCACAGCACACCGTCGTGGTGCCGGACCTTCGCGGCCTCGGTGATTCCGACCATCCGGCGGGAGGATTCGACTCCGCGACGATGAGCGATGACATCGCCGCGCTGATGGCCGACCTCGGGCACGAGTCCTACAGCGTGATGGGCGAGGACTGGGGAGCGGCGATCGGCTACCAGTTGGCCGCCAGGCACCGTGAACGCGTCAACGCGCTGGTGTTCGCCGAGGCGCTGCTGCCGGGGTTCGGCTTCGAGGAGCACACCGCCCTCACCCACGAGAACGTCTCCGGCGGCATGCACCTGTGGCATCTGGGCTTCTACTTCCAGCCGGACGTCCCCGAGATGCTGATCACCGGGCACGAACGCGAGCTGATCACCTACATGGTGAAATACGAACGCAGCCACCCTGACACCGCGACCGCGGACGCCGTCGACGAATACGTGCGCTGCTACAGCCTGCCGGGCGGCATCCGCTCGATGTTGTCGATCTATCGCGCGATGCTGGTCGACGCCGAACAGAACCGGCAGGCGGCGCAGACGATGCTGGACATCCCGGTGCTGGCCCTCGGCGGCTCGGCGTTCATCGGCGACCGGAACGAGGCCCAGATGCGGCTGCTCGCACACGACGTCACCGGTCACGTCTTCAACGCCGGGCACGACCTCGCCGAGGAAGTGCCGGACGAGGTGGCCGACGTGGTGCTGCCTTTCCTGGCCGGCAGGCTCTAGCCCTGGCGGTGGAACTCGGCCGCGGTGACGTCGGCGGGGACGCCGAGTTCGGCGGCCACCGCGGTGATCGCGGTGATTGCGGTGACGCCGACGGCATGGAGTGGCCCTGTAGTTGTCGTGGATCGCTGGTCTCGGCGGGCGAGAGCCGCGGACCTACGGGATCTCGCATCCGACCCGGCCCGCAGACCGCGCCGTTCGGTGCCTCGCCGACGACGTTCAGCACCGGCGCCTGCACAGCCCACGCCTTCCGCAGGAAGCGACTCCTTACCGGGGGCGACGGCAATCAGATCCGCCGTTGGGATCACAGTCCTGGCGCGCGGCTCCCGGGGGGCGGCGCGCCAGGGTCGGCGGATTAGGTCAGTTCATGCCGGTGGCGGCGTCGGTGAGGGTGGTGGTGGGGTCGTCGGCTTCGAGGGAGTACATCATGATCCCGCCGAGGTTCATCTGTTGGATGTACTGGCGTTTGAGGGCCAGGGTGAGGGGGGTTTCGATGCTCCAGAAGTTGGTGCCGTCGTAGACCCAGGTGCTTTCGGAGGCGCTGTCGTAGAACAGGTTGCTGCTGGTGAGCTTCCCTGCCGACTCCAGTTCCTTGTAGTCGGCGACCCCTGGTGTCACGGAGAGCGGGAACGACGCGGTGGGCCCGGTGACCGACTGGTAGAGGCCGTTCTGGCCGCCGGCCGGCACCCCGGTCCAGCCGCGTCCGTAGAACGGCACGCCCAGGGTGAGTTTGGTCGAGGGGAACCCGCCGCTGATGTAGGCGCTGACCGAGTCGTCGGCGGTGAACTTGGTGCCGAAGGCGGGGCTTTCGGGTGCGTCGTAGAGCGGGGATTGGAAGTTGGTCGGTCCGGTGGTTTCGAAGGCGCCGTGGAAGTCGTAGGCCATCACGTCGCCCAGGTCCAGCGCTCCGGCAAGGCTGGGGATGTTCAGGTTGGCGATCTCGGTGGGGCCTGCGGGCAGGGCCGCGTCGAGCAGGTAGTGCTGGCCGCCGAGCGCGTTGAGCTCGGTGCGGAACTCGTTGAGCAGCGCGGTGTAGTTCGCGCCGTCCTGCGCCGAGACGTGGTTGCCGACGTGGCCGTTGTCGCTGCCGGGGAACTCCCAGTCGATGTCGAACCCGCTGAAGATCCCGGCCGCGTCGCCGACCCCGCCTGCCGGGTCGTTGCTGATCCCGGTGGGCAGGTTGCCCTTGATGTACATGTTGATGCAGGAGGCGACGAACTTCTTGCGGGAGGCGTCGGTCGCGGCCACGTCGGAGAAGTACTTCGAGTAGGTCCAGCCCCCGATCGTCAGCAGGATCTTCAGGTTCGGGTACTTGGCCTTCAGTTCCTTGAGCTGGTTGAAGTTGCCGCGCAGCGGCTGGGAGAAGGTGTCGGCGGTGCCGTCGACGCTGGTGGCGGCGGTGTACTCCTTCTGGTAGTCCGCGAAGGCGTCCGAGGAGCCGTCGTTGCCGGTCGGGTCGGTCTCGACGCTGGACGACGCCTTGTTCGCCTCCAGGCAGGTCAGGTTGACCGGGTCGATGTTCTCGAACGCGTAGTTCAGGACCGTGAGCTTGCCGGCGATGCCCTCGGTGTCCAGGTTCTTCGGGTAGAAGGCGTTGGCGTAGGTCGACCAGCTGGTGTAATAGCCCACCCGCTGTGCCGGCACCGCGGCGTTGGGCACGGTGATCAGTTCCTGGGAACTGGTGAAGTCCGGGTCAGTCGGCCGCGTGGGAGTGCCGGTGGGGTCATACGGGGTCAGGGTGAAAGTCTGCCTGCCGGCGTTGTTGCAGGTGTTGACCGACTCGTTGCCGGAGCGCGGGTTGCCGCTGGTGGCGTTCGCGGTGACAAGGCACGCGCCGCTGACCGCGGGCAGCGTGCTGGCGCTCTGGAACTCCCATTGTCCGTCGCTCAGCGCTATGGGGAAGAACTGCTGGCTTGCCTGACCCGAGCAGTCGAAGATGACCAGTTCGCTGCCCAGGGTGGCGGCGGTGCTGTTGTGGATGTCCACGCACCGTCCGCTGGAAACGCTCTTGAGGCTCACAGTCCCGTTGGTGCTGTTCGGGATCGCCGTCCAGGCCTGGTTGGCCAGTCCGTTGCGCGAGTAGGAGTCGACCAGGGTGTTGTTGGCGGTGGCGTTGCCCTGCACGTCCATCACCCCGCCGTTGAACAGGTTCTCCATGGTGAACTGGCCGACGCTTTGCAGATAGGACACCGGGTCCACGTTCGGATCGGTCGCGGTGGCCGGGGTGGCCGGGCCGAAGAAGAACCGCTCGTTGGGGACGTTCGCACAGGCGAAGAGGATGAGCCCGCTGGCGGTGGTGGGGACGCTCTGGCCTCCGGAGACGTTCATGCACAGCGAGGGCACCAGCACGCTCTGGAATTGGAACTCGCCGTTGCCCTGGTAGACCGGCAGCCAGCGCTGGCTGAACTGGCTCGTGCAGTCGAAGAGCGACAGCGCCCTTCCAGAGCCCGGGCTGGAGGTGCTGTTGGTGATGTCGATGCACCGGCTGCTGCCGACGCCCTGGAACTGCAGTGACCCGTCCGGGTAGCCCAGCACGGTCCAGGCCTGGTTGCTCTGCCCGTTACGCGCGAAGCTGTCGATCAGGGTGCCGTTCGCGGTGCCCTGGTTGAAGGCGTCGACCACGCCGCCGGCCTGCACGTTCTCGATGACGCGTGCGGTGGGGTACAACGGGACCGCCGAGGGGCTCTGCGTGGGCGTCGAGGTCAGCTGGATCCGCACGGGCTGGTGATCGGAGGCCTGGGTGGCGATCGGGAGGGTGGCGGCGAGGCCGGCCGGGAAAATGTGGTCCGGATCGACGATGACCCCGTAGTCGAGCACGCTGCCCTGGCGTTGCGTGGGCATGTTGGGCGCGATGATCTGCTGGGTGGCCACCGCCGGAAGGGTTCCGGGCTCACGGTTGAAGTCGCCGAGGACCAGGCCCTCTTCCCCGTTGGGATTGCTGGCGTTGCGGGCGGCGACGAACGCGTTGATGTTCGCCAGCAGGCCCGGCGCGTTGGCTCCACCCCCCGACTGGGCGTGGACGCTGAAGTACCAGGTGTTCCCGATGAGGACGCCCAGAGCCGGGCGCAACGCGCCGCCGCTGTTGATCCCTCCGGGCGTCGGGATGATCACCACCCCGTTGGCCGCCCCCGGCGTGACGATCGCCAGGTTGACCCGGCCACCCGTCCACGCGCCGTTGTTCGCGTCGGTCTGCAGGTAGTAGACGTCATGGTTGACCCCGCCGGACCTCCACTGGCTGTGAACCACCGTCCGGGCGGCCGGATTGTTCGGCACGTCGTAGAAGATGCCCGCGGGCAGGGGGGTCAGCTGGTTCCCCGATATCTGAACATTGACGGTGCCCGGCGCGGCCGTCGGCGGCCCGGAACCCACTTCCTGCAGAGCCACGACCGGCGGCTGACCACCGCCCTGGTTCGGGTTGAGGATGGGGCCCACCACCGTGGTCCACTTGTTCTGGCCGTCGGCCGTGGCGCCCTGCATGTTCCAGGTCCAGGCCGGTCGATCTTGAACCAGGGCGTGCGCCGGCGCGGCGCCCACCGCCGTGAGCACACTCGCCACCATCGCCCCCACCAGGAGCAGGATGCCGGGGCGTCCCCGCCGCCGTCTCATCGAGACGAACACGAGAATCTCCTATCTGCAATAGCGTGTAATGACCTTTACACTGATATGCCATGCGCACCAGGCGCGCATGGCATATCAGCATGCGTACGAAGCGGACCGCTATCTCCGACACGGAGCCCGGCAGGCATCGGTTCGGCGGATCGCGTGAGCGGATCGTGTTATTTCTGTTCACGGCCCAGCCGCGTCGGATCGGCGCAGCAGGAGACGCCGTACCCACGGTGCTCCAATAGGCGCCCGGCTCTGGCGTCCACAGTCCGCGGAATCCGAACCGCCCACCGAGCCCACGAGAACACTGGGATGAGTTCGGCAACAGCCCGAACGCCCTGACCATCGCCACGCCAGCGCCCCGAATAGCACCTTCTTTAAGATGGCACGGGCTCGATGAAGGGTGATGACCAGTGCCTTACGAGGTGCATCAGGTGTCGGTTCGATTCGCTGGCGCAGGTGCGGGAGAAGGTGAGTTCACGTGGGGGCAGCGGGAGTGGTGGAAGGAGATGCTGCAGGACGAAAGCTGGTGGCCGCTCGGCGGGGTGGTGAGCGTGCCGCCCGGTCGGAGTCTGGGCGACCTGGTGGAGGAGACGCGGTGGCGGTTGTGTCGTTTTCCAGCGTTGCGCACTCGGGTGAAGATGGGTGCCGATGGCCGCCCGCGGCAGAGGGTGTCTCCTTCCGGGGTCTTCGAGATCGACGTTGTCGAGGTCGGCGAGGAAGATCCTGTCGTGGCGGCCACACGTCTGGCGGCGCAGTACACGGACACGGCGTTCGACCACGAGCACGACTGGCCCATGCGGATGGCCGTGGTGTGCCGGAACGGTCAGCCCGCCCACGTTGTGGTGCTGGTCAGCCACTTGGTGATCGACGCCGCGGGCGTCAGGGCACTGGTATCGGAGACAGAAGCGCGCCCTGAGGTGCCACCGAGGGGCCAGACCTCGCTGGAACAGGCGGCCTGGCAAGCTTCGGCAGCCGGTCGGCGACAGAACGCTGCGGCGCTGCGCTACTGGGGCGAGGTACTGAACGCGGTTCCGCCATCCCGGTTTCAGAATCCCCACGGACCGCTCAGCGCCGGGATCTGGCACGGGGCCTACGACTCCTATGCCCTGCTCCCGGCCGTGCAGGTCATCAGCGAACGCAGCGGATTCGATCTGCCGACGGTCTTCCTCGCTTTGTTCGCGGTCGCCATGCACAGGGTGCGTGGCGTCGACCCTGTGGTAGTGCGTCCGGTGGTGGACAACCGGTTCCGCCCAGGGCTCGCGGATGCGGTGTGTACGGCCGCGCAGCATGGCGTGTGCTTGATCGAGGTCTCCGGCATCGCGTTCGAAGAGGTGCTCCAGCGCGCCGCCCGGTCAGCGCGTACCGCCTTCAAGTACGCCTACGTCGACCCGTGGGACGTGGAGGTGCTCATCCAGCGTGTCGAGATCGAGCGAGACGCCGCACTCGACACCCATTGCCGGTTGAACTACCGGTTTCGTGCAGGCACGGCGCCCGAGTTCGCCCCGGGGCCGGTGCCGCCTGGCACCTTCCGTTGGTTGGACGGGAACGATGGTTCACCGTTGAAGCATCTCACCCTGCAGATCGACAACATTCCCGGCGGTGTGAGGCTGGGCCTGCACATCAATACGGCGGCGTTCGCTCCTGACGATGCTGAGACTTTGGCGCGAGTGATGGAGTCTGTCGCCGTGTTCGAAGCCAGTGGCGGTGTGGATGGGCAGCGTCCCGACGACCGCTCAGGCTCGATGATCATGGATCTTGATCGGGGGTGAGCTCCTTTCCGGCCCGGCGGGATATACCCCGTGAGGGTATAGTCAGGGCCAGCACCCCCGGCGACCACTCAGCACATGAGGCCGGAGCAGTCCCCGGCGGGTTACAGATCTCGCAGGACGGCAACACACTCGACCTCGCGGACACCATCCTGGAACCCGGAACCTCGCTGCTCCGATTCCGGATCCTGGGGCCCGACGGCGACCCCGTCACCGACTACGCCCCGATCCGCGACCACGACGACACCTGGTCGGTGCGGCTCGATCTCCCCGAAGCCGGGGCCTACCGCGTCTTCACCGTCGTCTCTCCCCGGGGGCTCGGCCACACGATCACCCTCGGTGCCGACCTGGCTGTCAGCGGACTGTACGAACCGCGCCCCACACCGCAGCCCGCCGGCCTGTTCACCGTCGACGGCTACCAGATCGAGCTGACCGGAGACCTCGTCGCCGGAGAAGGCCGCAACCTCACCATGACCGTGACCCGCGACGGGCAGCCGGTCACCGGCCTCCAGCCCTACCTCGCCGCCTACGGTCACGTGGTGGTGCTGCGCGCCGGCGACCTGGCCCACGTCCACGTGCACCCCGACGGAGCACCCGGCGACAGCGTGACCGAACCCGGCCCGGACATCTCCTTCCACGCCGTGGTTCCCGGCCGCGTTCACCCTCGTCGCGTGCCCGCGGGCAGCGCACGCTCACTGATCCGCCCCGGGCGCTTCGTCGTGACAGGTGTACGTCGCCTCAAGCCTCGCTTAGTCCGCGGCTTCGGGGTTCAAGTCCCTGACCGCGCCGATCCGCCCAGCGGCCGGTGACACGCGACCGCCCGGCCCTCACCGATCGGGGTGAGCGGCGGCTCCTGGCGTGCGCACTGCTCGTCGGCCAGCGGGCACCTGGTGCGGAAGCGGCAGCCGGAGGGCGGGGCGAGCGGTGAGGGTTGTTCGGCGGCGACGAGGCCGGCGGCGGGGAGTGGGCGGCCCGGTTCCGGGACGGAGGCCAGTAGGGCGGCGGTGTAGGGG